>JAFDZL010000493.1 GCA_018266935.1 Bacteroidota bacterium | reverse complement strand
AACAGAAGACCTCATTTATCTTTGAACTTGAATACACCTCAAATGGTGCATCAACAAAAAATCCCGATAACTTTACAGCCATCGGGACTATCTTAAATCCGTCAACTTATTTCAGGACGTTACACTATGCTATTAACAGACACGCATACCCATCAATATTACGAAACCGAGCCTGCCAAAAGACAGGCGTTAATGCAGCGCTGCTTTGACAATGGCGTCGGGCGTTTGTTTTTACCAAACGTGGATTCCTCGTCGATAGAAAAAGTTTTTGCTTTGGCGGATGCCTTTCCCGAAAATTGCTTCCCCATGCTTGGGCTGCATCCCTGCGATGTAAAGGAAAACTGGCATGAAGAGTTAGATACCATATATAAAGCCATCCCCGGGCGTAAAATATACGCCATCGGCGAGATCGGCATCGACCTGTATTGGGATAAAACTACGCTTGGTATCCAGGTCGAAGCCTTTAAAATCCAGATAGGCTGGGCAAAGGAGTTGAAACTGCCCATCGTCATCCATTGCCGCAATTCATACGACGAAGTTTTTGAGGTGCTGGAGCAGGAATACGACGAGAACCTGCGCGGTATTTTGCATTGTTTCACGGGTACGCTTGAGCAGGCGCAGAAACTGATCAGTATCGGTTTCTATCTTGGCATCGGTGGCGTGGTTACTTATAAGAATTCCGGTCTGGATAAAGTCGTGGAACAGGTGGACCTGAAACACATCGTACTGGAAACTGATTCACCATATCTTGCGCCGGTACCCTTCCGCGGTAAGCCTAATGAAAGTTCCTACATCACTTATATCGCCCAAAAAGTAGCTGATCTTAAAATGACTTCGATAGAGCATGTCGCGGAGATAACTACGGCGAATTCAAAGGTGGTCTTCGGAGCATAGTGTGCGCGGACACAAGCAACGCAATTGAGGTATCAAATTCGATACATTTTTTTTATTCCCCCAATAAATTGCTACCTTAGTTTAATCTCAATTGTAAACCAGGATTTGTATTTATTTGATTAGAATGCGTCTAAGGGCATTTTGTTTACTGTTATGTGGTGCGGGGGTAATGACGGGCATCGGCGCTTGCCATAGTTCATCCGAAAAATCGATAGCGTCCGAGGATATCCCCGATGTGGTCAGCTACAATTATAATATCCGGCCCATCCTTTCCGACAAATGTTTCAAATGCCACGGACCTGACGCCAACAAGCGCAAAGCCAATCTGCGTTTGGATATTCCCGAAAGTGCCTATGCAGCTTTAAAGGACGACCCATCGTTGCATGCCCTTGTTCCCGGCGACCCCGGAGCCTCAGAACTGTACCGCAGGATCACGACAAGTGATTCGAGCGAAATGATGCCGGAACCCAAATCGAACCTGAAGCGGCTTTCGCCCTATGAAGTGGCTTTGATTAAAAAATGGATCAAACAGGGCGCGAAATATGAAAAGCACTGGGCATTTGTTCCGCCTGAACCTCAGCCGGTTCCCGATGTGAAAGATAAGGCATGGCCAAAGAACGAGATCGACCATTTCGTGCTGAACAAGATGGAACAAAAAGGCTTTGCTCCAAACCCTGAAGCCGATAAAGAACGGCTGCTGAAACGGCTCTGTTTCGACCTGAACGGCCTCCCGCCTGATATAGCTTTGATGAATAAGTTTTTGGCCGATAAAAGCCCGAATGCTTATGAAAAGATCGTCGATGAACTGATGGCGCGGCCGCAATACGGCGAAAAAATGGCGCTGCACTGGATGGATGTCGCCCGCTACGCCGATTCGCACGGTTACCAGGACGACAATTACCGCACGCAATGGCCATGGCGCGACTGGGTGATACACGCTTACAACGAGAACCTTTCTTACAAAGATTTTATCACCTGGCAGCTTGCAGGCGACCTGATACCCAATCATACCGAAGAACAACTGCTGGCGACCGGTTTTAACCGTAATCATAAGATAACAGAAGAAGGCGGCGTAATAGACGAAGAATACAGGGTGGCTTATGTCACCGATCGTACCAATACCTTCGGCAAGGGAATTATGGGTATAACCCTGGAATGCGCCCATTGCCATGATCATAAGTTTGACCCGTTCTCGCAGAAGGAGTACTACTCGGTCTTCGCTTTTTTTAATAGCGTAAAAGAGGCGGGCTTGCAATCGACTGTTGGCGGGCCGGAAACCTACGCCAAGCGGCCGATGATGCAGATCAGCAACAGCGATGTGAAAAACATACTGAAGTTTATCAATAAACAAGATACTGGTCGCTTGATCGTGTCGGTAATGGGGGACAGCGAGGTTTACCGCCGGACGTACGTTTTAAAACGCGGTAACTACGATACCCACGGCGACGAAGTATTCCCGGGTACGCCAAAATCGATTTTAGCATTCGATCCAAAATATCCAAAAAACAGGCTCGGTCTGGCTGAATGGGTGTTCGACGATAAGAACCCGCTTACCGCAAGGGTTTTAGTGAACCAAATGTGGGGAGAATTTTTCGGCAGGGGTATCGTAAAAACCGAAGGCGACTTCGGCTCGCAGGGCGAATTGCCCTCAAACCAGCCGCTGCTCGACTGGCTTGCGGTCGATTTTAAGACGCACGGCTGGGACATGAAACGGCTGGTAAAAGAAATTGTCATGTCGGCGACGTACCGGCAATCGGCGGTCATCACGCCGGATAAGCTAAAAAATGATCCAGACAATGTACTGCTCTCCCGCGGGCCACGCAATCGTCTGCCCGCGGAATTTATCCGCGATATGGTATTGGCGAGCAGTGGCCTATTGAACAAAACCATTGGCGGCCCAAGCGTAAATCCGTACCAGCCGGCGGGTCTGTGGGAAAGCACCACATCCGGCAGGGGCCAATTGGCCAGCTACCGCCAGGTGCACGGGCCAAACTTATATCGAAGAGGTATGTACACCCTGATCAAACGAACCTCGCCTCCGGTTGAGATGGCCATTTTCGATGCCAGCAACCGCGACCAGTGCGAAGTGCAGCGCCTTAAAACCAATACGCCGCTGCAGGCCCTGGAAATGGAAAACGATCCGACCATGCTTGAGGCCGCACGGGTTCTCGCGGCAAAGGTTGTCTTGGAAAATAATCAGCCAAAGGATAAAATATCCGAGGCTTTCAGGCGCATCATTTGCCGTAAGCCGACCGAAAAAGAAATGAGTATCCTGGTGAGCTATTACCAGGACCAGCTGCAGACGATGACCGAAAAGAATGCGGACAAACTGATCAGCGTTGGCGAATTTCCAAATCCTGCCGGAATAGATAAAATTACACAGGCCGCTATGATGAAGGTGATCGACACGATATATAACTTAGAGGAAGCCATCACTAAAACCTGATGCCATGGATAAAGAGTTTTTAGAGCATGCTTTGAGCTACAACCGGCGCAAATTTTTATCCAAACTGAGTTTGGGTATAGGCAGCGTTGCATTGGGTTCGCTATTGATCCCCGACTTGTTGTCGGGCATTGGCGGCGATAGCGCCGGTGATTTTATACCGGGCATACCCAACTTCGCTCCGAAGGCAAAACGGGTGATCTACCTGTTCCAGGATGGCGCACCTTCGCAACTGGAATCATTTGACTATAAACCCAAACTGCGTGAAATGATGGGACAGGAACTGCCTGCATCCGTTCGCGGCAACCAGATACTAACCGGGATGACCGCGCTTCAAAAGTCGTATCCTTTGGCTGGTTCATTTTACGATTTCAAACAATACGGGCGCTCAAAGGCCTGGGTAAGCGACCTGTTCCCTTATATCGGGGGTATAGCCGACGATATCTGTATCATCAAAACCATTTACACCGAGGCCATCAATCACGACCCGGCGCTCACCTTCTTCCAAACAGGCGCGCAGCAGGGCAATCGCCCAAGTATGGGTTCGTGGGTGAGTTATGGCCTGGGCAGTGAGAATAAGAATCTCCCTGCGTTTTGCGTCCTTTTATCCAAGGGGAAAGGCAACGGGCAGGGCGTTTATTCCAAGCTGTGGAGCAACGGTTTTCTCGATTCCATTCACCAGGGGGTATTGTTCAGCAGCAGCGAAAACCCGGTGCTTTACCTCAATAACCCCGAGGGCCTGAATAAACAGGAGCGCCGCAAAATGCTCGATAAGCTGGCTGAGTTGAATGACCTATCAGCCAAAGAATTCCACGATCCGGAGATCACAACCAAGGTGCAGCAATACGAAATGGCCTTCCGTATGCAGACGGCAGTGCCTGATATTATGGATGTATCCAGGGAATCAGATGATATTGTGAAGCTTTACGGTCCTGAATGTTTGGTGCCCGGAACTTATGCGGCTAATTGTCTGCTGGCGCGGAAGCTTTCGGAGAACGGCGTTCGTTTCGTTCAGCTGTATCACCAGGGATGGGATCAGCACTCCAACCTGCCTAAAGAAATGGCCGGCCAGGCCAAAGATGTCGATCAGGCATCGGCCGCGTTGGTGACCGACCTGAAGCAACGTGGCTTGCTCGATGAAACACTGGTGATCTGGGGCGGCGAATTCGGCCGGACGAACTACAGCCAGGGCAAACTGGAAAAAGACAACTACGGGCGCGACCATCACCCGCGCTGCTTCTGCATCTGGATGGCCGGCGGAGGGATTAAACCGGGGATGGTTTATGGTGAGACCGATGATTTCGGCTATAACATTGTAAGCAACCCGGTGCATGTGCATGATTTTCACGCGACAGTTTTAAATCAGCTTGGCATTGATCATACCAAACTGACGTTCAAGAGTTTGGGTCGCCGGTACAGGCTGACCGACGTGGCCGGCAATGTAGTACGTGATATTGTTTCCTGATAATTTAGCTATGGAAAGAAGAAGTTTTATTAAACAAACAGCGCTGGCATCGGCAGCCACCTTTTTTATCACAAAGGATCTTTTTGCAAAAAGTGACGATACGATTTACGGTCATGGCAATATGCGCTACCGTATGGATAATAAGTGGGCCAAGGCCGACCCGAACATCAACCCCGTGAACGATTGCCATGAGTTTGTGCAGGACAATCAGGGCCGCATTATGCTGCTGACCAATGAGACGAAAAACAACGTGCTCATCTTCGATAAATCGGGCAAGCTGCTGGACACCTGGGGACATGAATTCCCCGGCGCGCACGGTTTCACCCGCTTCGATGAGAATGGCACCGAGGTTTTGTTTATCACCGATACGGTAAAACACCAGGTTTATAAGGCTACCATCGACGGGAAAATATTGATGACCATCGACGTGCCGCTGGAGACCGGCGTTTATAAAAAAGCCGAAGAATTTGTGCCGACGGAAACTACGGTGGATACAAACGGCGATTTCTTCATTGCCGATGGTTATTGCGCACAATACGTGACGCATTATGACAAAAACGGCAAGCTACTGAACTTTTTCGGCGGGCGTGGTGACGGCGACGAGCACCTCGACAACTGCCACGGCATTTTGATCGACCGCCGGAAATCCACACCTACCCTTTTGGTGACCGACCGTACTCGCAACTGCTTCAAACGCTTCAGCATGGATGGCAAACTGATCGAGGTGATCAAACTGCCCGGGGCCTGCGTTTGCCGCCCGGTGATCAAAGGCAACCATTTGTATGCCGCAGTACTTCGTTCGCCAAGTCTGAATGAAGCGGATTCAGGTTTTGTAACCATACTCGACAAGCACAATAAGGTAGTTTCCAATATCGGCGGGACCGAGCCTGTTTATAAAGATGGCGTTCTACAGCCTATGTCGCAGGCCGAAAAGATCTTCCGCAACCCGCACGACGTATTGGTGGATGACGATGAGAACCTGTACGTGGCGCAATGGGCCTCGGGCAAAGTGTATCCGTATAAATTTACCCGCGTTTAATTCCAGATGATCAAAAGCACCCATAAAGCTTTTGCAGATAACATCTTATTTGCACTTAATATTTTCATCATTGTTCTGCTGCTTGCCGGCGACCACCTGGTGATTCCCCGCTGGCTGCAGCCCGTGGGAAGAATGCACCCGCTTATCCTGCACTTTCCTATCGTATTGCTGATCCTGGCGATGCTAATGGAGTTTTTCCGCTTCAGATCAACATTTTCGGGCGAAAAACTTTACCAGGATTTTGCAACGCTGTTACTCCTGCTTGGTGCATTATTTTCGGCCATAACAGCGATTATGGGCCTCTTCCTGGCGCGTGAACCCGGCTACGAGGGCAGCGATGTGGAATGGCACAAGTGGTTCGGGGTGAGCATAGTTTTTGTTTCATCACTTATTTATTGGGCACGGTCCAAACCCTGGTACAGCTTGAGCCTGGCACGATCCGGTTCGATTGCCACAGTCGCTTTTCTGTTCGTCGCCGGCCATTACGGAGCGAGTGTAACGCATGGCGACGATTTCCTGCTTGCCCCGGTAATGAATAACAGTCGAAAACTGGTACCCATCGACCAGGCGCTGGTTTACCGCGACGTTGTTCAGCCCATATTCGATACCAAGTGTATCGGCTGCCATAATGAGAGCAAGCTCAAAGGGGGACTGATGCTGATCGACGAAAAATCGATACTGAAAGGCGGAAAAGACGGCAAGCTGATCGTTCCCGGCCAGCCGCAGGTAAGCCTGTTGTTACAGCGCATTCATTTGCCCGAGGAAGAGAAAAAACACATGCCTCCGGTCGGCAAACCACAATTGACGCATGCCGAAATGGCCGTGCTTTTTCAATGGGTGAAGGAAAATGCCGATTTCAAGGAAAAGGTGACCGACTTGCCTTTGAGCGATTCCCTGCGCCTTGCCTCAACATCATTCTTAAAACCGGCTGAAGAAAGTGACGAGCAATATAACTTCTCAGCAGCGGATGAAAAAACGATCAAAAAATTGGGGAATAATTACCGGGTGATCAACCAACTGGCCCAGGGCTCGCCCGCACTTTCTGTTGATATTTACAACAAAGCGGCATATAACCCTAAAGTTTTAGAGGACCTGGCGCCCATCAAGAAACAGATCGTTGCGCTTAACGTGGATAAGATGCCTGTGAAAGACGCCGAGCTGAAAATCATCGCGCAGTTTGAAAACCTGCGGACGCTGAATCTCGATTTTACAGACATCACCGGCAGTACGCTGAACAATTTGTCTTCACTAAAATGCCTGCGTTCGCTATCGCTTGCGGGTGATAAATTGACCACGCAGGCTTTGGCCTCATTGCATTCGTTCAAAAGCCTGAAGGAAGTAACGGTTTGGAACACGGGGCTCAATGCGGGTGATATTGCCAAACTGCAAAGCGCCAATAAAAACGTCGAATTCATACAGGGCTTCAAGGACAACGGTAAGCCGATGAAGCTGATACCGCCGCAATTGAAGAACACCGCTTTTGTATTTAAAAAGCCGGTCGAGTTGATCATTTCAAACCCGATCAAAGGCACCGACATCCGCTATACTACCGACGGCAAAGATCCTGACAGCGTCAATTCGCCCGTGTACAAACCCGGCATCATTATCAGCGACAATATTACCATCAAGGCCCGTTCCTACAAAACCGGCTGGTACGGCAGCGATGTGGTGACGAATGCATTTTATAAAGATAGCCTTTGGCCGGACAGCGTGTCACTCGTCAAACCCGTGAACGAACGCTACAGCGCTGACGGCGCTCACACGATCATCGATGGTGAGCTTGGCGGCATGAATTTCGGCAACAACAAATGGCTGGGTACGCAGCAGGACATGGAATTTATGCTGTATTTCAAGAACCCGGTTACACCGCATGCTCTAACGCTGAACTGCCTGAAAATGATCGGCAGCCAGATATTTCTGCCCACAGAAATTGAGGTCTGGGGCGGCACAGACGCGCAGCACATGCGGCCAATGGGAAGCCTGACGACGGCTACACAGAAAAAAGGCGAGCCTGATATTGCTATGGGCCTTAATTGTAAGCTTCGGGGCGGGGCGCCGGTTACTTGCCTCCGCGTTGTTGCCAAACCTATCTATAAGCTGCCCGACTGGCACCCGGCTAAAGGTAAACCCTCGTGGGTTTTTGTAGATGAAGTTTTAGTGAACTAAATCGAATATTATATGGACGCTTCTGCCCTGAAAAATTTACAGGCCCCATTAAAAGAAAAATACAAAACCGATCCGGATTCGGCGCTGATCACCCTGAAAGCCGAAGGCAACCTGGGTGAAGGCATTTCCTGCAAAGTTGAAACCGGCAAGGCGCTGGTCGAGGCCGGGCTTCACCCTGCTACCGGTGGCACCGGTATGCTGGCTTGCTCGGGCGATATGCTGCTCGAGGCTCTCGTAGCCTGTGCCGGTGTGACGCTCCGCGCCGTCGCAACGGCTATCGGCGTCGACATCAAAGGCGGAACAGTAATGGCTGAGGGCGACCTCGATTTTCGGGGAACGTTGGGCGTATCCAAAGAAGCGCCGGTAGGTTTCAGGCAGATCAGGCTGAGCTTCAACCTTGACACTGACGCCGGCGAAGAGCAAATGGCCAGCCTGGAAAAATTGACCGAACGATATTGCGTGGTTTATCAGACACTTTGCAACGGCGTTAAGGTCGAAACCGCGTATCACCTGCAATAAAATGGATATTGTCTTTCGTGCTGCTCATACTGATGCTGACCTGGAACAGATCTTATCGCTTCAGCGGAAGAATCATTATACGTCGATCAGCCAGGAGACGCTTGACCGGGAAGGTTTTGTTTTCGTTGAACATACGCTGGAATTGCTGAAAACCATGTCTGAATACCTGCCGCAGACCATCGCCGTAAAGGACGGAAAAGTGATCGGCTATACCCTGGCCATGACTTCAGCGATGAAAGATCATATTGCTAGTTTAACTCCCATGTTTGAACAATTTGACCAGTGCGTTTACAATGGCAGGCCACTTCGCGAATACGCCTTTGTAGTCGGCGGGCAGGTCTGCGTAGCCGAAGGCTTTAGGGGCATGGGGATTCTTCCCGGACTATATCATGCCTTGGCCGACCAAGTAAAAAACGACTATCGGCTTTGCCTTACGGAGATAGCTCAACGAAATCCAAGATCGCTGAGAGCGCATCAAAAAATGGGGTTCGAAATTATAAGGACGTATCCCGGCGACGATAATGAAACCTGGGACATTGTCGCCTGGGACATGACGGCTCTATAATCTATTGACCGCAGGTTATCAAAATTCCTAATTTTATATTAAACTTTCACGGTGAAAGGCCATCCAACAATCGTTGAGTATGAAGGACTTTTACTACATCCTCGGAACCGCCAGCGACGCCGGCACCGACGAGATTGAGGCGGCCTACCAGAAGCTTGCGCGCAAGTTTATGGATGAGCAGGACGCATTCATGAATGCGCACTTCTGCGAGATCACCGAAGCCTACGACATCCTGCGCGATGAGCGCCGTCGCCGCAAATATGATACAGCTTTGCGGCGCTCTCAAAGACGCCACCTTGCGGCGTTTCGGCTCAAATACATCAACGTTGCTGTTACGCTGACTTTCCTTGTAGTAACCGGATTATTTGCAGCGTACGTTATGCGAAACCTGCAAGGGCATCCTAAGAATACCACGTCTCAACCAACGACGCAAACCACAGTTGCTGCATCAGCAATGCCGGGCCATGCTAAAAAGCACCATAAGTTTGTGATTGCTCCTGCCAAAGCCAAAGAAAAACAGGCAGAAGCACCGGCTGCAGTAAAAACCGTTCCCGCCGCTCATCCGGCGACGCCCGTTCCACCTGACTCAACTTATACAACAATGCTCCATGCCAACGTTACCGGTATCATTTATCTCCATCGATCACCCGATTACGGTTCTGCTGTCCTGGCCAAACTTCCCGACGCTACTGAAGTGCGCGTACTGCAAAAAGGTGCGGATTGGTACAAGGTAAGCTTCAACGGGCAGGATGGTTATGTGATCAAAAGCGCGGTGGAACATTAGTGGCTTTCGGTTTTCAACGGATTAAAATCCGTTGTTACAAGATCGGCCGAGGCTACGCCTCTTACACAGGCTCAGAGCCGGAGGCTCGCCTTATTTTGTAAAAACGGTTCAGCCCGTCATATAAATACCTAACTTTCGGTATTATAAATCACCCGCTTGTCGCTTTATGAAAAGATACCTCCTTTGGCTTGCCCTTTTGTCGATCTCTTATGTGGCTAAAAGCGCCGATACATTGACTGTTTGTTCACCTTCAGGAAAGATCTGCGTAAAAGTGTGGTTTGACAAAGACATGAGGTACGCCGTTTATGAGCATGGCACACTTATCCTGCAGCCGTCTGAGGCCAATATGTTGCTGGAAAATGGCCCTGGTTTTTCCGCGGGCAACCGGATCCGGTCCTCAGCCAGGAAATCCGTCAATGATGTGATCATATCGCCTGCGCCCGAAAAGCGCAAAAAGATCAGGGACGACTACAATCTGCTTACGATCACTTTCAGCAAACCTTATAGGGTGGAGTTCCGCGCTTATGACGATGGCGTCGCTTATCGTTTCCTCACATCATTCAGAGATTCTATTATCGTTCAGAGTGAGGTTGCGAAATTCCGCTTTGCAAATTCTTCTGCCGCATGGTTCCCGGCTGTTCACAAACGAGATGACGCAGATGTTTTTCACACCAGCTACGAGGAACAATACCCGCTGAAAATGCTTGATTCTGTAGCTCCCGGAACCATCGGCTACACGCCTATACTTGTAACCGAACCAGGCGGCCCGAAGGTCGCCGTAGTTGAATCGGACCTTGAGGATTATCCGGGCATGTTCCTTGGCGGGACGGCTTCATCAGAGCTTGACGCCAGATTCGCCCATTACCCTCTCCAAGAAAAGTTAACTGGGGGTGAATACCCCGAATTGGTCGTCACCAAAAGAGCCGGCTATATCGCCCGAACCAAAGGCACACGTTCATTCCCATGGCGGGTGCTGATGATAGCCGATGAAGACAAAGAACTTCCTTCCAACGACATCGTATATCGGCTGGCTTCGCCCTCGCGCATTGGCGATGCCGATTGGGTGCATCCGGGTAAAGCTACGGACGAATGGATCGTCAACGTAAACCTGTTCAATGTGCCGTTCCGGTCGGGCGTAAACACTGCCAGCTACAAGTATTATATCGATTTTGCCAAACGCTTCGGCTTCGACCGAATCATGATGGACGCAGGCTGGAGCGATGCCGCCGACCTGTTCAAAATGAATCCCGACATCAATATGGATACGCTGGTGGCTTATGCCAAAGAGAAGGGTATCAAGTTAAGCATGTGGACGCTATCTTATGCGTTGAACAGGCAATTGGACAGCGCGCTCGACCGGTTCAACAAATGGGGCGTAGATTTCATCATGACCGACTTCATAGACCGGGATGACCAGAAAACGGTAAACTTTTATCATCGCATCGCCAAAGCCTGCGCCGAACATCACATCATGATCATGTACCACGGCGCTTATCCGCCTAAGGGTTTCAATCGCACATATCCCAATAACATCACGCGCGAAGGGGTGATGGGCTCCGAGTATAATATCTGGAGCGACAAGGTGACGCCCGCACACGACGTTACGCTGCCTTTCACACGCATGCTGGCGGGTTCGTTCGATTATGAGCCGGGCTTGCTGAATAATGCCTCGCAAAAAGGCTTCCGAATGATAGAAGGTATGCCCATGAGCCAGGGAACGCGCTGCCACCAGCTGGCCATGTTCGTGGTGTATGACAACCCGATGCAGATATTCTCGGGGAACCCCTCCCAGGCCTTGCTCGAACCTAAGTTCATGGAATTACTGGGCAGCCTGCCGACCACCTGGGACCAAACCCATGTGATCGATGGCAAAGTGGGTGAATTCATCGTCACCGCCCGGCAGCACGGCGCCAATTGGTACATCGGCGGAATGAGTAACTGGACGCCGCGCGAAATTGAACTGAAATTTGATTTCCTGGAGGAGAATGCGAATTATACCGTAACCGTCTGTAAAGACGGCGTAAACGCTGATCGTTACCCGGCGGATTATTTGATCAGCGAAGGCAATGTCAAAAAAGGTGATTCGTTAAAGATTAAACTTGCGCCGGGTGGCGGGTTCCTTGTGAGGTTGGTAAAGAAGTGAGTAAACGACAGAACGGCGCCTCTATTCGGCACCCGGCATCACGCCCCAAAAACAAAAAAGGACCGCAGATCGCTCCGCAGTCCTTCGTCCTCTATCTATATCGCTTTCTTTTGGGTTTGGTTTGTATGTTTTTGAACTTTGTTCTGGCTCTGATTAATTACCAACTGTAATCCAGCGTATTGATCTGGAAGGTATCGCCGCCGATGGTTACGTTTGCCGTGTGGTTGCCGATAAATTCCAGCGTACCCGACACGTGCCAGCCTTCGCCGTAGGCGGTAAAGGTTGCCGTACCGCTCACAATATCACTACAGTCTAAACAGATCTTCAGGTTGTTCAGTACAAAGTTGCAATTCTCTATATCGACAACGTTTTTGCCGCAATCGCAGATCAGGTTCATGTACTGGTAAAAGTAGTTGTCGCCGTTTACGCCGATAAAGCGGTTCCTGGAGTCGAGACATTTGATCGTATAGGCCTGCTTCACGTAAAAGCCCTGGTACCAGCCGTTGGGCACTTTGCGTGTGGTGTTCAGCGAATCGTAGGCAACGTAACCCTTGGTCTTGCCGCTGTCGCAGTTGAAGAAGAAAGTCTGGTTACCGCCAATGTGCGTAGTAGTGTCGCCTTGTGTAGAGTTGAGATCTACCAATGAGTCGGTGAACAAGCCGCAAAGCAGGGGGTTCTCCAGCCCGGCGTTATGCTGACCCAGCGAGAGCGAATTCATGCCGCCCATCAGGTTTATACCGCCGAATCTGCCGCTAACAGAGTGCGCCAGGTTCATCGCTATCTGTTTTGCCAGCGCAGCGTTGGTTGGTGTGGTGGTTTGTCCCGCTTTATTTACCGGCGCCGGAGCGTTCTCGGTTTTGCGGCACGAAGTATAGAGCATCACTGCGCAGGCCAGTAAAGGCAGCGCCAGTTTGGTGAATGTTCTGGTTACTTTTTGTGTTTTTTCAGGTTTCCGTTCCATTTTATTTTACATAATTAGGGTACCACATATCAGCCAATTATTATACCATGTGTACGGTATGATGCGCTATCCAACCTGAGCCTTAAACTTTAAGCTTTAGTTAACTATTATACCCCACAGAATAACAGCATATTGTGAAGACTATCAATAAACGGAAGTTAAATGCCAATTAATTATTAGGCATAATTGTTACTATTCGCGCAAATGGGGATTCAGGGGAATTGTTTCCCCAATACATGGAAGAAATACACTTTGCGGCGTTTTGCAACTCTTTGAGGGAGAGTTATAACAATCTCTTTTGTCACTCCCGGCAGCGTTTAAGGCAACCCGGCCCTGCGATCACTCGTGCCGGTTCCTGCCGCGACGCCAAACATACCGACTGCTAAGGCAATGACCGCAGTAATATCTTCTCAATGGCAGAAAAAAAAGGAGGTAGCGAATGGCAAAGTGCCTGGGTTGCCGGTATTGGAAATACCGGCCGCACCTGGAACACTTTGTATTGCTTAAAAAGCCGCTATCGTTTTTTATCGGCATTTCTAAATTTGTTTACCCTTAATTCATTCTTATCAGCTAATGCCTGCTACGATCTTTTCCCACGGCAGTTCGTTATTTACCAGGGAAAGTCCCCGGGTTGAAAGCAGGAAATTACCCTGATCTGTTCTTGTAACCAGGTCTTTGGCCGTGGCAAAGCGAATCGCATCAATTATTTGATCGGTCGGCAAAGGCACGTCTATTCGATTTTTTTCGTTTATACTCGTTAGTAACAAGATAATGGTCTCTTTTTCCATTTAATTAGTCTATCAGCTGATCAACACATATTTCCTAAAAGCCAATATGATGCTATTAACACTTAGTAAAAGCATCATACAGTTTGATAAGTTAGGGAAACCATAGAGGCTGCCATTTGAAAACGCCGATAATAGATTGCTGTGGCCATCGTCCGAAACAGACAAAATAGACACGCAAACGCATTACCGCTTAAACAGCTAACCCCTTAACGATGTGTTGGTCAGATCCTAAAGACCCGGTTTTTCAGAAAGCTCTGATGGTGATCGATCCAGTGGAGGTAAATATAGGGTGGAGATTTTATAACCGGAGACTTTACAGTAGCATAGTATGTAGCAAACGCAGCGACCTTGGGCGGGCTCTGCGACCCCCGGTTGATTACTTTCTTATTTCTTTCCCTGACAGTTTTATCAACCCGCTGAACAATAGCAGCACGGCTGCCGTGTTTTCTTTTGAAGATAGAATTGTAATGATGCGCGGATTTGGACGAATGCTTTTTCGCTAAGAAAAGATGGGTGCCTGATACGAGCAAATAGACAACCGCCAGAACTAATACCATCACGCTCCTGGCGTTCGATATTTTTCCCGGCTTATTGATCGTCATATTATTATCGTGAATAATATTCAAATATATTAAAAAAAACAAAAGTTTAAATCCGCCGGGCACTACAGGGGGACTGCCCGGCAATATATTCTTGTTCACGCAGCACATTTCAATTGATCGGCGGGCGATCATGCACGGCCGAATAACCGCCCTGCACATATGTGCCTGATTTTATGCTTTGTTTGGCGTATTGGCGGCTCTGAGCTTTGCACGAAGCCAGGCAAACCGGCATCAATATAATAAATGCTGCATACACCAAACACTTCATCATATAATTACACGTGTTTAACGGTAAATATGTATATAAAGATACAAATATTTTAATGTTAAACCATTTAGTTCATAATGCTTTTTTTAAGCCTGGCCGTCATGCGATGTTATTTCGCTGCCCTGCCCATCTTCAGCGACACAAAGGTCAACAAACCCGTCGAAACGCCTGCGGCAATAGCCAGCGTGACCTCCCATAAAGATATTGTTCCAAATTACTGCCAAGGTGTGCAGTGCTGAATGAAATATATTTTACCGGCTTATCCATCCAGCAGGCGCCAACCCTGAAGCTCAATAAAATAATAAAACTCTTGTTAATAAGTGTGGGCTGAGATAAACAAAAAAGGCCTCGCGTCTGCGAAGCCTTTAAGCGGAATGGACGGGACCCGAACCGAGTGCGAAACGTCCAGTATATTAGGAAGTTACAAATCAGATTTTAAAGTACGCCACGAATGACGCAAGTGATTGTAACTTCAAAAAAAGCTGCATATACAATTGATGTCAAAAAACTACAATTCAAGTCAAAAATACCAATTTTTTAAGGTTGCAAAAAGGTTCTTTTACTTTTTTATCGATAGCCCGTTTCAGATTACTTACCGTAAGATTGGTTCGCTCAAATCCAGGTTGGCGGATTGGACTGTTTACGTATATAACACAGCATGTCCTCTTTATCAATTTGGAAATATTGTGACGCCGCGGTAATAGCGAAATCTGGGAGGAAATTAATTTCCATTTTCAGTGTATTCACTATCGTTTCTCTTCCGTAAAAGCGCACCAACTCGTTCCATTCGTTTTCTCCACCACGTTCAACTATTCGAGCGATAATTGTTTTATAGGATGCTTGCCAGTCTATTTGGTCGACATCAAAGTCCCAAAAATATTTATTAGCTAGAATCGGTTTGCCAAAAGCTTGATTTTGGAGCTTCATAGAAATAGTAAAACTAAGTAACGAATTTATTATTATAGTCTAACTCCGTTAAGCCTTCTCCAACGCCCAATGCCAGCATTCCTCAAAAGGTAGTCATCTATTGTTTAGAGCTTTTTCCTTTTGGTTGTCATTTTCGATACTGTTTTTAGAATGGTAGGAGCTGGACAGAACCCAAATGCATACTCACAACGTCACTGTTGTTCCTGCTTTTGACGAAAGGTAGAGGGAAGCGGCGAAAAGTCGAACTTTTTGATTGATTTTCAGTTGATTGTTGACGCTCAAAATGCTTTCTCTTAGAATTATTTATAAACATATTTCGATACCTGTTTTATCGGAAAAAAAAATTCAAATAAGCCGTTCATGTTGGACTTTAAATAAACTCATCAAAAGAATGGACATATATGTTATCCTTGCAAAGTGTCATTGGAGGAATTAGCCGAATAGGATTCAACAATTAAATGCAAACCAGGAAATATGGTTTCTTAATTGCTGACTCTCAATAACCAGTTCCTGAATCTTTTCCGGCGTTATACCCAGGATTGCACGAACCGGATACATTGATCTAGTTTATCTACGGGTAGTGCCCTGAACAAACGGAAGGCGTCGCGATGACATCGCCGATATTTTTCACCGCTTCCACAAAAACAGTTCTGAACACGGTTGGGTTCCTGTTTTGAACGTATATAAAATAGCATCTCAGCGATATACCGAAGGTCATCCGTTTTAAATATCTCGTGGAAGAATTGGATGTTTCCGGCAGGGCCATGTGGACGTTCTTTCAAAAAGAAACCATGCATTTCCCGATGTTTTTGATTAAAAAAGTAGGGGCTCATCCAATCATTAATAAAAGTTTGCATGGTTATACCTCTACTGCAAACAATCATTTCCTCCGGAATAGCGCAAATACAGGCGTGTCCGTCCGGGTAAACATGCCATTCGATGTTCATGGGTATTCTGCCACCTGTTTCATATACCAACGGGAAACTTAACGGATAGTCGGGCGTGCAAACGATTCTGACCTCATAAGTGTCTACCCACTCACCCTGACCATCCGACAATTGCAGCTTTCCCGTCAATTCAGGCACCCCTTGCTGATTATCGCTGCACACAAAGCCCGGGTTTTGTGCGCACCAAATTGCAGCTTCCTGCCTGAATACGGCTAAATTATTCATTAGCCCAAGGATTTGATCTTACCGCACCCGCAGCTACCGCTGCAGCGACACGGCTATTGTTCTGCTGTTTCTCGTCTTTGCCCTCTGGGAACCGGCTCCCCAAATGTTTTTTCCAGAGCTTACTGGCCGTCAGCTGGTTCTCCTCCCGTAACGCCGCATCAGCATCATCGATAAATTCCTTCAAAGCGCCGAGGAAATTATTTTTGCGGGTCTCATCATAGCCAGCGAATAGGTCGTCTTTGGGCACAGCCGGCACGATGCATTTGAAGTCGCGGTCCAGCTCCTTCTTTATTTCCTTCAATATGTCGCGCAAGGTAATATCATCCCGGTCGTTCAAAACAATTCTGTCTTTGGCGTTTGCTGCAAGGATCGTCATTGCCAAGCCACTAGGCATTTTGTGACGGCGCTCATCACACCAGCCCTTTAAGTACATGACGTGCAGTATCAACTTGCCATCCTTATCTTTTTTCCCATTGAACCATTCGACCATCGCTTTCGGATCGCTATCTTCAAACCCATTGTCTTTTACAGCGATACGATAGTCTTGCCCGTCGATTTTGTAATAGACCGGATGATCTACCTCGTAATCTCCCGCAAAGATGGAGCGAATGCATTTTTTGCGATGTTCCGGCGTTGTAGCCGTATAACCATTTACAGCATCCCATACCCAACTCTGCAAAGTGGTCGCGGTGACATCCGGCTCCCGGAAGAAATAGATGCCGTCATCCAGGTCGCAAATATCTTCTTTGGTACGAATGCCAGACTTCATTTTATGCGAGCCCTGAATAAAGAATTTTGGTTCGTAATCAGAATGATTATCCTTGAACCATTTGCGGATGCGTTTTCTCAAAGCCTCTTTTGAGGCTACCATCCTGTCTTTTTTTGATTTGCCGATACAGATGTCCTCCTGATACCCCAGGAAAAGGTCGTGACAGTTTGCCATATTATTTTGATGTTAAAAATTTAATTATGTTAACTATATTGTTTTTCGCCAGTTCGTCGCCTATGGCTTCCAACCTATCAATGTCCTTTTTCGCGGATGCGTTAAGGTCTATGGTCGAGCCGCCCATATCATACTGGACACGCAGGTAATCCAAGGCATCATCATTTTTATCGCAAAGCCGCCTGATAAAATTGATGTACTGCTCAGTGATCTGCGCCTGACTGTCAAGGATGATATCGAGCAGCCGCGGTTTTGGAAACAGCCAGTACCAAATATCTTTGGGCTTCCAGCCAGTTTTTATGACGTGCTTGCCTTTACCGGTGCCTAATGACAATAAACTGATATCAGAAAATGCGTGACCGAATTTCTCGGTCGCTTCCAGTATGCCGATGAGGGAAGGATTGTTGGCAAAGATGCCTCCATCGATCATATTCACATTTTTGCCGCTGCCGAACTCATTTGCAAAACTGAATGAATGCGGCGGGAAATAAATCGGTGCCGATGCGCTGGAAAGCGCTACTTCATGTGCGGGGAGTTTATAGTCGCGCATGTAATCCTCGTGGTGACGGGTCTTCATTACGTTTATCTGGCCGTCGTTTCCATTGAAAGCAGGGATGCAAACGTTGGTCTTCAGGTCATTTAGAAGTGGCTTTGTACCGCCATTTGCTTTTGTATACACCTCTTCCAGCTTTTTGTGCAAAGCCTTATTACTGTAAATTGAAGTGATGAATGCGCGCGCCTTGCTGGGCACTACTTTAAAATACCATTTTGGAAAAATCACCCTGGCGTTTTCCTTATAAAACTCCACCAATTCGGATGCCGGTACACCTAGGGCAATTGCGATAGCGAGGATGGCGCCGGTTGAGGTGCCGCAGATCAGATCAAAATGCTCATGGAGCCTTTTGCCAGATTCGATTTTGTCGAGCTCCCGTTCCAGTTCCATGAGTACCTTTGCGGGTATCAACCCGCGTATGCCGCCTCCATCGATGGAAAGTATCCTGAATTTTTTATTTACTTCAGCCATCTTATTGCTTAAATGGTTCACCGCAAACGGCAGCCCAATCCTTCCATATCGTCGCAACGCAGCGTTCTAATTGAATGTTGAGCTTCTTGCAAACAATTTTAGCCTCATCTCTTGCAGTTTCTGCTTCTCTGGTTGCGTGGTATAAAGTGGTGTTTGGGAAATAGATGATTTTGCAGTTCTCTCCCGGAATCTGGTCCTTGTAGCCCAACTGAAACATTTCTTTTTTGAATTCCACATGTTTCGATAGAATGTCGTAGGTAATTATTATAGCCATGATATTATTATTTTATATTATTTTTGATCTGAGTAGCAATAAGTGCCGCTCCAACAGTTATATAACCGAACCTTTTAAAAATTCCCCCACCGGTGTAAAAAAATTTTTTACCGGTTATTATAATCATGGAAACAGGTAAGTACTATCACGCAAACCAGCGCAAGGTTGAAAGACTGACAGATGCAGACTGGAAGGTGGCCATGGCAAAATGCAAGGAACATATTAAGTGGCGACTGAAGCAGCGTACCTTGTCCGGCGCGCATTCAGCCTCCAATCTTGGGGCCGAACCGGTTGATCATTATCTTGGTATTGCCTATGAAAAAATACTGGCGGGCATATGGGAGTGGAAAGATGATTTTACGCTGAGCCAGCAGATGATCAGAATCGCCGACAGCTATATCAGTAAGCAGGTGGAACAGACAACCTCTGCCAAGAGCGAAGCGCTGAAAATCGTATATAAAGATGTGGAAGAAGAGTTTTACGACCTTGCTGCCCCGCCGACAGACGAGCGGGAGCGTGAAGAGATAGAGCGGAAGCTGGCTGTGATTGAAACCGCCGTCGCAGGCGATGAAGACCTGGAGTTTATGATCGAGGGATTGAAGGACGGCAAAAAAAGAGCTGGTATCGCCGATTTATTGGGTATCAATGTGAGGCAGTTCGACAAGCTGCGGGAAAAATTAATGAGACGAATTAAAAATCAACAACAATCATCATTCAGGTAATATGGCAACTTTAAATTCAAAGCAGGTTTTAAGTAATCTTTATGGCTTGATGATGGAGATTAATTATTACCGGCCGGACAAAGAGATACTGGAGGAGCTTGAGCAAAAACCCGATGCGCAACTGGACGCGCACCTCGTTAAGATCAAACAACTCAATGCCAAGCTGAAGGCACAGGCAAACCAGGAGCGTTTTCAAAAAGCGGTAGATCAAATAAAAGTTTTAAAAGAAAAGGGACTCGAGGAATTAAAGAGACTGATCTCCCCGCAAGAGCAGGCACAACTTGTGCCGTTATTCCGGAAGTTTGATGAATTGACGGAAAAGGATGAAGCGGCTATTGGGGAAGACCAGGAATTACTTCATCTGATTGAAATATTGAAGAACAAGTTGGATGAGGATTCAAAGTAGGAACCCGGTAAACGCCGCACGGGAGGTACATTCCTTTTTGGGATGGACCCAGCCTTCAGATCTTACCCTGGACGAAATCGCCGGGGCGTTAGGAATACTGGTCAAACAAGTGCCCATAGAAGGGTCTGAGGGAAGAATTTTGATCAAAGGGGACTCGGCCATTGTTTCCGTAAGCGATACGATCACGCAGCTCGGGAAAAGAAATTTTGTATTAGGGCATGAGATCGGGCACTTCCTGCTCCATAAGGATACATCGGCTTTGTTCTCCGATACCGACCTCACACTTGCAGAATGGTATAAGAAAGGTGCTCAAGAACAGCAGGCCAACAGCTTCGCGTCCGAGCTGCTGATGCCGGAATCGCTATTTAAAGGAATGGTTGCTGGAAAGAAATTAAGCATTAAACTGATCGAAGATGTAAGCGGGTACTTTCATACCTCTTTATTGGCTACATTTATCAAGTATGTATCGATAGGGGATTTTCCTGCAATGATCATTTTTATGGAAGATAATATGGTGAAGTGGAAATTCCACTCCTACGACTTCCCGTTCACCTATCTGCCGCTCAATTCAAAAGTTCCAGCTTGGACGGTAGCGGGTGACTATTTTGCGAAAGGCACACTCGAAGCTCAACCGGAGAAAGTTGACGCTATTGAATGGTTTCCCGAAGATTTTCAGATTAAATATAAGTCGGACTGGAAACTTTGGGAGCAATGTTACCAGGTAGGACGGCATGCACTGGTGTCCTGCTTATGGACATATTAACACGCAGTACAGCAGTAAATTCCTTGAAATTTTTTGATCCCAATTAAGGAGAATTCAATTAAAGTTAGTTCATTTCATACAGCAGCCGGATGTGTATGAACATTGTTTGACCAGAAAATAAAGGCAGTTACAATCCTCGTAACTGCCTGGTAATGAGTAGTGGCGAAGCGGCGAAAAGTCGAACATTTTGGAGGATATTCAAGCTCTTAACCTTATTAAAAATTCACAATTCTTGAGAGTTCCTATTACTTAGTGAACCCATATTTTTTTTCGCGGTTTTTAAAGGTTTCTTCGCCCACCTTCGACCACATCAGTTATGTGTTCTCAAATTCCCAAAGATTTAAGTAGGTCAGTAATAGTAGGATCAATAGTCTGTGAATTTCGATTTGGTCAATTTTGCCCATAAAGGTCATGACGCATTTTGA
This sequence comes from Bacteroidota bacterium, assembly GCA_018266935.1. Taxonomy (GTDB): domain Bacteria; phylum Bacteroidota; class Bacteroidia; order Sphingobacteriales; family Sphingobacteriaceae; genus Mucilaginibacter. The sequence continues at coordinate 27,751 of JAFDZL010000493.1, read as the reverse complement.
AAATCGAAATTCGAAATTCGAGCTTAAATCTAATAGAATCAATGTTTTGGGGCCTTTCTTAAATTTTAACGCATTATGCGTTGTGATCTGTTGTGCTCAATTTATTTTCTTAAAAATTTCCTCGCTTTTTTTAATTCGCCCCTACTATGAAAATTATTAATAGTCCCGACAAATTATATTTGCAAAAGATGAACAATGATAGCGTTAGCGACATTGCCTCGATGGCACTGGATTTCATAAATCATACTGCGCGGAACGTGTTTTTAACCGGCGGAGCGGGTACTGGCAAAAGCACATTTTTGAAATTCTTGAAAGGCTGTACCCAGAAAAAAATGGCAATTGCTGCGCCGACTGGTGTAGCTGCAGTAAATGTTGGTGGAACCACAATCCACTCTTTGTTTGCACTGCCTCCGCGACCGCTTGATGAAGAGACGGTTAAAGGCATTCGAATTTCAAGTCAAGCTCGTTTGCTTTTGCGTGAACTAGATTTGCTAGTTGTCGACGAAGTCTCCATGTTACGGGCAGATGTATTAGACGCAATGGACTATTTGCTAAAAGAAGTGCGTCAGAATCGACGGCCATTGGGAGGTTTACAAATTGTATTTATCGGCGACCTTTTTCAGTTGCCACCTATTGAAACCACCGAAGACAGGGAAACATTGAGTGGACTTTATCCGACACTTTATTTCACTTCTTCAAGGATAATTGGCGACCTAGACGTACTAATGCTAGAACTAACTAAGGTACATCGGCAATCAGATGCAGATTTTATCAGCTTGCTCAATGCAGTAAGGACAGGAAATATTTCAGATTTCGAATTGTCGCAACTTAATACATTTTATACACCTGAATGGGCAGATAAAAATTCCATTATACTAACAACTCACAATCAAAATGCCGCTCAAATAAATGTGAGTCAATTGCGCGGCTTGCCTGGGGAGGGGCATATCTTTAATGCCGTGCTAAATGGTGTATTTTCTGAAGAGCAATTCCCGGTTGAATTGAATCTTCAATTAAAGCAAGGTTGTCGCGTGATGGTTCTAAAAAACGACAAATCGGTGAATCCACAATACTATAATGGGAAAATTGGTACAATCACAGCGTTCAACGAAGAAACAATCGAAGTCACTTTTGACGACACATCAAAAACTACAATTCAAAAAGAAATTTGGTCGAATATTACTTATACATTCAGCTCTGAAACCAATACTGTCAAAGAAGAGGTTTTAGGAACTTTCCAACAATTTCCATTAAAATTGGCGTGGTCAATAACCGTTCACAAGAGTCAGGGTTTGACTTTTGAGACGGCAGTAATAGATGTTGCGGGGGCGTTTGCTCCTGGCCAGGTTTATGTTGCATTGAGTCGAATTAAGACACCGGAGGGCTTGTTCCTGAAGTCTAAAATACCCGCTTCAGCTATAATTAGGCCCAAAATCACCGAAACTGTTTTTAGCAAAGTTGGAAATATCCCGGAATTGTTATTGACATTGGTGGAGGGGAAAAAAGAATACCTAATGAATTTGCTAAATAAAATTTTCGACTGGAGCTCGATAAAAGTGAAGCTTGAGCAACCGACGCTCGATAGATCGAATTTTGCAAGTATAAAAGAAACGTCACTTAAGCTAGAAAAACATGCTTCAGCATTTGCAAAAGAAATTCGGGGATTACTTTATATTCCAGGCAATATAGACTGGCTCTTGCTAAAAGAGCGGTGCTTTAGGGCAGCTGAGTACTTTTCCAATGAGATTAATTCAAACTGCATATCGCCTTTAAAGGATTATATTAAAAGAAATAAAGCTGACTATAAGTTCAGATCGGAAGTAAACCTAGTTAATAATATTGTTCAATCGTTCCAGGAAAAGGAGCGGGCAATTAAGATGGCGACCGAACTAGTTCCGAAAGTTGAAAATGGAATCCCCTATTTCCCAAATTTAGGAGAAAATTCACTTATACCTGTAGTTACTTCCGAAGCCAAGTCCTATGGCAAGGTTGCCGAAACAAATGAAACAACAGAAAAGCAGACATTGAAGCTGTTTTTAGCAGGTAATTCCCTTGCAGAAATAGCGGACAAACGAAAACTAGGAATTTCCGCAATTGAGTCCCACCTTGCATTTTTTATACCTACAGGAGAGGTCAAGATAACTGATATAATACCGCAACAATTACTGAACGATACTTTAAATCTATTACCGGATTTTGATAATCAACCGACTGTGGCGCGCTTACGACCGATCTTAGGTAGCAGGCTTTCAATGGGCCAATTACTCGCGTTAAGTGTCCATTTAAGAAAATAGATTTCCGGGTATAATGGTAAGATAAAAAAAACCTTAGGATTTGCTTGCAAAATTTAGCAACGTTCCATATCTTTGCTTGCAATACTTAGCAATGCAATAAAAAGCGCAAAAGATGGAGAACTACGGTGAATATTTTAGAGCCCTGAGAGAATCTAAGCAATTGACGCTTAGAGAAGTTGAAAAAGCAACCGACGTTTCCAATGCATATTTAAGCCAATTGGAATCGGGAAAGATAAAACAACCGTCGCCGTTGACCTTGCATAAATTAGCAGAATTCTATGGAGTAGCGTATGAGCTGTTAATGGAAAAAGTGGGTTATCCTACACCCAAAAAAGCAGAGCGTGTTAGGCACAGCAATTCCGTCGCTTATCGAATCGGCGAAATATCAGAAGACGAGGAGGTTGAGTTACTCAATTATTTGAAGTTTATCAGGTCAAGAAAAAAATAGTATCAATGTTTACTCCGACAGGATATAAGCTTTTCAAAAGATGCCAATTACAATGGTATCTTAAGAATATTGTCGCCGATGGTCGCGTTAAGAACGACGAGTTCCGGAAAGAGATAACAATTCTGGCCAAACTAAACACGTTGGAAGCCTGGCGTGGAAACATTGTCGATGATGTAGTTAGTAGGCTATTGATAAATTCAATAAACAAAAAATATCCCATTGACAGGACTTATTTGGTAAATGAAGCAGACAAAATGTTTGACTCCCAGTTGGAATATGCTGCTTTTCAGAAATATAGGGAACCTGGTCGGAAATATACAAAGGATAAAGATTTTGCGGCGCTGGTCAACTATGAGTTTGGTCTTGATTACACTGATGAAATGATAAATACGGCTCGCACTGACATTCATGCTGCGCTGAACAATCTGTTGGATGATGCGGAGTTCATAAAGTATTTACAATCGGCAAGATTCTTAGCTAGCCAGCGACCATTGCACTATACGTTCAGCGGTTTGCCTGTTTCTTCAAAACCGGACTTGATTGTATTTTTTGATGACAGGGCTCCTCATATTATTGATTGGAAAGTACATACCTACGGACTGAATACTTACGACGAGCAATTGATGTTTTATGCTGTAGCCCTATATAAAGTTGCCATGACGAAACCGCATGCTGATTTTCCTATGAATTTAGGAAGCCATCAGATTTTCGATTATAAATTAACTGAATATCAGCTGCTACATCCAGACCGCATCAGGAGAGATTATGAGGTTACGAAAGACAGTCTTGAAGAACTAAATGACAAGATGTCCAAAGGGATCATTGAAATGTATATGAAAGGGTGTCACAAAAAATATGGCGAAGCTGACCCAGAGAATTTTGAAACAACTAATTATATAGAGAATTGCAACAATTGCCAATTTAAAACGATTTGTAAAACGAAAGAATATGCAACAATGTCGAACTAATATTGGAGAATACGAGACCGATGTTTTTCCTATAAAAAATTTGCATCAGTTGTCAGCAAACTATGTGCTGTTTGAAATAATCGGTTTGCGCGATGTAGATGACGACTACGATAACAACATTCAATTTATTATTGAGACGCTCTCATACAAATTGAAGCATCCGGTTACCGTAATTCATCGGCAAAATAAGCCGTTTTTGGTTGTGAGAGACGAAAAACAAGTGATTGCCAGTATTCCTTCTGAATTCCTTGTAAAACGGAGTGAAATCGTTTACTTCAAACAAGTAAATGAGTCTTTTCCTATTGATTTTGCAAAGTATCATTCAGTTAAAGAAATCGTTTTGCGATTTCTTCAATTTGATATACAGTCAAATTTAAATGACCTACCGACTTTATGGCAACCAACATCTGGAGACGCATTTTTCAATCAAGAGGCATATAAAGTTGTCAATGGGATAAGTATCTACAATGGTTTCTTTGCACGTGTTGTAGAAATACCAAACGGCGGGCTGGGCGTCTCGATTGACGTTACTAAGAAATATGTTTCTCAAGAACCGCTTAATGTCAACGTTACACGCAGAGAGTTTGAAAAATTGGGAGGATCAAAACCTCATTATATTTATCGTTATGGAAATCAAAAGTATGAGCTTCGGTCGGTAAGATTTAATGATCTCAATGCGACACAGCTTAAATTCCCAAGACGTGGAGATAACAAGATTGTAACACTACTAGAGGATGTTAGATCGAAATTTGGAAGAGCTATGCCGCCAGAGGTAGCAAAATTACCTGATAATGCTTCGGCTTTAACTTATAAGACAAATGATAATGAGGAGCGTCACGCGATAGCTGGCCTCTGTTACCAAGTTTTTGATACCGAAGATCGAAAAGTAAGTAAGATTCATAGACAATCAATTTTGGATCCGTTTTATAGGAGACTATTTATTCGTTCAGCATTTAGCCGCTTCTTTAAGAATATAAGATTTGGAAATATCAAGCTTGAATTTGATGACACTCCAGTAATCATTGAAAAAAAGAAATTTGAGGTGCCCGATACACTTTTTGGTGGAGATGCTTTATTGACTGTAAATCCCAATCTTGGAGATGCGACCTTTACAACCATGAAAGACCTGGGGAAAGCGCGAAAAGCATTATTGATGGATAAAGGTTGTTACACGGTTGCAACCTTTCAAAAACAGTATTTCGTTGTTCCTGAGACAATTTTTCATATGTATGGGAATCGAGAACACTTTTTGTCACATCTGGTTGAACAAGTTAATAAAATGCATCCAAGTGAAGTTGGTTGGGACCCTCAAGTTGTCGTTTATGATAACAGAAACAAAAAGGATTCCGTAGATATAGGATTTGAGATTCTCAAACAAATTAAGGAAACGGTTAACGATAAAAAAGGTGGTTATGCAGTTGTCATGTTACCGTCTAATGTAGAAAGGATAAAACGTCAGCATGACCAGTTGGCTGCCTTGGTGGTGTCTGAGTGCTTAAGTGAGCACAATATGACTGCAAGCATCATGCACACCGAGACATTAGAGGAGTGTTTTGTCTATCGGTCAATGAATGGTAGTGGTACATATCAACTCAGAAGAGAGAGTGAAGGGAAATATCGTAGATATGTTTTAGGAGTCGCAATTAACCAGGTGCTATTAAATAATGAACGTTGGCCATTTGTACTAAATACACCTTTGAATGCCGATTTAACAATTGGAATCGATGTGAAAAAGCAAATTGCAGGCGTCACATTCGTCGATAAGTATTCAAAAAACATTCTAACAAGGCTCGACAAGTCAAGCAACAAGGAACGGCTTACTGTTGCTCAAATGGTAAAGATGCTCGTCCCCAACATCATTCTATTAAAGAGGCACCTGGGCTATGCAATTGAAACAGTCGTCATTCATCGCGATGGCCGCCTTTTTCAAAGAGAAAAAGAGGGCATCATGCAGGCGATAAATACTTTGAAAGAGAAGGGGATTGTTTCGATGACTTGCTCGGTAAATATTGTAGAAATTCCCAAACACTCTGTTATTCCGTTTCGGCTTTTTGAGGTTACTGAAAATTTTGATATGAGATCTGTGCGTAACGATAATGGAAAAGTGTTGAATCCTGAGATTGGCTCTTATGTAATGATTAATTCACGAGAAGCGTTTTTGTGTACGACGGGTCGTGAATTTAAGCATCAAGGGACTTCAATTCCGCTATATGTAAAATACAATACTGGTGATATGGAGTTTGAAAAAATATTAAAGGACTTATATTACCTGTCTTGCCTCCCATATAGCAAGCCTGATGATTGTTCAAGGTTTCCGATAACAATCAGAATAACAGATCGTCGAATAAATATCCTTGGAAGTGATTTTGACTTTGAATCATTGGAGATCTTAAAATCAGTTAACTTTTAAAGACAATAAAATGAGTAGCATCGGATTAAATACCAATACCTTTAGGATCACAGGTAAATACCTTGATCTTTTAAATGATTTTGTTGTCAGAGTAAGAATAAATGAAGACATCGAAGACGGCCAAAAAGGACAATTAATTGAATTCATAGCCAAGCTAAAAGACGAGAATAACGCACAACCACAGTTTCAGTTATTATCAAATATTGTGGAACGAGAACTTCGTCCGACTACCAAAGATTTTGGAAATTATCTGCAGTTGGTCATAAACGATATCGAAAGCGGTAATGTCGGTGGCTATTTGCCAAAAATAGAGTTCCTTGCTGACATACTGGATACTGAAAATAGTCAAGCATTATCAAAGATAATTGGCGAATAAATGGTCAACTACATCAACGGCGCAATTAGGGAAGCAATAGGCAAGGGAAGGGCTTTAATGACTAAAATTCCTGGCTCAAGGACTTTGGGGACACATTTTGCGTCGTTAGCTAATTTTGCCAACGATGAGATAGGGCGAATTATTGATGATCTTGACAATCTTTTAGCTGATTCAGACTATTGCGATCCTAAAAACCTTAAGTCAAAATTTACGAGATTTAAGCAGCTTTCGTTTTTTCTATCCAAGATTGAAAATATCGTGATTGCCGCTTTGAACAGAAAATCGGACGACGATGACTTTGTCAATAAGTTAGTACAAGAAATTTGCAACGAGGTTAATTATCCTTTGCCGCCACCGGTTGCATCGTGTCTTTCTCAAAATTACTATCATATTTACCCCGACTATGGATTGATTTGCATACCGCTACTAGAATCCGAATTTGTCTTGCATATCCCGGACCTTTACCACGAACTTGGTCATCCATTGATAGAACGGGATAATCCAAAAGTTGAACCCTTTCAAAATAATCTTGGTTATTTCAACCTGGCTGTCAGGAAACATTTCGAAGAGGAAATCAAAAGAAGGGAGATGAATAAATTGGATTCAGGCGGTTACGATCCAATTTACATCTATAAAGACTCCTGGGTGGAAAAATGGTCGGTTGAGTTTTTCTGTGATTTGTTTGCCACCTACACATTGGGGCCTGCCTATCTTTGGTCGAATTTGCATATGTGTACGAAAATGGCCTGGGATGTATTTAAAACACCAGCTTATGAAATGTCAACACATCCGGCCGCGGATGCGCGTATGCGGTGCTGTATTTTAGCCCTGGAACAACTTGGCTTTGAGGAAGATGCGGTGGATATTAAAGCCAAATGGGATGAATTTATTGAGATTATTGGTCAAAAACGAACTGAAGAATATTCAATTGCTTACCCGGAATCCTTGCTAAAAAGCGCAGCAGAATTTTGCTTTACAGGCTTAAAGCAAATCGGCTGTCAGCTAGCAACATCAGCACCAAGTGATAAGGTTAATCGCTTATTAAACGATTCGTGGCAACAATTCTGGACCAATCCGATTGAATTTTACGAATGGGAAAGGACAGCCGTAGCTGCTTTTAAACAAATCTTGTAAACGTCAACCAAATGGAAACAAAACTAGAAAGTGATAAGAATTTGATCCTGAACTTTTTTGACTCGCAGGATGATGACTACTGGAAGACTCTCGAGGAAATATCCAAAGCCACAAAAATTGATGCTACAACCGTTGCAGAGATAATCATGACTTCAGGAGATTTCGTTCGCTCATCATACAGAATGAAACATGGCGAGCCATTGTACACATCGCGGACTCTTTTTCGTCACAAGGCTCCGTTAATGGATAAAGTTCTGGGGGCATTTAAAAATCGAATTGATTAAACTTATGGCAATTCCTCAATCTGTTTACCTTTGTTTACTCGGTGGCGTCGCCCTTCAACTTTTGAATTTGATTGATGCTCTCTCAGCGCCGCCAGACAGGCGACCCGATTTTCGATCTGTTGAGTATTATTTGGTTATTTTATTTAATCTTAGCCTGAGCGCAATACTCGGGTTTGTGTATTTTGACGATACGCAAAAACTCAACAAAATCGTTTATTTCCACGTCGGACTTTCAGCGCCGCTGATATTTCGATCATTGGTCACTACGGTCCCTGATATTGTTCGTAAATCAGGTGAAAGATAAATAGCAAAGCGGTAAATTTTAGTAAATACGCAAGGTTTGCATTTTTTGTCCAGTCGAAACCTGGACAACTTCATCCCAATAGTCTGCCGACTTGGCTTTATCAGATTTGTCATAAAATTTCTTATAGAAACTACCGATCGTGCTTCTGGTGTACGTCCAGTCATATTTCTGAACGCCGTTCCTATACATCTTGTGACCAAATTTAACCTTACTTAAAACGCTATCCTCTCCAGGCTCCTTGATTAAGATTGCCGGTTCATCTAGCGTAATCTCAAATTTATACAACGCACCGTCCGAGTCACCTGTAATTTCGAATTCAAATTTTTCGCCAATTGGGATGGTAGTATCAAATCGTAACTCAGAGAGTTTTTCGAAAGTGCGAATGCAATTTCCGACTTCGTGATTGAATTTCGCAACGCCATAACTATCATGGCTCGCTGGGTTCAGAACAAATTTACGATGACCATCCAAATCTTTAAATACATCAGTAGTTAATCCGCATTCCCCTCCATATTTTACACACTGATTAATCATTTCACTTAAGTCCCTAGGACTGAGATCGTCTTTAAATTGAAGTTTGCGTGGTAAAAATGACTTGCAAAATGCTTCGGCCTGTTTACGTAAAAAGTTGCCGGCAATTTCATATTCCTTTTCATAGAAGTTTGCCTTTGCTTTCTCTAAATATGTATCTGAGGCTTTGATAAAAGGTTGGGGAGTTCCATTAACTTGTGACTCGTACATCTCATAGTATAGCCATTCGACGATACCAGCCCTTTTTGCTTTATGTTTCGCCAATTCAAAGAATGAACGGTCATGTGTTAAAAGAATGATTTGGTAGGCTGTAAATCTTTTTAATATTATTTCCAGAACGATTTCACGATTGCTCATATCGAGACTGATGAGCAGGTCATCAAGGACCAAGATCTTAGTAGCATTAGCAATATTTTTTTGTTCTAAAATCGCAAATCTGATCGATAATGCTATAGCTGTCAACTTTGCTTCATTAAGAAAGGATTGCGGTCGCCCTAAATTAAAGCTTGTGCCTCCTGGTCTTGGATCTTGGTATTCTACGTTCAAAAGAATTTTTGGACGTATAGTTTTATGATTTCTTTTTGTTGTACTTCCATCTTCAAACTGATTGTAAGTGCCGGGCAAAAAAGCGAATCCAATTCGCAAATCTTGCTTGAACTCATTTTGAAGATACTCATTTGCCGTTTGAAGAATTGAAAGCAAATAATTATTCAACTCCTGATTGAATGTCGCCATCTTGCTCTGGAAATCCTGATATTCCGGAGTGTTTATATTACTTTTTGGTTGCTGTCCGGGTTCCAGAAACGCCCACCAGTCAGCGGCGTTGGTAACGCCAGGGGCCAACTCAACTGAGAAGTTTATAAACATCAAGATTTCCCTTACAAATAGAGGGAAAAGATCTATTTTTTCACGATTGGTAAAATCATAAAGACGAGACAATATTCTGTAATTGATAAAGTCGCTTGATGCTGCGGCCTCTTTGACTAATGTTCCCGATTTTGTATTGATCGACAAATAGGAGAGTGTCTTTGTAATAACCGTCGCCGTTTCGTCAATAAACTCAATTATTATTGAGCCAGTTTCGTTTGGAGCTGCAAATCGATTTAAAAGGCTTTGATCATTTGCATGTTCAAAATATTTTTGGATATCCCGGTCATCTGGCTTGAAAACGCTATGTAGGAAAGTGTATAATGCCCAATAGATTGAACTTTTTCCAGAGCCATTTTCTCCGTAGATCAGTAGATTTTTTGAATCAATTACTAATGCAGTTTCACCAAAAAAATATTTAAAATTTTTAAGGCAGACTTTATGGACTTTGTGCATTATCTGATAGTTTTAATTGGCATTTATCTGATAGTTTTAATTGGCATTACTAACTCTGGAACGCGGATGTCCATTAGTTTTAGGTTGTTCCTTATCTTATTGGCTTGGTTCCGTAAAAACTGATAAACAATCTGAATTTTTTGGATATTCTCTTTTTCGTCGGTGATACTTAGGTCGAAAAAATCATGTTCTACAAATCCAATGAAATTTAATGAGGCATTATCAAAATCATACTTAAAATAAATCTCAAAGACCATCGCGTCCAGGATCTCAGAGAAAAGATTTATTAAATAAGTATTTGGCACATACTCGTCAACCTGTTTTAAATTTGGCTGGCTTAGAAATAACAGGTAGTCGACAATTTTAACAAATGGTTTTTGCTCAGTAAACGAAGCGGGGTAAATTGGGATTTGGGAGAGATATTCTTTGGAAAGATTTACTGTTAGCTTGGATTCGTTTGTAAATTGATTTGAATAATACCAGTTAATTAACTTTGAATTCAGTAACCCTAATATGTACTTATAGTCAAAACCACTGTATTCGTGAAGAATCAAGTTATTAATTGACTCTTTATTATAATACTGGTTTTTATCATAGGCCGCTTTCAAAGGCCGAGATCCACCAGTGATACGCTGCAACAATATTTTTTCAGGGACTTCAAAAATTTCTTTCGTGCGAGGCCGGTGCAAAAGCTCGGGTTTGTAATTTATAAAATTGTGAACCGGTTTTATGAAAAAAGGGCCAATATCTCTTCCCTCTAAAAATGGCTTCCATCCAGGCAAAGATTGATTACTTACTACTTCGTCTTTGTTTTTTGTAATAACAATTCCAAATATTAATTCCTTGCAAATTTCACCAAGGGCAATTGAATTGGACTCTATCTTATCTAACGTAATACGTTTTTGATCATTAATATTGGTTGCAATAACATAATTCGCATTTTTTAATTGGCGTTGGCCGATGGAGTTTTCGTTGTCTTGAGTCGAGATATTGATCTTATGGTCATCATTGGGTGTTGCTTTATTTGCTACTATTATGATGGCAGTAGTAATCGCATCTTCAAAAACAGAATCTCCGAGATCGACGATGGTATCTACTGTATAGTTTTCTATCAAATGTCGCCGAGCGTCGTGGTAGGAAGTTACCCTTAAAAAGGTATTTGGAATAACAAAAGCGAATTGACCACCGTCAACTAAAAGTTCAAAGCTTCTTTCAATAAAGAGTGTGAAAAGATTTACTTTGCCTTTGCCTGTAATATAGTGATCCTTAAAATACTCTTTGTCAATTGTTGTGATACCTTCGTTGCCTCCGAATACATATGGCGGATTGCCGATTATAACATCGAAGCCTTGAAAGCTGCCATCGTGATTCATAGAATCCGGAAACTCCAAGCGCCATTCAAATGCTCGGTCAAATACTTGGTTCTTGCGTATATTCTCAATTGTGGTCTCAAGCTTCTTAATATTCAATTCTAACTTATCCAGATCTGGTTGAACCTCGGACTTTTTGGTTTTTGAAAATAAGTCGCCAATCTTAACCTTATTATACAGATTCGCGTGACGTCCCCGAAGGTTAGACAATCGAATGATTAATGGATCTCTGCTATTGATAACTGAAGTATAATCGCTTTTTATTTTTCTTAGCAAGTCTTCTATTTCAGCGCGTTTTGTTTTTGATTCGGCCCTGTGATAGTCATGAAAGGCTTGCTTGTATTCCTCAATGCTATATTTGGAATCGAATGAGTTTATTGCTTTATTATTGATAGGAAATCGGCTAATTAAAGAATTCCCAGACTTAATATTGATATCGATGTTTGGCAGCGTTTCAAGTTCTGAAAATCCTGAGTCTTCTGTATAATACGTATTTTTAAGCAATTCTATCCAAAGCCTTAACCGGCATATTTTAACAGAATTTGGGTTAAGGTCGACGCCAAACAAACATTGTTCAATAATCGCTTCTTTTTCGTGAAATATGGTTTTTTGTACTCTCTGAACTTCAGAATTTATGGAATGATTTCGAATTTTATATTGGAATATTTCAGTGTTGTCATTATAAGTGATGATTAGCTCATCATTCTCTGCCCTGATTTCATAGCCACCCAGTCGATGGCCATTTGTATCGGCCAAAATCCCTAGTTCAGCTTTAATTGTGATAATTTCATTGAGCGCAGAAACCAAGAAATGTCCGGATCCAACTGCCGGGTCGCAAATCTTTAGCTCATTTAAGGTTCGGTTAAACTCTAGAATATTTTGGGCATGATACTTTGAAGCTATATAATTTTTTAAATCACCAAATTCTCGACAATCCAAGTTGTAAACCTCATTGAATTTTCTCAATACAGCTTTCCTAATCGTTTCGCGACAAATAAACATTGTTATGCTGCCGGGCGTAAAAAACGACCCGTCTTTATAACCATTGATTTTTTCGAAAATCAGGCCAAGTACGGAAGCATTTATTAAGCTTTTGTTTTCTTCCTGAATGTCCTCTGGTCCCTCCGAGCTAAAATCATAAGCGTCAAGAAAATCAAATAAATATTGAAGGGTCAGAACACTTCCATTCTTCCTGAAGCCTCGCTCATCCTTCAACACTGTCGACGTTGCTAAATCTAAATAAGTGTCATTCAACAATGACCCAATGTCGATTGTCTTTCTTTCCAGTTCAGTTCTTTCAAATAGGGAGCTATTTAGATAAGGTACTTTGCGATATCGCTCTTTTAAGTGGTCGTGTCTTTTTTTCGGCGTTTGGGCCAAAACCTGAAAAAACAATGTATTGAGTTCACTGTAATCCCTAACGGAGGCAATATTCAAAAAGCGATATGAGCGGTCATTGTCGTGGTACTGATAAAGCTGTGCCTCTAATAGTTTTAAAAAAAGAATTCGATTTATCCATGTAATTGTTAATTCCAAGGCAACTGCATACACTTGATCCGCCTTTTTGTTACCATATTCATAGAGGCTTTCAATGTTATTAATGCACTCTCTATCCTCTAACTGAATAATACAGTTTTCCAGAATCGAGGCGTGGGACGGTTTGTCCTTTCTTTGAATTAATCTTCGACCCCGAACCTTTTTTTCTTCTAAACCAATAATGTGCAATAATTCGGAATAAAAGCTTTTATCCAAAGAGTTACTGTCGTTAGCGAATGGTAATTTTAGAAGGTTTACGGGAGAAAGTAACTTATATAATGCTATCAGTTTTATATCTTCCTGCTCATCATTAGCGTCAACAATGTTTTTGAAATCCCTAATGTCAAAATAGGCACATTGAAAATGTTCAGAAATCTCATTCAAATGAGCTTTTGCAATATCGTCATAAAATGCTCTGGTGTCTTTACCACTAACTTTCCAGCTTTCAAAATCTTTTTTTAATTTGGTATTTCGGTAAATATTTCGTTCAAACCAATTTTCGTCGACGATATACCATTCATATATATTAGTAAAAATTAAGTGTCTTAAATGAATATTATTGTTTTCAAATCGTTCCCGCAAATAATAGAGAATAAGCTCGTGAAATGCCTTTACATTAATCCGATCTGTGCTAACCATCTCAGCCTTATTGGTTGGATGTTTAACTTCCAGCAATACACCAACAGGATCGGTTGTTGACTTGCCTGTATGAATAACTAAGTCATTTCTGCCTTTCGTATTTATTTCATTGGTATCCCGATACCAGGTGTTTTTTAAAAAGTCAGATACCAGATTCTTTAGATGCTCTTCCGATTCCTTTTCGTTAATTTTCCCAATTAAAACTTTTAGGTTATGCTTAAAATTTTGTATTTCAATCCGGCTTACTTTCTCCTTAAGGTAGGCTTTATTAAGTGCCTTTTTGGGACTAATTAATTCTATTATCATCTGAAAAGGAGAAAAATATTAATTAGGTTTAAAAATATAAACTTTTCACGGAATGATAAATTTACCCAATTAATCTAAATTCAGCTGTATATCAAATGACACCGTTTTTTGGCAGTCTTTAGAGCTCAAGCTAATGCATTCTTTTAACTATCATATGGCCTAATGCCGGATCTGAAACCAGTCGGTTGATTTCAGAATTTACAATGTCTTCAATGTCATTCTTTACCTGCAGATAGTTCCTTTGCACAATAGAACTATCAAGGTGCCTAACGATGGGTATATCATTGAATTTTGCCTGTTCTGCTTTTATAGCGGCATGATCGTTGAGTATTTCGCAATGGAAGGTTTTCAATTCTATTTTACTGTCCGGTTCGTCAGCAACCATGCCTACAAACTCGCCCGAGCTCAACGAAGAAATAGCTGATGGAGGTATTGCGGCTTCCAACTGCTTTGACTTACTCAACGATGTATCCTGGCTATTGATCGAAAGGCTCTCGCGCTCCTGCATAATCTTGCCAAATCGTTCTGATAATTGTCTCGCAGTATCACCTGTAACCTGCCCAGAGATTACATTCCCAACGATATTCATGATCACATCAGCCTGCTCCCTGCCATAGTCCTTACGCAGCTGGGCTAAGTCCTGTATACCGAGGCAAGTCGCCACTTTGTTACTCCGGGCTGTAGCGATCAGGCTATCGATATTATTTAAATAAATGGTTGGGAACTCATCAAACACCAGGCTGCTTTTCAACTTACCTTTTTGATTAACCAGCTTTATTAGCCTGTTTACGTAAAGCGACAGCACTGCACCATAGATTTGTATCTTCTGGGGATTATTGCCCATGCAAACCAGCTTCGGCTTTTCGGGGTCGTTAATATCCAGCGTAAAGTCATTGTCGGAAAGCGCATAATAAAGTTGTGGTGACGAGAGCCGGGCCATAGCGATTTTCGCAGAAGCGATCTGGCCTTCGAGCTGTTCCATCACATCGTTTAGGTAAGCGTTCACAAATGGATTGATCAATACCTCTATTTCCTTTTCGGTACGCAATACGGTAAACAAGCTATCGTAATCCATTTGCATGAGTTCGATGACATGGGGCAGGGTGCAGAACTCGCCGTCCCGATATTTCTTCAGGAACCAGATAATGGCGGTTAAAAAATTGATGGGTGATTCGACGAAGAAGTCGCCCTGGCGTTTGATCCATTCACGGTTAAGCCCTAACAAAATGGTCCGTGCCGATTCCGCCGCATCCGTAATATCAAACATGGACGCTGGGTCAAGTGGGTTGCAGCGGTGGCTCTTGGAAAGGTCGTCGAAGTTGATCACGTAGAATTCGGAAGGTGATTGATACTTGTCCTTGTTCTGCAGCCAGGTGTTGTAAACAATTGTCGTCAGGTCGTCGAACTTGAAGTCATAAACGAACATCGAGAATCCCTTTTTGATGTGCTGCGTGATCACATGACGGATCACAAAATAAGATTTGCCTGATCCGGGTGTGCCTAATACCAATAGTCCCCGGAATGGATTGATGATATTGATCCAGCTTTTCCGGACCTTGTTTTTAAGCTGGTATTGTGCCGGTAGGTTGATCGAGTATTCATTTTCCAACAGCCGTTCTTCCTGCGGGAACGTTTCATTTTCTTTGTTGAATATGTCATTGCTGAGCCTGTTTTTGATGATCCTGGACAGAATTGCGCCACCGCTCATGATGAGCAGGTAGCCAATTCCTGTGATGAGCATATAGCCGATCGCCACCATTTTCAATGAGCCCTGCCATAACAATATAAAGTAGCTCACGAAGTATAAACACAGACCTGCAATCGCGTAAGCAAGGGCTGTTTTGTAATTGAGCTTTTCGTCCTTCCTGCCCCTGGAACCTAATAACGACACGGCCAAAAAACCAAGCGCCATCAGCTTTGAAGTGAGGAAGCTATGGAACAAGCCGGTGCGCACAATATTCTTTAAAATGTTGTCCGAGATCGTCGCTGTCAAATGCCATTCCCGGAAAGCGCCGTAGCAATAGTAGTATCCATGTAGCCCCAGTAGGAATAAACTGATAAAGCGGGTCATGTCTAAAATCTTTCGTAGCGCCTGTTCGTTTTCACCTGTTTGCATGACTATGAATTTTAATCGTTGTTTAATCGCTTTCTTTTCTTACGCCTGCGTTTCAAGTCGTAGGGTAGTGTGTCGCCGGTAAATTCCTGGTGCAAAAGGTCATCTGCCAGTCCGGTAAAAGTCGGCGATTGATGATCGCTTTCATGGGCATGGCTACGTACTGTCTGTACATTGTCGGACGTTGGCTTTTGTGCAATCCCACAACGTTCCGTAATCCCCTTTGCGGAATAAGACTTACCCAGGTCACTGCCATTGAACACGCATTTATTGCGATGATCAACATAGGTAATGCCGTACAGGTAACCCTGTTCATTTTGCCGTAGGATTGCAGTTATACCCGCCTTGTTGAGGGATGCAATCAAACCGTTAATACTTGGCTTTGTCTGTCTTAGGAAAGCCAGGTCAATGACATTTTTCACCCCGGCTTTAAAGGGGTTTTTCAATGGTTCATTGGCCGTAAACTTTTGTTGCAGATAATCTAGCGTAGGCCGGTTATAGAAAGAGCTTGCTTTAATCGGGACACCCACCTTGTTGCCCTGCTCATCCAATACCCGGTACACCAGCCCGTTGTTGCGGAACATGTGGGAGCCTTCATTGCCCCGGTCGGCTACGACATTATACAGTCGCAACACCGCATTCAGCTCCGGCAAGGAAGTATACCTGTACCCGTCCACTATATGGCGCAGCACATGGCCAATTGCCTTTTTAGTCTCTGTCTTTCCGTAGATGATCCTGGCAACCTGGACGGGCTGCAATTGATAACTTTCCTTGGCTTTTTGATCCTCCGCCCTGACCAGTCCGAACTGTCGCTCAATATTTTTACGCGCCACCTCCGACTCATTACGCCCGATGTTTTGCGTATCTACCCGCCTGCCATCCGGCCGTACTTTCACCGATACCACGTGTATGTGCGGGTGCCCGGCATCACGGTGGCGGTACACCAGGTAAGGCTGTTCGCCCAGCCTGATCTGTTCCATGTAGGCTTCTGCGATACTCTTTAACTGCTCATTGGTCAACTGCTCGGAGGGATCAAAATTGAGCGAGATATGAATGCTGTTCCGCGTCACCCGTTCATTCAATTGCGCCAGGTTTTCGAGCCCGGCCAGCTTCCGTTCGAAAGTCAAAGCAGGATCAGAAAGCAGGTAGTTAACCGCACCTAAAAACTCGGCTGTGCCCTTCCTGACCTTCTGTTCATTGTAATTAAGCGTCTGCCTCAATGATGATCCCGTTTCAAATTTTGCAACCATTGTTCCGCAAATATTTTGATGTGCACATGGATGGAAGCGACCAGTTCCAATAGCCGGTCTTTATCCTTTTCGTACAATAAAATCCATTGACGGACATTCCCATCGACGGGCATTGCATTTAACTTTTTGACCGCCTGGTTGAAGTTGTTACCGACCGCATTCAGCTCCCGCAGCAGCAATTGAAGCGCTGCCATAAAGTCATCGAGGGACTGGTCTCGGGTGTAATAAGTAATGGGTTTAGTCAGCAATTTATTCCGGGCCAGCTCGCTTAATTTGCGGCAGGTCGTACCCTTGAGTTCTTTCTTCAGCCGGTTTTTTTCATCGACGCTCAACCGGATATTGAGCCATGTATTCTTGTTTTCCTGTTCCATCCGCACACATCATTTTCAGTACATCTTCCAAAATCTATTGCAACCAGCTCCGGTAATAACCGCCAACGAGTTCCGAGTGACCGGCGGCAAGATGCGATTGTGACACAAGCGGACATCTTGCCGATTGCAACCGAAACAGCAATCTCCGCCTGATTAACCGAACTATTGAAAAAATTACCATTTGAGCCATTTTTTTACTGTTATTTCTGGACTACTATTAGCAGCGGCAATAAGACAAATTGCAAGTGGGTTAACCTATTCAGTTTAGCTGCTCCGATTGCAATTAGTCAACCTTCGGTTTGGAGCTAAGCAGTCCAGATAATAGTATATAGCCACTACCAACAACCACTATGAAAAAGCACTGAAATTTTGTCTGATTGCTTTGTTGCTACGAAGGTATCGTGTGTCACACTACCCATCACCAGCAGTTCAAACTTTGAACTGCTGCCTGTTAATCAATCTGAGGCGGTTAGCTTCGCTGATAAAAACAATATTGTCCAATTAAATTCAAAAGTTATGTTATCGACAAGTGAAGCAGGGAAGGTATTTGATACCGTGCTGAGTATTCCCGGAATGAATGAAATGGTGAAGATCGATCTGAAAATCTCCAGAAAAAATGTGCTGCTATTAAGCAATGTGCTGGAGTCAGGCCTGAAGAAAGTGGGCGAAGACGGCGATGCCGGGTTGCTATCCAAGCTGCCCAAAGAAACCTTCGCAGAGCTTAACCAGATCGCAACGGACTGCCTGCAAAAAGCAGGGCTGGGCGAGCTCAATGAGAAGCTAAAATCGCTCAACAGCAAGTAAGTTGAATATCTTATTTGCAATTCTGAAATCTTAAATCTTATATTTGAAATCTCACACTAATATTTGTGATAAGGTTTAGGTTGACGCCCCCATTCAGCAAGTGACCGGGGGCGTCTTTTTTATCACCGTTGGCATTCCTTTTTCGCCGCGCAATTAGCTTATGCAACGTAAAAACATGTTGTATGCGAATAATAATTTCTCTTTGTTCCCCTGTTAGCTATGGTGTAAAAATTTCCCCGGCGGATTATTTCAAGGGAAGACAATCTGTGTTATAGGTCAGCCGCACCAATACCGGGACAAGCCTGAAATTATCGTCAATAGTCCTGACGATATAATTATAAAAAATTAATCCTTTCTCAGCAGCCTGTAGGCTGAAACGCCCGCACATTTTTGGTAGTAAAATAATCGCGGTTCGGGCTGCTGGCTGCCCGTCAAGGGCAGGCAAGCGCTTCCGCAGGATGTGCTTGCGCCCGGTTTAAGATTTTAGGTGCGTAGCGGTTGGGTTTTTCAGGTCGTGCGCGTGTGGGTCTTTATGGATGATCCAGCCCATGACCAGCAGGATCAGGCCCACGATGATGCAGGCGATGTATAAAAAGTACTTGAACTCCTGTCCTGCATTGGACAGCAGCTTGCGTTCATACGACACCTTTCTGATCGGTTCAAATCGTCTGTTGTACCGCTGCCTGCCGTAGCTGTAGCGTAAGGCAATACCTACTAATAGAACCAGGATGCCTGTTATCATCATCGTCATAATCGCCTCCTTTTGTACAAGTTTAAGTAAAAAAATAATGCCCTTTTTCGGCATGTCCTATCATCCACGCATTTTCTTTTGCTTCTTTTCTTCGTTGCGCGGGACAAAGAAAAGAAGCGCCCGCAGGTGGCAACTCCACCGGGCTACGCTACCTTTAGCGGCTGTGTCCTGAAATCCTTCAGGTTAAGAAAGAACCCGCGGTTTTCCGTCATCCCCTCACGGAACAACTGCCATAACAGGGAAGCGCCGAGGTTGGCTACAGCCGAGTTGATAAACAAATCCTGCTTGACCAACGCCTCCGCCAGTGAGCAACTCGGCTCCTGGTTATCGACCTCCTTATCCAGTAAAGGTTTAAACTCGTCCGTAACAAATGCCAGTGTACCCACAGGCTCAAACTGTTCTGACTTCGGTTGGAGTATGTCTGAAATAGTCGAGAGGATGACCTGACCCGTGTACTGCGCATTACCGCAGTCCATCCAGTACAACGCCCTGTTCCTGCCCGTCTCATGGGTGTTCTTAAATTCTTTGAGGATGGCTGCGATCTCATAGCGGGCAGCTACCGTATCGACACACGAAATGAAGATGTTGGCTCGCCCGTGTTCGGGCAATCGGCTGACTGTTTTTTGGTTGAACCGCTTCGTTACCGCTTTCCAGTTAGTGCCGAAGAAACGGTTCACCCTGTTGACCAAAGCCACCGCTTTAGGCAACCCTAATTCACAGGTCGCAAAAAGCTGCCGGGACAGGTTGGCTTCCGAAACGGTATCGTCGTCGAACAACGTCAACTGCAAGCCGGGATGCCCTAAAGCGACCAGCGACTCATTGATACGCGCGAGGGCGGTGAGCATCTGCGAGCCCGTTCCCCCTGCGCCGATGAGGTTTACCGTTAAAGGATTGTAGGGACGCAGCAAATAACTGTGCGCAAAGTGCATGGCTGTTTTGGTATTCATTGCAAAAGGTTTTTAATTGTGTGACCATTCTTTACCAATACGTTGTTCGGAAACGCTTTCCGTTTGCCTACCAGACCTTTCCATAGCTGGACGATATTGCCCTTAACCGGGGAGCGTTGCCCGATGAGGTGGGAGAAGTAGCTGCCGAAAAAGTAGTCCTGCCATTGGCTGATAAAATGTTCGAGCGTACAATCGGCGCTGATGTCCACCTGTACCGAACCCATGCACACCCGCCCATCTGCATAGATGTTGAAGAAGGGCGCGAAGTACAGGGGCGTGTCCAACTGGAGCGGTTCATCCCGGAGCGCATAGAGGGCAAGCTGCCCCCTGCCTGCCCGCCATAGCAGGGCAGGGACGGAAGCCTCTCCTGTCGGGATGGTCAGCCCGTCTTTAAACAGCAGCTTCACCCGTTGCGGGGGCGTATGCCAGATGGCGTAGCCATTTTTGCCGTAACGGATGTGCAGCAGGTTATGGGGCAACAACCCCGATGGCTGCAAGAAACGTTGCTCGCTCTCGGTGCCGGTCATCAGCGCCTTTGCCAGCGACTGGCTTTCGCGGACGGTCAGCGGGTGGGCGTTGCATGGGCAGCCGTCCGCGCCCATGTCATAGCTTTCGATATAGATGCCCTGTTGGTTGCCCTGCTCCCGGTACACCATAATGGCTTTGACGGGATGGTATAGTGTTCCAAATGATGCGGTAATGTCTGTCATGGTAAGTTGTTTAAAATGGTGCATACATCTTCTATCAGCGGGAATATCCGTTCCTCAAAATCCAGTGCGTGTGCTTCCTTCGGCCTGCCGTCGTGTAGGTCGAGGATGGTGGGTTGCTCCATCGTCAGGCACTCGTTGAACTCCGAGTTGAGCATTTCCGAGACCTGTTCGTAGAGCCAGCCTTCGGTGTCGGCGACAAAGGAGATATACTGCTCTGCATGGATGCAGCCGTTCTCGTCGTCATCGGCTACCGCGCCTGCGCTCATGTTGCGGAACAGGGATGCCTGCGGGTATGCCTGCCATAGTTCATGAAAGGCACGAGCGACCGAAAGGCAATCCCGCTCCCATTCATCACGGGGCTGCAAAGCGTTCAGCCGGGTGGCGAACTGCTCCAACTGCACCCGGCTGAACAGTTTACGGAAGATGACATCGCCCCAATGCGCTGCCTTGTTCAGTTCCGAAAAGCTGCTGCGCTGTTCGTCCTCATCACAACTGCCGGGGTCGTCCCATATCCATTCGGCAATCATCTCATAGTAATAGCTGATCGCCGAGCGGCTGTCGCGGTAGTAGGGAACACCCGCGATATGGTAGAGGTAGCTGAACACCGACAGCAATAGTTCGGCAGCAGGTCGGCGCTTCCTGTCGGATAACAGCCTGTGTAGCGGTAAGACAGGGATAAAATAAAAGGACGTTCCCGTATCGTAGATTTTCTGCGTTGCCAGCATCACCGTACCATTGTCCTGCGACAAGATAGACACTGTTGTGTCGGGCTGTGGCAGGCAATGCCGTTTGAGGTGCCAGTAGCTGAGCAGGATATTATACGGGTAGGGTTTGTCCCGGTACACCGTTGCGGATGCCTGTTCAATGTCCGGCATACGCGCCAGCGACTGAAAGAACCCTTCCTCTGCCTGCTGTTGGTCGGGAACATCCGTTCCCCGGCGGAACAACGGCAGGAACTGCTGCCTTAGAAAACCATTGGCAGCAAGTCGGGTGGGGCTGACCTTTTTTTGTCCTTTTTGATTTCCTGTGCGTCGGGCAGTTCGTCCAGTTGTTCTGCCCATTGTGCGAGTTGCTGATACAGTAGCCATTGCCGTTCGTTTTGTGGCAGTACGATGCTGCCCTGTTCCTTATGCGTTTCCATGATTTAGCCTTTCGTTCCTATGGTCGAGATAAACCGGTACTGGATTTCATCGTTGCGGATGTCGGGGCCTTCTATTTTCGCGGTTGTCAGGACCGGGTACGTCTGTGCATAGAAGTTCTGCACCGCTTCAGGCGTAAAAGTCGAGGATGGGTCTGCCAGCCTGATGGTTTCCTGCCTGTCTTCAAACAGGAACACCCGTTGTAGTCTGCTTGTTACTAACATAGCTTATTCGTTTGTGGGTTCAACATGAAAGAGGTCGGGCGCAAATTGCTTCGCCAGTTCCGTTTTTCTTTTCGCTAATGCTTCCGCCTGTTCGGGATGGTCGGCAGGGTCGGGTACTTTCAGCCATGCGTCCCGGTACTTGCCCTCGGCTTCCAGTTCGTCCACCTTTTTCAGGGCTTCATCGACGCGCTTCTGTCGCTCCTTGCGTTCCTTCTCCGCTTTTTCCGCCTTGTCCTTTTCCATCTGCGATTGCTTGCGCGCCTGCTCCTGCTGTTGGCGGTACTGTTCCATGTTCACCAGCAGTTGGGCGGTTTCCTGCACGGGCGCTGCAATGGCTTCAAAGAACCCCGCGTCGATTTCTGCGGGCGTTCCCTTCAGCAGCAATGGCGGGATGAGTTTGCGGGCTTCGTCGCCTACCTGTTCATTGTAAAAATGCACGGACACGATCAGGCGTCCTGCCTCCTCGTTGGCTATGGTAATTTTCCAGTCGCCTGCTACCCGCAGGTCGGCAATGGATTGAAAAAAATTCGTCGTCATGGTTGTTGCTTTTTAAGTTGTAATAGTTGTTGGTGAATATCGCTCCAGTAGGCTTTTCGTTCTGCGTCCGCCTGCTGCTGTTCCGGTGTGGCGTTTACGTGTTCCAGGTCTTTGAATAGTGCTGCCTGTTCGATGGCTTGGGGCAGGTCGGTGACTATGATTACCAAGCCGTTGCGGTCTGTGATGTTCATGCGTTGCCGATTAACAGGTAAACAGTAATTCCACGGCGAGGACAAACTGCCTGTTCGGATGTTGTTGCACCGTGGTGTAGAGCGTCAGGCAATGGATGAGGAACACTGACAGGTAGCCGTCAAAAAGCTGGTCGGCGAACAGACTGGCGTTATGTGGCAATTTAGCCTGATAGCGTTGTATTTTTCGCTGCGCCTCTGCAACCAGCGACAGCCAAAAGTCGAAAGTGAACAAACCATTGTTCCATTGTGTCCTTTGGCGGTCTGCTTCTTCCTGAATGGTCAGGCACATATTTTCGACAAATTGGATAAAGGCGGGTATCTCCTGCGGGAACAGTTCATGCAGCAGCTTTGCCTTTGCCACATTGTTTAAATCATCTATCGGTTTCATGCTCGATTGTTTTGAAGGTTAAATAGTGGGACGGCGGGGTGGCCGTCCCGCAGGAGATTAGTTGAGTAACAGCGCGACGCTTCCCTGCTTGGCGAAAGCCGTACACAAGTCAAAAGCGGATTGTGCCTTTTTCTGTGCCGTGCCACCATACAGGATAGACGTCAGCTTTTCGTCTGCATCCTTGTAGTTGCGCACATTCTGAAAGTAGCCCGTGATGCCGTTATAGGCGCCAAACAAAGTGCCCTTCGTGGTCTTGAGTTGCTGGGTGTCCGACATCATCGCATAGCCAAAGGCGCTGTACACCTGATTTTTGTACACTGCGGAGTTGTCGTCCATGCGGTCGTTGCGCAGGTTGTCGAGTGTTTCGCGGTTGGGGGCTAAGGCGATCTGTATCAGTTGCTGCACCTCCTTGTCGGTAATGCGTATTTTCGCCCACTGGTTGAACGCCTGTTCCATTAACGGGGACAGCGTATTGACCATGCCCATGAACTTGTGCGCTTCCTTGAGTTTCTGCTCCGCCCCTGCCGAGTGCCGTATCTTCAATACGTTGGAGCAATTGCGCATGGCTGCGTTGAGCGTGTTGTTGCAGACAATGCGCACGGGCGTAAACGCCAGCGTGATACTTTCGCTGCCATCATGGGAGGTGGACAGGAACAGGTATTGTTCGATAAGGTCATCGCTGCCCACTTTAATATAGTTCGGCAGTTTGGCCGTGATGAAAACGCGCTCACCGTTACCTAATGCGCCAGCCGTTTCGTAGATGATGCCCTCACCCTGAACGATCCCGTCAAAGAAAGAAAATGCGTCAACGTTTTGTACTACATGGTATTCGTCGCTGAGGCCGTCCCCTAAAATCTGTTCGGTGTCCTCACGGTAGGTAAAAAAGGAACTGCCCGATACGATTTCCGTGCCGGAGTTCAGGCGGTAGATATGCGGTGCTTTGATGACGTTGTAGGCCAGTTGTGCCTGTTCGAGTACCTGACGGCTGTTCAGTTCTTTGTCCGATACCTGACCGAGTTCATGCCATGCTTTTTCCCGGAGTGAATAAAAAGAATACCTGCCCGTCTGTTCGTTGAAATTTAATTCGTGTGCCATAGCTTTTACTGTTTAATGAATGAAATAGGAATGAGTGGATTTAGAAAGGCAGGTCATCGGCTTCGTTGTTGTTTTTCTTACCTGCGCCTTCGGGTTTTGCCTTCGGTTTGGATGTGCCTGCCTTTTCCTGTGCGTAGGAAAGTACCTCTATGCGGTTGGCGTGGAGGTTGAGCGATGCAGTTGCGTCCCCCGTGTTGGTCATATAAGCCCGTGCGCTGACCCGCCCGTTGATTTGCACGACCGCCCCCTTGCGCAGCACCTGGGCAATGCCCGTGCTGGTCCAGTAGGAGCAATTAAAATAGGTGGTGAATTGCTGCGGGTCGTTGTCGCCCTTGCGTTTGTACGTCTGGTTTTCTGCGATACTGAAGCTCACCACTTCCTTTCCGCTGTCCAGTGTCTTTACGACTGCGTCTGCTGTCAGTCTTCCTGTGAATTGTTGCATAACGATTGCGATTAAAAAATGAATACTGTTTTGTTGGCTCTTTTCTCTCGCCCGCTGCCCCGAAAAGCTTTTTTCAAAAGAAAAAACGGAAAAAAAGAAAGCACAGGAAGTGTGTCCGCCGAAGCGCCAAAAGGAAACGGAATAAGTGCCAAAGGCCGAGGGAGCGAGGAACGAGCGAACGAGTTATGCCGTAGTCTTTTGGCCGGTCTTAAAGGAAGTCAGACCGTACGGACACAAACTTCGCTGCCCTTTTTGTCCGTTTCGATTGAAAAAAATAAGCTGGTGTCGCCCGAAACCCTACCGTTAGCGATTGCAGCGGAAATCCTTCGGTGAAGATTGCAGCGAAAAGCGCGGCCTGAAAGGAAACGGCCAAAGGAAATAAAGGCTTCATTACAGGACAAGGAGCATCCCTGAATCATTTACACTGCACTCAAAACTGCTTTGGTTAATAACGCCAGGCGGTTACCCGGGCCAAAGCCGGATAGTGGTGGAATGGCATATTAGCTATTGGTAGAAATGTCGCGGCCTTGCTATTTTAGCCGCTCAAAATTTTGGGAACCGGATGGTAATGGTTAAATTGAAAGTAGAATGGGTGGCATGAGAACTTTGGTAATGGGTGATGTACATGGTGCTTACAGCGCAATGATGCAATGCCTGGAGCGCTCGCAGTTTGATGATCAACATGATTTATTGATCCAACTGGGTGATATTGCGGATGGTTATGCACAGGTGTATGAGTGCGTGGAAGAACTATTGAAAATAAAACACCTGGTAGCCATCAGGGGCAACCATGATGATTGGTTCCATGAATTTATCCAAGTCGACCTGCATCCGTATTTCTGGAATTTTGGCGGGAAAGGTACGCTGACCTCCTATTTGAACCACGCGGGAAAGAACGGCCGCTTTTTTAAAAAAGGCAGCGGTTACAAAACGGCATTGGCATCTTCAGATATACCGGATACCCATAAAGCATTCTTTGAAGGTCAATGGCCTTATTATATCGACGGTCAGAACCGGTGTTTCGTACACGGCGGCTTTAAACGCGACAAGCCTTTCCATGGCCAGGCTACATCAGCTTATTATTTGGACCGTGACCTGTGGACAACAGCTATTTCGTGCCATAACGAGGGCGGCAGTTTAGCTGTGGAGACCAGCTTTAGTGAAATTTACATTGGACATACGGCTACCGCGCAATTAGGTGTACATCACCCACTCAACGCATGTAACATCTGGAATATAGATACCGGGGCTGGGGCGTCAGGCCGACTGACCATTATGGATGTGGACACGAAAGAATACTGGCAATCTGATAGGATTCCAACACTGTATCGGGATAACCTTGTATTCTAATTGGAATGGAAGCATATCTTAAATTAGCCACAGGGTCGCCGCCTTGAAAGGCCATCATCCTGTTTTATAGCGAGGCACCATAGTCAGTACACCAATCAGCGAAAAATAAATTGTTCTTGCTGGAGAACACTTTAGTTAAACAGCGTAGGAGTAACAAAAGAACATCCAATATCACCCCCAAAAAAACAGTAAGAAATTCCCCCCTTCTGGTAGCTTCAGGAAAAATTCAGGATGGGCATGTATCATTGAGTATTAAAACTTGTAGTTATGAAAAAGATTATTTTAAATATGCTGTTATGTACAGCTATTGCAGGTACACTGAACGCCCAGGACATTAAAAGCAATCAAGTGCCTTCGATTGTTAAAGAAGCATTAATGAAGAAATACCCGAAGGCAACAAAAGTAACATGGGAAAAAGAAAAGGGGAACTATGAAGCTAACTGGGGCGGTAAATCAGGTGAGGATATGTCGATGCAGTTTACACCTGCAGGTGCGTTCGTGGAACAGGTGGTAGCCATATCACCGGCCCAATTACCCGCAGGAGTAGCAGCCTATGTACAAAAACATTATCCCGGCATAAAGATCAAGGAAGCAGGCCTTGTTACCGACGCCAAAGGAGTAACCACCTACGAGGCCGAGATTAAAGGCAAAGACCTGATCTTTGACAAGAATGGCAATTATTTAAAACAGGACTAACCAGCACAACGCCGACGCTGCAAACAGGTCGGCGTTATCTTATTATCTGAAAGCTATTCAGTAAATCTTTGATCAGGAAGCTTTTTGCTGTTTGCGGTACATTTCGATCACTTCATCTTTACTTTTTATAATGTCGTCCTTCTCTTTGAGCAGGCGTTCATATAGTTCCTGTATCTTTTCATTAGGATTGTATTGATAGAATACGCTTCCTGCGTTGCCCCCTTGTTGATTGATGCTTAAAACGGAATGAGCATCCAAATCACGAATTGCTTCAACAGGGAATTCCAGTATCTGAGCTATACGTTCGAGCAACTCTTCATCAACGTCTTGTTTATTTTCAATCGTGGAGTAAGCCTGCTGACTCATACTGAGCTTCGAAGCCATTTCTTTTTGAGGCATGCGACGGAAATTTCTCAGTCGTGCAATATTATTCCCTATATGATTCATAAGCAAGTGTTTCTATTTGAGGCGCCTGGTCGCTATATATTTTTGGTAAAATACAACCGAATTTCGGTAAAATACAACGTCTCGATTTTGTACTTTAACAAAAGTACGACATACTTTCGCATCAGATTAACCTAAACCATGATCCGCTTTTTGAAAACTATTTTTTCCCGCAGACATCCCTCCATTGAACCGGAGCCTTTCCCTGGCTTTCCCATTCCTGTAAATAACCTGTCCGCATTCGCCTGTCACGAGGAGGTTTTTATTATTGCTTTAAAAGATGAACGCGTCATTCACCATCATGGCCAGGTCCAGGAGGCGGTGTAGCATTGGCTGGTTAAGCACAAGTTCCGTGATATTATCAAATGGGTTCTTA
>JAFDZL010000492.1 GCA_018266935.1 Bacteroidota bacterium | reverse complement strand
GTGGTCAGCGTTTTTTCATTTGCTGCCCCCTGAGATAAGATGACTCCTCAGGGTTTTTTCCAACGCCGCCTCCCACGCCTGCAGCCCCTGCTCATCCTCGGGCTGATCGTCGGCGCCATATTCTTTTACTTCCAGGATTCGCCAGCATTCCCCATGGTTCATACCATCCCGGTGTGGAAAACGCTGCTGGTGATGCTCATCGGCTGCACGCTTATTCCCGTGCCGCTCTCATTGGACATCCGCGGCTGGGGCGAGATGCACCCGCTCGACGGGCCGGGATGGTCGCTCTTTTTTGAGTATATCGCCAATATCCTGTACGCGCTTTTTGTGCGCCGGTTTTCGAAAACGCTTTTGACCATCCTGGTTATCATCTGTGGTATCGCCCTTATCCAATACACCGTTACCAGCCAAACCGGCGATGTGGTAGGCGGCTGGTCGCTGGACCCTTTGCAGCTGCGCATCGGCTTTACCCGCATGATGTATCCTTTTTTCGCAGGGTTACTGTTGCGCCGCGTTGTTAAGGCCGGGGACGTAAAAAATGCTTTTTTCTGGTGCACGCTGTTGCTTATCATATTCTTTGCCATGCCGCGTATCGGCGGAGCAAAAAACCTTTGGATGAACGGCCTGTATGAGTCGCTTACGATTATCTTCGTTTTCCCGGTGATTGTTTATCTCGGCGCCAGCGGTACGCTGGTTGGGCGGTTTGCCACAAAGTCGTGCAAATTTTTGGGCGAGATTTCCTACCCGCTTTATATTACGCACTACCCCTTGATCTATACCTACTGGGCGTGGATAGCCCGGAATAAGGTAACCACTTTTCAGCAGGCCGGGCCCTGGGCCGCGCTCATTTGGGTATCCGCGATCGCATTGGCGTATGCTTACCTGAAATTCTATGACGAACCGGTAAGGCGCTGGCTGACCAAAAGGTTTGGAAATGCCTGAAGCTGATGCTTCAGACTTGACATCCAGCGTTGATCAGTTGCACAAATACCAGGGACATGGGTCAGCCAGCTTCCCGGTAACCATATCGACTGCAACAACGCCGCACTCGCCCATGTACCTTGCCTGGTACGTAATGAAATATTTGTATTGATATCCCGGCAGTTTGGAGCCGGGGAACGTTACGTTCCACAGAAATTTGTCGGTGAAAGGCTTATGGGCATAGTCCTCGATATGTTCGATCAGGTAAGGCAGACAGTTGATCTGCAATGCGTTTACGTCAACGTTTGCCGGCAGTTGCCCGGGGTGGTTTTTAAAATACGATACCAGTTCTGTGTTCAGAGCGATCATCATGTTGCTATCTTCCTTCTTCATGGCCTTAATTGCTTTTCATGCTAATTTAACGGGGGAATTACCCCCAGGGTTATACCTCATTTAAGGCATTTGACGCCCGCCGGCGAAAAGGGTTTAACAATACCGGTCCGAACAAGTCATCAGGCAGCATCATGGCCACATCCGGGCCGATAGTGAGCAGGGCCTTGGTTCAACGTTTTATTTTGATCTTCCGCTTAAAACCTGATCCGACTCGTTACCTTGCTAATTTACCGGGGAAACTACCACGCGGGTTATACCTTAAATGAGGTATATGCCTCCCGCTTTAAATCCGTATTTTTAGGCCGAACCTAAATTGAATTTGATACTAATGGCAATGTTGGGATTAGTGACCGTACTGTTTAAATCAGACGACGTACTTGAAGATTTCTTTCATAGCTTATCGGTCCAAACCTTTACCGATTATCGCTTATACCTTATCGACAATTCTCCCGGCGCGGCTACGGATAACCTGATTCGGAGCGTGTCGGAAAAATACGGGATCACGCAATACGACCATATTAAGAACGACGGGAATTACGGCGTTGCGAAAGGGAACAACCAGGGCATAAGAAAAGCCCTGGACGATGGCGCAGATTATGTCATCCTGTTAAATAACGATATCGACTTCAGGCAAACGTTCGTGCTCGGCGACCTGGTTAACTATGCCGTCGAACATCATGAAAATATCGTGTTCCCCAAAGTTATGTTTTACGGCAGCCGGCGGATACAAGTAGCAGGCGGCAAGTTTATCAATTATAAAGGGGTGTCCATCGGCTTTGGGGTTAATGACGAGGACGGGGAAGCTTATAACCAGCCGGGTTACTCCGGCTATGCGCCAACCTGTTTTATGCTGATCAGCAGGAAGGTTTTTGATACCATAGGGTATATGGATGAGCGGTATTTTGTTTACTACGACGACGACGATTTTGTATATCGGGCGCTAAAGGCGGGATTTAAGCTTTATTATATGCCCCATACGGAGATATTCCATAAAGCGTCGTTCAGCACCGGCGGGCACGAATCGCCGTTTTCAGTTTACCAGATCAACAGGAACCGGATATACTTTATTAAAAAGCATTTCTCATTTCCGTTAAAACAGGTGGCTTTGAGTCATGCCATTACTACAAAGGGCATAAGGTACCTGTTTTATTATGATAAAGAACGGAGAAAAGCGCTCCGCAACGCATTCGTTGACGGGTTTTTTAAGATGAAAGTTGTTTAACGTTCGCAGCCTTGCAGCAACCGCAGGTCGGAAAAAAGATCCTTATTAAAAAATATTTCTTCAAATTTTGTGTGGCAATAATAAATATTCATTTATTATATTCGTGAAGCAATTGTCTGAAAATCAGTAATTATAATTGGATTACTTAAGGCGCTAACCAAAAAGGCTTATAGATAAGCTTTCTTTTATACATAACCATTTTTCACAATTAAAAACCAATCATCATGAGAAAGTACCAATCACTTCTTCTGATCGTGCTCACGGCGATCATTGCGACAGCGCTTTATTCGTGCGGAGGCTCCTCCACCAAAAAATCCGGCGATACGACAGCTAACAAAGACACGACGAAAAAAGCTGCCACGACTGCGGCCGCGACGACTCCGTTTGACGTGGTCGATGTTATCCACACCGTGAAAGATTATGCCAAATGGAGGCCTGTTTTCGACGCTGATTCCGTGAACCGCAAAGCCGCCGGTATGCAAGTGGTGGCCTTAGGCAGAAATGCCGACAGCGTCAATAGTATCCTTGTTGCCGTAATG
This sequence comes from Bacteroidota bacterium, assembly GCA_018266935.1. Taxonomy (GTDB): domain Bacteria; phylum Bacteroidota; class Bacteroidia; order Sphingobacteriales; family Sphingobacteriaceae; genus Mucilaginibacter. The sequence goes on along the minus strand of JAFDZL010000492.1, from coordinate 7,116 downwards.
GTTCCGGACATTGCGAAAGCCAAAGCATTCATGGCCGATCCTAAACTCAAAGCAGCTATGGACAAAGGGGGAGTGATCTCGAAGCCTGACGCCCAGTTTTACCACATGATCAGGATGAGCGGCGGCCCGTCAAAGCAATGGGTTGTAATAAATCACAAGGTGAAAGATTTTAACGCCTGGCTGAAGGTATTTGACGGGGAAGGTCCGGCTAAGCGGGCAAGCGAGGGCTATACGGACAGAGCGTTAGGCCGCGGTATCGACGACACCACCATGGTACATTTGGTATTCACGGTTACCGACATGGCAAAAGCGAAGGCCGCCATTTTCTCTGACGACAAGAAGAAGCTGATGGAGAGCGCCGGTGTGATCGGAAAACCCGATATCAGGTTTTATAACCAGGCACAATAGTTTTGCGAGCGCATTCGCGTTAATAAAGAAAGCCCTTAGACGATTGTTTAAGGGCTTTCGGGTTTTTGGTGATGTATGAACCGTTATTTTGTTCCCGCGGACTAACATTATGCCCCGGCCGACTCGGGTTTCTTTTCTTCGCAATCGATGTGTACCGTGACATCGTCCGAAAGGATGAGGCTTGTGCTGCCAACCCCGAAGTCCAGCCGGTTGATCTTCAATGTTCCTTTAAATTCAACGGAGTTCCCTTTATCCAAAAAGCTAAACGGAATTTCCACCTGTTTTGATTTGTCCTTGATGGTCAGAATAAAAGTACCGGTATAGTTATTGCCGCTCCGGTGTTTAAAAGCAACCGACCTGAGCGAGATTTTGGGATACCGCGCGGCATCAAAAAAATCCTCGCTCCGCAAGTGCTCGTCCCGACCCGAATTATCGGTATTGATCGTATTCACCTCCACCGACGCCTCAACCGTACTTCCCGCCAGGTTTGCCGGGTTGAAATGGACTTTAGTCGAAAGGCCGCCTATGGAGCCGTCGGTAGTGATCCCCAGGTTTTTAATTTCAAACGTTATCGATGTCCGCAGCGACTGCGCAGTTAACTTACCTGCGCAAGTCGCCGCGATGATCGCTATAAGGATAAAAAGCTTCTTCATAGTAACGATTATTTGCCGGGGGCTCCCGGTCCTGCTGGTGGCGGACCGCCGGGACCATGGTGTTCTTCGGGTATTTTAACTTCAGGGTGCGACTGGCCATGGTGACAGGTGTTGCAATTAACACCGGTGGTCATCATCATGCCCAGCGAATCCTTTTTTGCCTGGAAAAACTTCTTATTGATCCTGGCCATCATCAGGTACATCTTGCGCGCGGCCGTCTTTTCCGGCTTTGCATCGCTGGCAAAATCCATTTTACCGGTCGCATCGTTGCGCGCATGGCAAAAATTACAGCGAACGCCTAATGACGCGGCCCAAACATCCATCTGGTGATCCAGTACGCGGTAGGGTATGTTTTTAGGAAAGACTTTGATGTTGACCAGTTTAGGTTCTTCCCGCTGTTGCGGTAGTGATGCAGCGACGCTGAGAACAACAGCCGCAAGTGCACTAATGGTAACAAGGATTTGTTTCTTGAAATGCATAGAATCTATTTTTGATAGCCGAAACTAATCAACAGCTAAGTCAATTTTTTTGAAAATCGACTTGAGCAATAGAATAATAGACAAACGGTGGGTTTTTGCCGATGACGGAGGGATGTTTTCAGGACGAATTTCGCATAGAGACGCAAAATCTTGCGTCTTTACAATTTCAATTCATCATCCTGAATTCATTCGGCGTTTGCCCCACGCGTTGCTTGAAAAGGCGCGTAAAATGCTGCGGGTATTTGAAGCCCAGTTCATAGGCCACCTCGCTGACGGATTTGCTCCGGTCGAATATCTTTTCTTTAGCCACGTCCATCAGCTTGACCTGGATATATTCCTGCGCCGGGCGGCCGGTTTCCTTTTTCACCAGGTCGCCGAAATAGTTGGCCGACAAATGCATCTGGCCGGCGCACCATGCAACGGACGGCAGACCGATACTTTGCGGTTTGTCTGACTCAAAATAATCATTCAGCAAACTTTCGAATTTTTCAAGGATGCCCTTGTGCGCATTATCGCGGGTGATGAACTGGCGGTCGTAAAAACGCATGCAATAGTTCAGGAACAGTTCGATATTGGTTATGATCAGTTTTTTGCTGTGTTTATCGATAGCATGCTCCAATTCGTATTCGATCTTAGAAAAACAATCCAGGATTATCTTCCTTTCACTTTCTGACAAATGGAGCGCCTCGTTCGACTGGTAGCCGAAAAAACTGTAATCCTGTATATGCCTCCCAAGCGATGTGCCATGTATAAAATCAGGGTGAAATATAAGCCCGTAACCTTTCGGTTGGAAAACTTCCCCATTGCTGTTGACACCCGCAACTTGCCCCGGCGCGATAAAAACCAATGTGCTCTCCTGGTAATCGTAAGTATTTCGACCGTAAACCAGGTCGCCGCATTTGACATCTTTTAAAATAATGGTGTAAAACCCAAAATACATCCGGGCGCCCTGTCTCGGCGCCGCTTTCGAATAATCAACAACACCAACCAGCGGGTGGCGCGTCACATTATTGTTGAAGGCGTTGTATTCGCTTACCGTATTGAATCTTAACATCTTATCCATATCTTTTACTTTTTCCTTTATCAAAGGTACCATATTATCTACCAGCTGATTACTATGCCATGCCTGATCAGTAATAATGGTATAAACATCCGTAACCTGTATCCAATCGGACTCGATAAAACGGATGACCTTTGTATTGAAATTTTAACCAGGCAAAAAATTCAAAATTAAAATCATGAAAAAAGCAATTATTGCGATCTTTTTGTGCGTAGCCGGTGTACAGCTATCGCATGCCCAGGCTAATTTACCAGGTTCGCCGGTGACAAATCCTTCAAAAGAGGAACAAGTACTTCTCGATCTTTCGAAAGCCAAATGGCAATGGATGGCTGACAAAAAAATAGACACTTTAAATGGGCTGTTTAATGAAAAGTGCGTATTTGTGCACATGGGCGGAAGCTGGGGAAAAACCCAGGAACTGAATACTATTAAAAGCGGCAATATCTGGTATAAGAAAGCTGAAGTGTACGGTGCTTCGGTGAACATCTTCGGCAATACGGCTATCCTTTTAAATGACATCGATCTGGAGGCGGTTGTCGGCGGAAACGATGTCGTTCATGCTTTTATGGTGACCGAGGTGTATATTAAGGAAGATGGCAAATGGAAGATGGGCTCGCTCACCTTTTCTACATTACTCAGGCCGGTTAAAATGAGCATTAATAACCAGCAACAGCATTGAAAAAATTACTTACAAAAGCCTTTGATAACGAATAACCCAATAGGAAAAAATGAAAAAGAGAATATTAGGTAAAAACGGCCCCGAAGTTTCGTCGCTCGGTTTGGGCTGTATGGGATTGAGTTTCGGCTATGGCCCGGCCACAGAAAAACAGGACGCGATAAAACTGATACGTAATGCATTTGAGATCGGTGTGACTTTCTTTGATACGGCAGAGGCTTATGGCCCTTATTTAAACGAAGAAGTGGTCGGCGAAGCGCTGGAACCGTTCCGCAACGAAGTCGTCATCGCCACTAAATTCGGTTTCAAAAACGGCAAACCAGCGGAAGGTTTGGACAGCCGCCCCGAAAATATCCGGGCAGTAACAGAAGCTTCGCTCAAACGCCTCCGCACCGACCGTATCGACCTGCTGTACCAGCACCGCGTCGATCCGAACGTGCCCATTGAAGATGTGGCAGGTACGGTAAAGGAATTGATCGCTGAAGGCAAAGTGAAACATTTCGGTATGTCCGAGGCAGGAGCGGACAGCATTCGTCGCGCGCACGCTGTTCAGCCGGTGACGGCACTGCAAAGCGAATATTCATTGTGGTGGCGTCAACCCGAGGCTGAAATATTGCCGCTTTTGGACGAACTGGGGATCGGTTTCGTTCCCTTCAGTCCGCTCGGGAAAGGATTCCTCACGGGCACGATCAACGAAAACACAAATTTCGACAAAAGCGATTTCCGCAACGTTGTCCCACGCTTTTCAGAAGAGAACCGCAAGGCCAACCAGGGCTTGATAGACGCCCTCACCCATATCGCCATACAGAAAGGCGTTACCAACGCGCAGGTGGCTATCGCCTGGCTGCTGGCGCAAAAACCATGGCTCGTTCCCATCCCCGGTACCACGAAGATCAGCCGGCTCGAAGAGAACATGGCGGCCGCCAGTGTTGAATTGACGAAGCAGGATCTGGCCGAAATTGAAACCGCGCTTGGCAGCATTGAAGTGCAGGGCGCCCGCTATCCGCAACAATTGCAGGCACTGACAGGCAGGTAGCAAAGTCCATGCTGATAAATGTCCTGATTTGAATTGTGTGTTCGATAAACTGTAAATTAGAAGACATGAAAACAGTATTAGACAAAGCGACCAGGGAGGAATTGATCAGCAGGATCGGCGCATTAACGGAGAACAGTCAGGCTCAATGGGGGAAAATGAACGTTGGGCAGATGGTAAAACATTGCACGCTTTATGAGGAAATGGCGATAGGCAAGAAAAAGTATAAACGTGCGTTTATCGGCCGTTTGTTCGGCAAGATCGCCCTGAAAAAAGTACTGAGAGATGACGCTCCTTTAACCAGGAATACGCCAACGCTACCCGAACTCAGGATTAAGGAAGCCGGTGATATTTTAGCGGAAAAAGCTAAATGGATCGGCTTGATCAATGAATACGAACACTTGACCGACGACGGCTTTGTTCACCCGTTTTTTGGCAAAATGACTAAAGAGCAGATCGGTTACATGGCCTACAAGCATACCGACCATCATCTGCGGCAGTTTAACGGTTAGCCACGCTATGAATGTAAAAATCAACACCACTAGTTGGCTTCGCCGCCTTTATTTAATTATTGTCACCATGTCATTCACATTAACCGCGGCCGCCCAGGACCACCGCATGGTTCGTTTAGCCAAAATACAGGTCGATCCGGCGCAACTGGAACAGTATAGTGCCGCGCTGAAAGAACAAATGGCCACGGCCATCAAAGTCGAGCCTGGAGTGCTGACCTATTATGCCGTCGCGGATAAGGCGGACCCGTCGCACATCACAATCCTAGAAGTTTATGCGGATACCGCCGCTTACCAGGCGCATATTCAAACACCGCATTTCAAAAAGTATAAAGCAACAGTGCAGAATATGGTGAAAAAGCTTGAACTAGTGGATGTGAATATGATCGCTTCGGCAAAGAAAGAAGGGATGTGAATACGGGATATTCGGGAAAGGAGTACCTTAGAACCATGAGCGAAAACTATTCAGATATTTTTGAAAGAATGCTCGCCGGCGGCGTGTTCCGGCTCGACGACCCGGCATGGCAGCCGGTTGCAGAGGCGGTTGACCGTACGATAAGCCTGTCGGCCGCGCTGAACACCTCGACGAACACCGCTCAAATACGCGAGCGCCTGGGCGAGATCATCGGTGTGCCTATAGACGAAAGCACCACGGTATTTGTGCCATTTTGCACCAACTTCGGGAGGCACATCCGGATCGGCAAAAATGTATTTATCAATCACGCCTGCAGCTTTCTTGACCTTGGCGGGATCATCATTGAAGATGATGTAATGATAGGTCCAAGGGTCAACATCACTTCCGAAAATCACCCTTTGGATCCTTTAAACCGAAGGTCACTCGACCTGAAACAAGTGGTGATCAAAAAGAATGCCTGGATAGGCGCAGGGGCGACCATACTGCCCGGCGTGACGGTCGGTGAAAATGCCGTTGTGGCGGCCGGGGCGGTGGTGAATAAGGATGTCCCCGCCAATACGGTCGTGGGTGGTATTCCCGCTAAGATCATTAAAACAATTGATCGTCCCTTGGCGGATTTTGACGAGTTGAGTAACAACATTGTTGGCTTAGAATAAAACGCCGATTTTTATTGCAAACGACAAATATCATTGCGTAACTTTAACACATTATTCCCGGTGAAAAATGGCAATTGATCAAATATCAAGGCGCGCCTTCATCAGAACCACCGGTACAGCGGGTCTGGCGCTGTGGCTGGGACTGTCGGCAAAGGGCAGTACGCGCAAAACCACCAATATTGCGACCGCAAAAAACTTCTCACCGTTCATTCTTGTAGAAGATAACGGTAACATCACGATCTATAACATTAAGCCCGAAATGGGGCAGGGCACGTTCCAGTCCGTCCCGGCGGTGATTGCCGAGGAGTTCGAAGTATCGTTGAACCAGGTGACCATCAAAAACACCAGCGGCGAACCGGAGTTCGGCAATGGTCAGGGTGCCGGAGGCAGTGCCTCCATCCGCACAGGGTATAACGATTATCGCAAGATCGGCGCGGCGGCAAGGATGGTATTTATCGCAGCGGCAGCTGGTCGCTGGAATGTGGGTCCGGATAATTGCTATGCCGAAAATGGTAAAGTGATCAATAAAGCGACCAATCAGTCCATTACTTACGGCGAACTGGTGGAAGACGCTGCGAAGATCGATCTGCCCAAAGAACCGAAGCTGAAGGACCCGAAGGATTTCAAGATCATTGGCAAAATGGCGCACCGCCCCGACATCCCGCTCAAAACCTGCGGCAAAGCACAGTTCGGTATCGATGTGCAGGTTCCGGGAATGGTGTATGCCTCGGTGGAAAGATGTCCCGTATTCGGCGGAACTTTGAAATCATTTGATGCTTCCGACGCGCTCAAAATGGCCGGCGTGCTCAAGGTTGTTGAAGCCGAGCGTATAGTCGGGAACTACCGTTACACCGGCGTGGCCGTTATCGCCAATTCATGGTGGACGGCGCAGCAGGCGCGCAAAAAGCTAAAGATCGACTGGGATTATAAAGGATTTGACAATTTTGACTCTGACGAGTACGAAGAACATTTGCGCAAACTGGCCGGTGAGGAGGGCCTGACCGATAAAAACATAGGCGATATTACGAAGGTGAATATTTCGCCCAAAAATACCGTCGAAGCGTTTTACGAAACCCCAGTCGTGGCCCACAGCCCGATGGAGCCCATGAACGCCGTGGCGCATGTGCAGGGCGACAAGCTGGAAATCTGGACCTCGACCCAGGTGCCGGGCTCCATAGTGGCAGCCGGCGACACGGCATTGCCTAAAAGCACTGGTTTCCTGCCTGA
>JAFDZL010000491.1 GCA_018266935.1 Bacteroidota bacterium | reverse complement strand
TACGCTGAAGTCTTTCCTGTTGATCTTGAATGATCCGTTAAACTGGTAACCATCGGGCGTGGCGGTTGCGGTGAAAGGGACAAAAATATTTTTTGTGGTATTTTTTATGGTCAACTTACCGAGAAGTTTGTAAGATCCCGGCTGGCTATCCGCTTCAACTTTGATCGATTCAAGTCGTATCCTTGGATGGTTTTTTACGTCAAAGTAGCTTGCACCACGCAGATGGCCGTCGCGGAGTGTGTTATCTGTGTTGATGCTACTGGCGTCGATGTCCACGTCGAAACGCGCGTTCTCGGGTTTCTGCGGGTCGAAATCTATCGCACCGTGCAGACCCGTAAACGATCCGTTCACATCAAAGCCGAAGTTTTGTATAGTGAATTTTACCGACGAACCCTGGTCGGCAGGCTTATATTGTGCAAAGCCCGCCTTCCAGATTACTACGGCTATGAGAAAAAGAAAAATACGTTTCATATCAGCCGCTTACTTTTTCTGATGCTACCAACGGAACATCTGTAACTGCCAATGTATGATGATGTTCCTGGTAATGAACACTCGTCAAACCGAGCACGCTGCGCAGCTTTTCCGCCGGAACTTTCATCGGTCCCGGTGAAGGCGCGCTGCCAGGAGCAGGCTGCGGAAATGCGGTTGACATAGCCGTGTGGAAGGTAATATTGCCTTCGACTTTTTGTATGGTTTGGTGGATATGGCCATTCAGTACGGACACCGAACCAAATCGCTTCAACAAGGCAAGTGCCTGTTCGCTGTCCTTAGTTCCCCAGCCCCATTGTGGATACACGGCCCAGAGTGGTATGTGTGCGAAGACAACGATCGGAGTACTCGATTTCAATCCTTTCAGGTCATCTTCCAGCCATTTCAGCTGGTCGGCGCCTAATGTACCGAGGCCGCCGTCAACCTGTACTTTGGCATTCACCAGGCCGACAAAATGCACACCATTGGAATCGAAACTGTACCAGCCGTCGCCTTTGGTGTCTTTGCCGTAGCGGTCCAGGTAAAGTTTTCCGCCATCGGTCAGGTCATGCTCACCCGGAACGTAAAATACCTTATCGGTTTTAACGCCCTTAAGGGATTGTTCCAGCGTATCGAACTCGTCAGCTTGTGCCAGGTGCGAAAGGTCGCCGGTATGCAGCACGAAGGATGGCGCCTTCTGCATCGCGTTGATCTTATCGATCGCCGCCTGCAGTGTCGAGACCACATCAGGGTTGGCAGCTTTATTGAAACCGATATGACTGTCGCTGATCTGCACAAAACTGAAGTCGGATTTTGGCAATATCAAACCGTCTTTAACTCTGCCTGTCGCACGGTCTATCATCTGGCTCATGCCGTACGATTTCAGTATGCCGCCCGACATCATCCATAACACGCCGGTGCCGGCCCAGGCCATGCACTCCAAAAAGCCACGGCGGTCGATACCGTCGTTGTTATCATTTTGTTCGTTGGGCAAATGCTCATGCCCGTGGTGAATGTGATCTTTCATTATTCCTCGTTTTTATGGCACGAAGGAATCCAATGAAAGCTGCCTGGTGAAATATTTTACACCAACCTAATCAAATACTTGATGAATAATGGATTTTAAGTACAGCCAGACCTAAATAATTTCTGTTTCAGGAAACAAAAAACATATCGTAAAGTGTTATAAACATTAACTAATGCTAAAGCTCATCTTATGAAAAACTCACTTACATTGCTATCAGGGCTTATCCTTATGCTTACTGCAGGCTTTGCCCGCGCCCAAGACGCCGACACGACAAAAGCAGGCTGGTTTCATCACGATATGCACGATATTGCCGGAACCTTTCAAATTCAAGCCACATACCGGTTTACTTATATGGGCCCATTGAACCGCATCCTGGCTGCCGATGGTTTGCCGACTTTGGGTAATAATGATATTTGGCTCAATCTTTCCATGAATCATATTCACAACAACTGGATAGTGGAAGATGGCGTCGGCTTTACACCCTGGACTACCGCCAGTGCCAACGGAATAAAGACAAGTTTTAATCAATATCAGGCTTTTATTAAGCTTGGCTATAATGTTGCACAAAATGGCAGTTTCCGTGCTTTCCCTTTCGCCGGCGTCAATGTCTCCGCGGCGGTGCTAAATATTGAGGATAACAACCATATCAAAAGCACATCAGATTTCTCAACCGAGCTGACAAACAGTTCGATCAGCAAAACATTTTACCAGCCAAATTTCGGGATCGATCTTGGCGGAGGCTTTGACTACTTGATCAGGGTAGGAGACAAAACGATGGATTGCTTCACTATTGAACGCAGCATACCTATTGGAGTAAGAGCAGGGTACTATATCAATGCCGCCCATGGCGATTGGCGGGTGGACAATAATTATCGGCTCGGAAACGGCCCGTATAAAAATCAAAGCCAATTTTTCATTGCTGTAAATATCGGCTTGGGCTACACACTAAAAAAGTAGCGATTATCAATTGGAGTGATAGCCTTTTGCGATCATGATCCGGACAGCCTCGGCAATAAACGCCCGGTTCGAATCAGTGTTCAGCTGTCGGCCGTCTTCGGTTAGTTCATATTTGATGCCTCCGTGATGATCGTTCTCTGCTCTCAGTTCACGGTCATTGTTCCGGTATTGCAGGTAGCCGCCGTGTGAAATGTAGGAGATCCCGGTTCCGTCGCGATTGAAATACACCCTGCCATAGGATTCTATGCGCAAATAATGGCCGTTGCCGTTTTCTATAATGGTAGTGTGTCGTCCAAAATGGCAAGCAGTGATTGCTGAACCCAGCAGCACGATCAATATGATCTGCCTAAAATTTTTCATGTCGAATCGTTTTACCATGCAATAATATGTAAAATATTAATACTATGCAATACATGGTACTATGAAACTAAAAAAAATAATCTTTATCGAATGAATTTATAAAGATACGGTGCCTTGTGCGCGCCGCCGGTCCACTTTTTGGCGATACGTTGCAGGATGTTCAGGCTGAGTATCTTACGCTGAAAGGCAGGGCGAAGCAGTTTTTTGTCGAGGATGGTTTCATAGAGCGCTTGCAAGTCGTTCATCGTAAATTCTTCGGGCATCAGGTTAAAAGCCACTAATTTATTGTCCAGGTTAGTGCGCAAACTTTCTAACGCCTTTTTGACGATCGTCTCATGGTCCTGCATCAGCGGCGGTATGTCATTTAATCCGTACCAGTTGCAGCCGTCGAATATCCTGTCGGGCATAGGCGTCACTTTGGTAAAATCGACAAGGGCATAATAACCGATGGAGACGAAGCGCTGCAATAACCAATGGTTTTCGCCGGGTTCAAATCCGTTGGCCATCATGATGCTTCTCAGCGGGGCCGGGTCAGCTCGGTGAGCGTCGCCAAAAACATGGAATTGCTCGAGATAAATGTCTGTCAGACCTGTTCTTTCCGAAACCACCCGGTGTGCGGCATCTTCCAGGTTTTCCTCTTTATGAATGAATCCGCCGGGAAGCGCATAAATGTTCGACCTTTTGTATTGCATCAGCAATACTTTGAGTTGGTGATCATGGAAACCGAAGATCACTGCGTCAATGGCAAGACCATGCATGTAGTCGCTGCCCGCCGCGTCGCTTTCGTTTTTTTCCTTCCTGTTATCCATGTGTTTAATGCGATAAGATAAATATTTGGTAAAGATGAACAATTATTTTATTATTGTAATAAATTGTTACAATAGTAAAACCAAACTATATAAGCTACCCTATCAAGCCAATTTAACTGATCATGAAGACAAAACTAATTCTAAGTTCGGCAGCCGTCACGCTGCTTATGGCTGTTCAGACCTTCGCCCAGGGACCGCAGGTGAAAACGCTGAACGGTATAGTCGAAGGCACCATCGATTCCACTGGTGTGCACAGCTTCAAAGGCATCCCATTCGCGCAGCCGCCCGTTGGCGACCTGCGCTGGAAAGAGCCACAGCCTGCTAAAAACTGGAATGGCGTACGCAAAGCCGATCATTTCGGTCCGAACGCCATGCAGAAGAATGTATTCGGCGATATGCAATTCCGTTCGTCAGGAATGAGCGAGGATTGCCTGTACCTGAACGTATGGACGCCAGCTAAATCGTCCAAAGCAAAACTGCCCGTGCTGGTTTATTACTATGGCGGCGGTTTCGTAGCCGGTGATGGTTCTGAATCGCGCTACGATGGTGAAAGCATGGCCACCAAAGGCATTGTAGCTGTTACCGTCAATTATCGCCTGGGTATTTTCGGTTTGTTCGCTCATCCTGAACTAACGAAAGAATCTGAACACCACGCATCGGGTAATTATGGACTGCTTGATCAGAATGCAGCTTTAAAATGGGTTCATGATAACAT
>JAFDZL010000490.1 GCA_018266935.1 Bacteroidota bacterium | reverse complement strand
TCCGGGCTCAGGTCGAAAGTATCGGAGTTGATCGGCAAACCGTCAACTACATAAAGCGATACCGTGCTACCACGGATGGTCACATTGGGGGTTCCCAGGATCTCCGAAGTGGCGCCTACAGACAAGCCTGCCACTTTGCCGATAAGTCCGTTAACGGGGTTGGGATCACGAGCGGTTGTAAGCTGATCGCCGTTTACTGTTTGTGTAGAATAACCGATGCGGCGGGTTTCTTTTTTTACGCCCAAAGCGGTTACCACAACTTCGTTCAGTTCCTGGTTGTCGGCTTTCATTACCACGTCATAAACAACCTGGTCAGAAATCGTTACCTGCTGTGCCTGGTAACCGATAAATTTAAATGTAAGTACCTGTCCTTTTTGTGCGGTGAACAGGAACCGCCCGTTTTCGTCAGTTACGGTGCCTTTGGTTGAACCGTTGATCGAGATCGTCACGCCCGGCAGGGGCTGATGATTCTCATCGGTCACGGTACCTCCGATTTTTGCCTGCGCAAAGGCAAAGGCGGGCAACAGGCAGTATAGTAGGAATACTATCCCCGCCCTAAACTTTTTGTAAAGCTGGTCCATTTGACTAAGTTTTGAATGATGGTTAAGAAATCAGCAGCAATACTAAACTTTGTTTATTACCACTAAACTAAAGGAGGGTTAACTCTGCTTTACCATTTCGTTGACCAAATGTTAACGGGAGTTAGGCGTTGTAACAAATAATTGACGGGCATTTCATATTAATTTAATGCCAGCTGAGTGATGAGATGTTTGAGCGCTATTTGCTTCAGCCAATCGATGTTTTCCACCGGGATGTCCGTTTCTTTCGCCAGATCGTCCCATTCGCGCATTTTGATGATCAGATCGGCATGAGGATTTGCCTCGAATGCCTCAGCTTCTATAGCCGTCATGCGTCCGCCCTGGAATTCCAGGGTTGCCCGGCTTGCAGGAGAGAGTTTTTCGTAATACTTCGGATATTTAAAGGTAAGATACCGCTTGGCGATCACGTGGCTTTTGACCAGATCGGCAATGCGCTGTGAGAAACCGCGACTCGTTAAATAATCAGCGCCGATTTGCTCATGGTCCACGTTGCCAAAACCGTCCATGCTTTCGGCCTCGTTACCGGCCGCGCAAAGGTGGCCGATATCGTGGAAGAACGCGGCCAGCACCACCTCGTCGTCATAACCCTCAACTTGGGCCAGGGCGGCGGCCTGCGACATGTGCTCCAGTTGTGAGACCGGTTCGCCGATGTAGTCCTCATCGCCGTGAAGTTCATACAATGCGAATACTTCCTTTATAATTTCATGGGGAGAGGAGGCGGGCAAATTCATAGCGAATATTTTACAAATACAAATCTAATATCGTCGTTATTAAAGCATTATTAAGCAACTGTGATTTCATCACAATTAATGAGATAAATATTAACACATATTGATAAGATTTAATTTGCCCATAAAATATCAATATGACTAATTTGCAGCATTAACCTTATAACTATGGAAGAAGATGTACTGATACAGATCAGTAATCGTATTAAAGAGCGCAGGCGGGAGAAGAACATCACCGTTCAGGAACTTGCTTCGCGTGTCAACGTCAGCAAAGGCTTGATATCCCAGGTGGAAAACAGCCGGACCGTCCCTTCACTTATCGTATTGATAGATATCATTAAAGCGCTGGACATCGACCTGAACGAGTTCTTTAAAGATATCCGAAGCCGTACACAGGAGAATCTTATCCTTATCAAAAGAAAAGAAGAGTATGAGCACTTTGAAAAGGAGCACGCCGTTGGATTCAATTACCAGCGGATATTTACCCGTTTCGTTTCCCGTTCAACTATCGATATCGTGATCCTGGAACTGGAACCCGATGCCCGGCGTCCGCTTGTGGAAACAGAAGCTTTCGAATACAAATATATTATAAAGGGAGATGTGGACTACGAGTTTGACGACCATAGCATATCGCTCCATGAAGGCGACTCGATGCTTTTTGACGGACGCATTCCGCATACGCCCAAAAACATGGGCAAAACAAAAGCGAGCATGCTTGTAGTGTATTTTTTCGAAGAAAGAACCGGCCACGATATTCCGGACCTGGGCTGAGCCCCTCCACAAAAAAATACCCGCTTAATCATAAATTAATGTAAATTTTGTTTGATATTAATAAACTAAATTTAGCATTGCTAAACTTTTCAGTCTTTAAAATATGAGTATAAAATTAGTGGTTTTTGATATAGCGGGGACTACGATCCAGGACGAGATCGGCGTTATGGAAGCCTTTCGTTTGACCTTAAAAAAGCATGGCTATGATGTCCCGATTAACGAAGTGGCGGCGGTAATGGGTTATAAAAAAATTGAAGCGATAAAAATATTGCTCGAAAATAACGAGCCTGACAAGTCAGGGATAACGCCCGAAAGGATCGATACCATCCATACCGATTTCGTAAACCACATGATCAGTTTTTACCGGAACTCTCCTGCAATCGAAGCCTTTCCTCATGCAGAAGATACATTTGCCAAACTGCATGAGCATGGCATAAAAGTGGGATTGAATACCGGCTTCACCCGGGCCATTGCCGATACGATCATTAACCGCCTCCAATGGCGGGAAAAAGGACTGATCGATTATCTTATCGCATCGGATGAGGTTGAAGATGGCCGCCCGCATCCTTATATGATCAGAAGGATGATGGAGGAGTTCCGCATTAGCGATCCATCTGAGGTAGCGAAGGTCGGCGATACCGAGGTAGATGTGCGCGAAGGACAAAATGCCGGTTGCAAATACGTGATCGGGATCACCACTGGAAGCTTTACCCGCGAAGAGCTGGAGCCGTACCATCCGACGCATATTATTGACGATATTGCAGAAGTAATTGCGATTGTAACCGAATAAATATAGTCATGGAAAAACTGCGTGCGCGGGTTGCTAAATGGCCATACGGTTTGATGTCGGTACTTGCCGGAATTTCGGCATTTGGCGCTTATACCTCTATGTACGCTTTCCGCAAAGGTTTCACGGCGGGAACATTTGCCGGGAGCCAGTATTTTCACATTGACTATAAGGTTTGGCTGGTCATCGTGCAGATCATTGGCTATACGGCCAGCAAGTTCTACGGCATCAAGTTCATATCCGAACTAAAACCGAGCCAGCGGGCCAAAAGCATATTATTACTTATTGGTATTGCCTGGTTAGCCTTACTGCTGTTTGCCATCATTCCGGCGCCTTATAATATCATTTGCTTATTTGTAAACGGCTTCCCATTGGGGCTCATCTGGGGCCTGGTGTTTGGCTACCTGGAGGGCAGAAAATCAACCGAGTTTATGGCGGCAGTACTTTCCATCAGCCTCATATTCGCGTCCGGATTTGTAAAAACCGTTGCGTTACACTTAAAGGATCTCTTTCATCTGAGCGAATACACCATGCCTTTTTTCACGGGCGCTCTATTCGCGATACCGCTGCTACTATTCGTTTTCTTTCTCGAACTGATGCCGCCGCCTACTGAAGAAGATATGCGCCTGCGCACCAAACGCTTGCCGATGGATGCGACGGAACGGAAAAATTTCCTGCGCCGCTTTATGCCGGGCATAGTTTTCACGCTGATCATTTATGTGCTGTTAACGATAATGCGCGATGTACGCGATAATTTTGAGGTCGAGATCTGGCGGAGCTTCGGCGTTAAAGACAGAAATATCTTCACCGAGATCGATTCAATTATTTCGGCAGCGGTGCTTGTCGCCATGAGCCTGCTTATACTCATCAGGAATAACCTGAAAGCGTTCAGCGTTATTCACGGCGTCATCATTTCGGGTAGCGTACTTATTGGTATCGGCACCTTGCTTTTTGCCCTGAACATGATATCGCCGATGACGTGGATGACCTTCGCGGGGCTGGGCCTGTATCTCGGCTATGTACCCTATAACGCTGTGTTCTTTGAGCGCTGGCTCGCTTCGTTCCATTACAAGGGCAATGTAGGCTTCCTGATCTATGTTGCTGATTCCATGGGCTACCTCGGCAGCGTAAGCGTGCTCCTGGTGAAAGAATTAGGCCATCCGGATATAAGCTGGGGTACATTTTTCAAAGACAGTGTCGTGATTGTCGCCGTTATCGGGGGTATCAGCGCCACCCTGTCGTTATTTTATTTCCGCAAAATAGCCGGCCGGGATAAGCATGGTGATGAACAAGCGGCCTTAAACATTCTGCCTGTATGATACAACCATCGGCCATTGTAATAGGCGCCGGCATAGTCGGGCTCGCAACCGCCCGGGCATTAGCTTCGCGGGGATATAAGGTCACTGTTTTTGAACGAAACGAGAGAGCGGTGGGCGCGTCCATACGCAATTTTGGGATGATATGGCCCATCGGCCAGGCAACCGGCCCCCTGTACGAGCGCGCTATGCTTTCGCGCAGCATCTGGAAGCAGACCTGCACTGAGGCAGGTATATGGCATGACGAAGTCGGCTCGCTCCACCTGGCTTATTATGATGACGAGTTGCAGGCAATAAAAGAATACGCAGAAGCCAACCAGAGCCACCGCGACTGCGCAGTGCTAAGCCCGGAGCAGGCACTCGGAAAGTCGCCCGCTGTAAATATGCGGGGACTGAAAGGCGCCTTATGGAGCGGCGATGAAATGATCATAGAATCTCGCGTGGCTGTCGGGCAGGTGGCAAAATATCTTGCTGACAAATATGGCGTAGAATTCCACTGGAAAACAGCCATTAGCCGGGTAGAACATCCTGCGGTTTACAGCGGCAAAACAAAATGGGAAGCGGACGAAATATTCGTATGCAGCGGCATCGACCTGGAGACACTTTACCCGGAATTATTTGCATCAGTCAACATACAACAATGTAAGCTGCAAATGATGCGGCTGGTGGCGCAGCCCGGCAACTGGCGGATAGGCCCTTCATTATGTGGTGGTCTTTCCATGATCCATTATCCGGGTTTCCAGGCAGCACGGTCATTGCCTGCTTTGCGCAAACGGTATGAAGAACAATATGCCGAATACCTGGCGTGGGGCATCCACGTGATGGTTTCGCAAAATGGCTCAGGCGAACTGACGATCGGCGATTCGCACGAATACGGTAAAGTGCACGACCCCTTCGACAAAGCATTTATTAATAAACTGATAACGGAATACTTACACACTTTCGCCAATTTTAAGGACTGGCAGCTGCTGCAGTCGTGGCACGGGCTGTACGCCAAAATGATGGATGGCCGTACCGAGCTCATCCTGCACCCTGAAGATGGCGTAACCATCATCAACGGTCTCGGCGGTAACGGCATGACGCTGTCTTTTGGCTTGTGTGAAGAGTACATTAGCAAGCAGTAAATGATGTGCAGATATGCGGATGTGCGTATGTGCAAATGATTATTTTGATATTTTAATCGCAAATCTGCACATCTGCACATTTGCACATCTGAAATTAAAAATGAACGATTCGAGACGTGATTTCCTGAAAAAAGCGGCTTTATTAGCCGGGGCAACAAGCCTTGCCAACATTCTGCCGCCGTCAATCCAAAAAGCGCTGGCCATTAATGCGCCGGAAGGCAGCACCTACCTGGATGCCGAGCATATCGTTATCCTGATGCAGGAAAACCGATCGTTCGACCATACTTTCGGCACGCTGCGCGGCGTACGCGGTTACAATGACCCGCGGGCCATCGATCTGCCTAATAAGAATAAGGTCTGGCTGCAAAGCAATGCTAAAGGCGAGACTTATGCGCCTTTCCACCTGGATATTAAGAACACCAAAGCGACCTGGATGAACTCGCTGCCGCATTCGTGGTCGAACCAGACCAATGCCCGCAATGACGGTCGTTATGATGGGTGGCTCGAATCCAAACGGTCGGGCACAAAGGAATATGCGGACATGCCGCTAACCATGGGTTATCATACGCGCGCGGACATTCCTTTCTATTATTCGCTGGCCGATGCTTTTACCGTTTGCGACCAGAATTTCTGTTCATCATTGACGGGCACCAATCCCAACCGCCTGCATTTCTGGAGCGGTACCGTTCGCGCTGAACAGAACGAGAGTTCAAGGGCGATGGTTTGGAACGATGATATGGATTACGGTACGCTCAACTGGACCACTTACCCTGAGCGCCTAGAGCAGAACGGCATTTCGTGGAAATGCTACCAGAACGAAGTTGCCATAGACACCGGATTTGATGAAGAAGGCGATTTCTGGTTGTCGAATTTCCAGGACAACCCGCTGGAATTTTTCGGGCAATATAACATCAAACTTTACAAAAGGCACGTCGAACAATTAGAGAAACGCTCAAAAGAGTTGCCCGGTCAGATCAGCGACCTGCAAAATAAGATCGCAGCCCTGCCTGCAGGCGATGCGAATGCGGCGCACATGAAAAAGCAGCTAAAGCAGATGCAGGCCGACCTGGAGAGCATTAATAAGGACCGGGAAAAGTATCACGCGGCCGACTTTGATGCGTTGTCTGACTACCAGAAAAATCTGCATAAAAAGGCATTTGACACCAACACCGGCGACCCGCATTACAGGGAACTGGAAGAGCTAACCTACGACGACAATGGCACGAAAAGAACACTCAGGATACCTAAGGGCGACGTGCTCTATAATTTCAGGCAGGATGTAATGAACGGCAAACTGCCGATGGTATCATGGGTGACGGCGCCTGAAAGCTTCTCGGACCATCCAAGCTCGCCGTGGTTTGGCGCCTGGTATGTTTCAGAAGTGCTCGATATCCTCACTCAAAACCCAGAAGTATGGAAGAAGACCATTTTTATTCTCGCCTACGACGAGAACGATGGCTATTTCGATCACGTACCCCCCTTTACCGCGCCACACTCGCACAAGGAAGGATGGGGTAAAATATCGGCCGGTATAGATACCCGCGTTGATTTTATTACGCTTGCCCAGGAAGAAGCAAGGCATGATTTCCCTGAAAAATACGACCGCGAAGGCTCCATTGGGCTTGGTTTCCGCGTACCGCTGGTTATCGCTTCTCCGTGGACCAAGGGCGGATGGGTAAACTCGGAAGTGTTCGACCATACCTCAACCCTGCAGTTTCTCGAAACATTCTTAGAGAAGAAAACAGGCAAAAAGATTGTCGAAACAAATATCAGCCCGTGGAGACGCATGGTTTGCGGCGACCTGACCTCGGTGTTCCGTCCCTACCACAGCGATCCGATACCTTCCCCTGAGTTTGTGCATAAGGACGCATTCATCGAAAGCATCTACAACGCGAAATTCAAAAAACTGCCGGATGATTTTAACCGGATGGATGCTGCGCAGATCAAACAATTCAATGCCGACCCGCAGGCACATTTGGTGCAGCAGGAAAAAGGTATCAAGCCCTCATGCACACTGCCGTATGATATCCATGTTGACGGTAAATTAAGCAAGGACAAGAAGTCATTTGAGATCGCTTTTAACAACAGCAATGCTGTTTTCGGGAGCAAGACCGCCGGCGCGCCGTTCAACGTTTATGCACCGGGCAATGTCAGGCAGCTGGATGGTAGTATGGCCCCGTTACGTGCGTGGGCCTATGCCGTAAAACCCGGAGATATGGTATCCGACGCCTGGCATCTGGGCGATTTTGAAAAAAGCCATTATCATTTGCGGGTTTATGGGCCCAACGGGTTTTACCGCGAGTTTAAAGGCAACAGCCAGGATCCGGAAGTAGAAATTGTTTTCGAGCCGCAAAAAGACGCATCGGGCAAAAAACTGACCGGCAATGCGCTAGTGAAGATCACCAACTATTCACGCCAGCAACAGCAGCTTAGCCTGGTCGATAACGCATACAATAGCGGCAAGCAGCTAAAAAGTACCGGGGCGGGCAAAACCGCGACGGTAACGCTTGATCTGTCGAAAAATCACAACTGGTATGATGTAAGCATCAATGTACAGGGGCACGACTCATTCGCCAAAAGGTTTGCCGGGCGCATAGAGACGGGAATGGCCACCTTCAGTGATCCGTTTATGGGCAGAGTGGTCTAAATGACTACTTCTTTACCGGGTTATAGTGCTGATGGATAGAATCGGGGATGATATGGCTGCCCGTAAATACCTGCTCGTTCTTGCGTTTGAACTGATCGAAGGCATTTTTCAACTGGTTCGTTTTGTCATCGTCTTTTATCGGGTCCTCGCCAAGGTCAGCGTTTAACTTGAACAGGTTATCGCCGTTCAGGTGGTATTCGCCCATAATGAAGTCGATCATATCCGTCTTGGTTTGCAGCAGCGGGTAATTGTGAATATTCTCAAAATTGCGGTTGGTATCCAACCCCTGCCCCATCCAGCTTACCAATGACGGGCCTTTTATCTTATAATTATGCCGCAGATAGGCCAGCAAACTCGGGCTGATGTCGAAATGCGTTGACACCGAAGCGATCTGCGTGGTTCTTTGCAGCATCGGCGAATAAACGATCAATGGTACATGGTAACGGTCTATCTTATCGCTCATCGGAATCTCCGGCATACGGTGGTCGCCGGTGATCAGGAAGATCGTATTATTGAAATCTGAGCGTTTGCGATATTGATTGAAGAAACCGCGCAGGGCATCGTCGAGGTATAAAATACTGGCATATTGCAGCTTGTAATTGCGGGCCTCGTTTTTGCGGGCATCATTAAAGCCGAGCTGAGTCATGCGTTCTTCAAAACGCTGTAAATATTTATCCTCTTCATTGATGGCGAACGGACTGTGCGTGGAAACCGTCAGGATTACGCTCAACTGCGGAGCGTTTGCCTTTTGGTCGCGGGTAACTAAGTAATGCCTGAAAAGTTCCTTGTCATTATAACCCCATGAAAAACCATTGGGCGCAGGAAGTTTTACGTAGCCCGCGGGGAATGATTTACCGTCATTCAATTCGTCGATGGCGTTCTTGTTCAGGAAGGTGGCCATGTTGTCGAATTTGGCATCGCCGCCATAATAGAACGAGGTGTGATAGCCATTGTATTTTAACAGGCTAAGCAGCGACAGGTGAGCCGGCATACCGTCACCAAGTTCAAGGAAGCCGTTTTTTGCAAAAGGAAGCGATCCCAGTACTGACGGTAAAACCGCAAACGTACGGCCACCTTCACTCAAAAAGTTCTTCCAGTACAAGCTTTTGCCCGAAAGCGAATCAATAAAAGGCGTAAAGTTGCCGAGATAGGCGCCGTCGTTTGTAAACGCCCGGCCAAGTCCCTCAACCAGGATGATAACTACATTAGGCGGCGTGGCACCCGGTTTAAAATAGGGCGTCAGCACATCGGCAGCGCTATCGCTGTGCAGGAACGGATAGTGTTCCGGATCGACATATTTAAAAGCAGCTGTCTTGCCCGGCCCGGCGTTTTCGTAATCATTAATATAACTATCGGCATAGATATCCAACTCTTGCTTGCCGGGAAAGAAATGATTGTATGATGCAGTCCAAAAATGATCAGATTTATTGATGACCAGGTTGTTGTCGAAATCGGATTTGAAATTACCTTGGTGCGTCATCGCAGTGGCGCCGGTAAAAAGAAATACTAACGAAATGAGCGGCAAGGCCAAAACAATGAACCGGTTTACGCGTATCCGTGACGGGAGTTTCCACAGTGAAAAAACAACTACACCGATCAAAACGATAAATTCGAGTATTTGTACCACGCTAACGCCACCGGCTGCTCCGACGGTTTGTTTGATATCCGTCATAGAATAGCCATAGAGATCGGCCCCCAGCGGTACAAGCGCTGTAGTAAAGTAAGATGTAAGGCTTACCTGTACAACGGCCATGAATACTATGAACACACAATAGCTTATCCTTGCCAGTTTGCCTGAGATCAGGTGCAGTACCGTAAATACTATGAAAGAATAGATCAATCCTTTCAGCCAAAAGATCACATCGTTAAAAAACGCCCATGACAGTACGCTAGTGAAGCTTTTGGGAAACTGGTGCACAATGCCGTTATAAAGCAATTCAAAAACGGTCAGCAGCAATATCACCGCCAGCCATACGACAGACAGGCTGGCAAATGACGAAATGACCAGCATGAATTTCGAGGATAGCTTTTTTTTGTGTCTTTTATTTTCCATGACGCAATATCTTGTCAAATTTTCTTGTTGGGCGCGAAACCCGCACGTGTCATCTCGCCCCATGAGTTGTTCTTTCTAAGCAGGTCAAAGTTTCCAACAACCGCCGACCATACGACAAATGGATGGAACACAAAAGGTTCCAGGATCGCTACCAGTACCAGGTGCAGAATATCCCTTTTTTGTTTGTACTGATGGTAGGTGAGCACCTCCATCATTATCGCAAAGATCGAGTAGAGGATACCCAGGCATATTACGCCTATCATGATCAGTATCGCCTCCCAGTTTACCGCATATTTAAAGCAGTAATAGATAAGCCCCAGGGTGCCGAAAAACTCGATTATCGGTGCAAGAAATTCAAAAAAGAACCAATAAGGGTAGCTGAGCATGCCCAGGATGCCATAACTCGGGTTAAAGAACATTTTTTTATGCGCGCGCAGGGTCTCTATCGTTCCCCTGGTCCATCGGTTGCGCTGCCGGCCTAATATCCGGTAGGTCGAGGGCGCCTCCGTCCAGCATAAAGGATCGGGTATGAACGCCACTTTATAAGGCTCGCCAAGTTCTTCCATATAACGGCGCATCCTTACCACCAGTTCCATGTCTTCACCTACCGTCTTTGAGTTGTAGCCACCGCAATTGATCACGATCTCGCGGTCAAAAGCGCCAAAAGCGCCTGATATGAGCAGCAAGCCGTTTAATTTGGTCCAGGCCATCCTGCTTAAAAGAAATGCCCGGATATACTCCAGTGTTTGTATTCTCGGCAGAAATTGTTTAGGCAAATTAACTTTTACCAGCCTCCCGCCTTCGATCTCGCAGCTATTGGCAATACGCACTACGCCGCCTGCCGCGATAACCCGCTGGGTAGTTGCCTCCAGGAACGGTTTCGCCAGCTTCAGCAGCGCGTCCTGTTCCAGCACGCAGTCAACATCGATACATACAAAATAGTCGCTGCGCGCGATATTGACCCCGACGTTGAGCGCGTCGGCCTTGCCGCCGTTTTCCTTATCTACCACTACCAGCTTGCGGTAAACCGGGTTGCTACTGCGGTAAACGCCTTTGACGGGTTTGGTTTTCAGGCGCTGGTTTACAAAATAATCGGCTTTATACAGTGAGTATGCTTCGATCAGCCTTTCCAGCGAATCGTCTTTACTGCCGTCATTGATAATGATCACTTCAAGGTTGTGATAATGCAGCGACAGCAGCGAACGTACGTTTTCAATTATCGTCGGCCCTTCGTTATAGGCCGGCGCCAGGATACTCATGCTCGGTGTCTCGGTAGATGAGGCCAGCATGCGGTAATCGGTAAAACTGTTTTTGTGCAAATAAGAGCGCGTCTCCATGATGGAAAATGCCCCTATCAGCAGGTAACAGATGAGTATTACGATGGAATACAGTAAGATTCCGTAGGTGAACAGGTGCAATATAAAGGTTTGCCAACTCATGCCGCGTTTTCTCCTTTGATATGCATCAGTATCTGGCTAATGGCTTCTTCCGACTCTTTAGAATATTTTTCCAGGGAAAGTAAACCCTCTTTGCTGGCGTTGGCTAGCGCACGGGCGGCATGAAGCTTCAGTTCATCGCTTTCGTGCTTCAGCAGATCGAAAAGAAACAATTCATCTTTTTTCGAACCGACGTTCTGCATTGCCCGGGCGATAGCGACCTGGTGTTTTAAGCCCTGCTGCAAAAAACGGGATATCAGATGATCCGCCGTCTCGTCCGTGTATATTTCGTTCAGACAGCGGATGGCCTCATAGCGTACGTCCGCGTTCTCGTGATCCAGACATTCGGTAATAGCATCGTGCAGCTCAAACCGGTGATAGTTGCGCGCAAGTTTCAGCGCAAAAATTACCACACTATTGTTATCCGATTTGAACCATTTATCGATATTGATGGTTGACGGTGGTTTGAGCGACAACAATTGCAGCAATTTGATCTGCTGCCAATTAGAGAGCGGATAGCTGATCGAATTCAAAAAATCGAGCCCGTCAAATCCTTTAAATTGGACCATGGCAGCCTGGGCTTCCATGCGCACATATTCATTTTTGTCATTCGTATGTGTATGCAACTGATCGATAAATTCATCGGTATGCATAATGGTAAGTTCCTGTATAGCCTCGGCTTTTACATACCATTGACGGCTTTCGAGGTTTTTCAGCGCATACTTATCCAGGCCCAGCTGCAGGTAAAATTGCTTTAGGCTGTCTGCTGATGCACCACTGATATTCTTTTTGGCCGATACCAGTTCGCCGGCAATGAATTTTCGGAAGTACCTATTGACGATCAGCTTTTGAGCCGCTTCCAAAACCGAAGCGAGAATCTGGTCTTCTATTTCGTCCCTGTCTTCATAAAATATCGCTTTGTTGATCAGCATGTCCGAGATCATGCGCCATTTATGCTGCTTTTTCTCACGAACGCTTTTAACATACATGTAGAGGAGCATGAAGACGAGCAGGCAAGTCATCAACGCGACGACAGCGGCCACGGCAATGTTCTGTACCGACCAGCTAATTTTAATCAAATATGTAAGTAATCTGCCTGCCAACGCTTTAGCGTAATTTCGAAGTGTTTATTTTATTGCTGACATGTCGAACCTGCGCACACGCACCGACAATTCGTTCGGGCTGAAAGGCTTGGTCATATAGTCGTCCGCTCCCAACTGGAACGCCTCAAGTACAACATTTTCCTGCCCCATGCCTGACAAAATAACTACCGGGGTACCGGTCGGGTATTTCTTTTTAACCGCGCTAACCACTTCCAAACCCGATAAGTAAGGCATCATGATATCGGTTATTACCAGGTCGGGCTGAAACTCGTCGAGTTTGCTCACAGCTTCCCGCCCATCGTGCGTAATAATTACTTCGTGCCCATCTTTCCTGAGACGAAACTCAAGCATTTTCATCATCAGTTGATCATCTTCCGCAACCAGGATCTTCATCGTTCAAATCTTTTAAAAAATACTTTAATGGATAATTGTGCTGAACTCAACGCAGCATTAGCGTTTATACGGGCTGCGGAAATAATAGTTATAAAAATCTCCCCCAGGCAAGGCTTGTTATCCATACCATATTGATAGACAGATATTTCCTGAAGTGAAACACGTAACAAATTGTTAAACAACGCCCTATTTAACATCAATTGGAACTTGCGGACCGCTTTTACCGTACAACGACAATCAATAAACTAACGCCTGGAAACGGAGCATGAATTTTAAGGTATTTTGTATTGTTATCGGCCTGCTAATCTTTTCGGGAACGATTTATGCCCAAAAAGGGCCTTCGTCCGACGAGTTGTTCCAGCAGGCTCGCCATGCAGCTTTTGACCTGAAGGATTATCCTAAAGCCATCAGTCTGAGTAAACAGGCTTTAACCAAAAGCCCGGACTATTCGGATATCCGTGTGTTTTTGGGCCGTGTTTACACCTGGTCGGGAAAAGCGGATAGCGCGCGTGCGCAGTTCGCGCAGGTGCTCACCAAACACCCCGACAATGAAGACGCGGCATTTGCGTCCGGCAGCCTGGAGTTTTGGAACGACAATTCGGTAAAAGCTCTCCAGATCGTAAACGGCGGCTTAAAATATCATCCGCAGTCGAAGGACCTTTTACTGTTGAAGGCGAAGGCATTGAACGACTTGAAACGTTACAGCGAAGCCAATAACGCGCTTGATTCGCTGCTTAAAATCGATCCCGCCAATACCGGCGCGCACTCGCTTGCCGAAAGGGTACAAGACGCAGCGAGCGTGAACAAGATCGGCCTGACATACGACTATATCCATTTCGATAAGCAATACACCAATCCCTGGCAAC
>JAFDZL010000489.1 GCA_018266935.1 Bacteroidota bacterium | reverse complement strand
ATCATCAACGATACAAACACCGCATCTGATCGTATTAATACCCAGTTTATATAGTTCGCTAAAGACCAAAGCGGTGGCATTGCCCACATCCTGACTGCTGTGCATGGCCATGGCTGCGGCACGTACCCGCTCGAGCCCCAACTGAATTTGCGCTTCCCGGGCTTGCTCTTCCGCTTGTTTTAGATCATTGAAGCGGGTATAACTCATGTCAAATACTTTGGCAAAGCGAAGCATAATATCAGAATGTTCGGCCGACAATGGTTCGAGGCTTACAAGCGTGAGGCATCCGAAGTTATTGAAGGATGCGGAGAGCAGTACCTGATCTGGCGCTTTCATGCCTTCAATTACGGGGCCAGGCAATTCTGCCAGTTCGGTATCTACAAATAAAAAGTCATCCCAGTCTCTTTTCACTTTTCCTTTCAGCGCATAGTTCCATTTCAAATCGCGCCCTTTCCATGCTTTCAGATAGGCATCATAAGCCGGATGCTTATGGAATTGTACCAGATAATTCATAGGCTCGGCGGGCGCCTCGGGGTTAGCCATCCACCAACGGGAAGCTTTCGTCCCAGGATGGAAGATCATGATCAGGCACCGGGTGAGTACAAAATCAAGTTTAGTCAACTCGGTAAATACAGTGCCTATCAGTTCATTCAATTCCTCCGATGTTTGCATGGCCATCGCCTGCGCGCGCACGCGTTCAAGCCCCAATTGGATTTGTCCTTCCCGTGCCAGTGCTTCCGCTTGTTTCAAATCCAGAAAACGGGTATAAGTGCCCTCGAAAACCGCGGCAAACCTTTCCAAAAGTTTGATACTTTCTTCCGAACGCTCCACGTTTGATTGTACATTGATCAATCCTTTTGAAAAGAAAGCGACATTGATAATTCTTCGTTTCTCATCCTTATTCAGTTTGGCGCCTCCCATGCTTTCGCGGTAGGTGGCGAAATCATGAAGCGCCTTTCCGGTAAGGTCTATGACGAGTGATCTTTTCTTGCGCTTCCAGGCATCGTATATCTTCCGTGTTACGTTCGGTTCGTCGATCGAAAACTTGTAAACTTTATCGGTTTGGCTGCCATACATGGTGACCCAATACTCTATCACGTGCTCTTGCTCGTTAACGATGCCTATGGTGGCCTGGTCGGGGTTTTCGCCAAGTTCTTTAAACTGCTGGAAAAGAATAAAAACGGTTTCGGCAAGTTCTTCGCTTTTTTGCATGGCCATCGTGCGGGCGCGAACACGTTCTAATGCCAGCTGAATTTGAGATTCGCGGGCTTGCGCCTCGGCCTGTTTCAGGTCGTTGAAACGGGTGTAGGTAAGGTCGAATACTTGACCGAAACGGGCAAGAATGTCGCGGTTTTCATCGCTTAAAGGCTCGAGGCTGGCTACATGCAGGCATCCAAAGTTACCGTAAGCAGCGGATATGACGAGGCTTTCTGAACTTCTCATGCCAGCCTGTACCTGGGCTGGCAGCATTTTTAGTTCCGTTTCACTGAACAAATAATCGTCGAGTATCGATTTTTCTTCTTTCCCAAGGATATATTCCCATTTTGCATTCCGCTCTTTCCAGGCTTTAAATGCACTTTTGAAATAAGATAGCTCCTTGTATTTTATAAAATAGGATGCGGGCGTTTTATCATCTTCAATATTTGCCATCCACCACCTGGCTGAATAGGTATTCGCATCCAGGATATTGATAATACAGCGGGTTAGCGCAAAATCAAGTTTAGTCAGCTCTTTGAATACAGTGTGCACTAACTCAGCAAGCTCGTCAGAGTTTTGCATGGCCATGGCCCGGGCCCGCACCCTTTCCAGCCCCAATTGTATTTGTGCCTCACGGGCCTGTTCTTCCGCCTGCTTCAAATCGTTGAAACGGGTATAGGTTTGGTCGAACACCTGGCCAAACCGCAGTAAGGTATTGTTCTCCGCTTCCGAATATGGGATACCGTTATAATTATGAATGGTCAGGGCGGTATTTTTCATCAATACTGATGATCTGACAAAACCGGGCCTACTAAATATCGAAGATTTATTCTCCTCCGGAACCCCGGGAACATACTTAAAAAAATGTTCGAAAAAGCTATTCTTCTCCTCTTTTGAAAGCATGTCTGTCAAAAGCCCCTCTTTTTTCTTTGCTTGATTAAAACGATCAAACACCGGATGCTGAATATACGGAACATGTATTTTCAACGGATATTTCCCGTGTGGCACAGCTAGTAAAAGATCGAGATCATCTGTTTCCTTATAGTTTAGAGCAAAATTGGCGACATCGATATCAAAATTCAATTGCTGCAACTGCTCGAAAACCAACTGAATAACCTCCGCCAGTTCCTCACTATGCTGCATGGCCATAGTACGGGCGCGTACACGCTCTAATGCAAGTTGTATTTGAGCTTCACGGGCTTGCGCCTCCGCTTTTTGCAGATCGAGGAAACGGGTGTAGGTTTGCTCGAAGGTTTTGGCGACCCGTTTAAAGATTTCATAACCCTCAGGCGCCGGTTCATAGGTTATAAATAACAAATAGCCATATTTAAAATAAGCTACATGATCAATTTGCGAGGTTGGAAAAGGGATGCCGGAAGCTTTAAGTTTTAGTAACTGATCTCCAACTCCGGGTAAGGTACATAACCAGGCATAATGATCTGCGCACCGATCTTTCCCAATTACTTCGACATGCAGCGCTTCGCCTGCCGCCCCGATTTCATAATATTTGCGGAAAATGCCTACCCTCGGCGTTTTATACATAGGGTAAACTCCACCAATGTTGGTGCTCCATTCGGTCCCGTTTCCCTGATCATCGTCGTAAATATTGAATGCACAATGCCAGGTTGCTATTCCAAGTAATTGAACTTGCTTAAATAATTCCAGTGAGATGTCCGCCAACTCGTCACTTCTCTGCATAGCCATGGTTCGGGCCCGTATGCGTTCAAGTGTCAATTGTATTTGTGACTCGCGGGCTTGGGCTTCCGCTTTTTGCAGATCGAGGAAACGGGTATAGGTTTGGTCAAAGACTTTTGCGAATCTTTTGAAAACATCGTGCTGATGAGGACAAGGCTCTTCCGTAATAAATAATAAGTATCCGTGCTTAAAAAAAGCGTTATTATGTACTTGTCGTTTCGGTGTCTTGATACCCGCATCTTCCGACCTTCTGAACGATTCGTCAAGTTGGGGAAATGACCTGAGGAACTTATAATGACGTCTCAGTGCGGCGCCAATCAAATCGTCCTCGATAAACTCTTTTTTGTCTTTCCAAGCTGTATATATTCGACGATGCTGTTCGTAGCTGCTAATTGGCATCTCAAAGACAGGATTGATATTTCCTGTGGGATTGCTCATCCACGAATGGACTTTATTGTGGGCGTCGTCCCAAATGTTAAAACCACTTGTATAAGTTTCGATTCCTAACGCTTTGACCTGTTTAAATATAGTTTGGGCGACTTCGGCTAGTTCGCTACTTGAATGCATGGCCAATGAACGAGACCGAACTTTTTCCAGCGCATTTTCGATCCGCGCTTCGCGGGCCTGATCTTCCGCTTTTTGCAGGTCGAGGAAGCGGCGATAGGTCATCTCAAACACTTTGGTAAACCGCATCACCATTTCTTCCTGCGACCTGGTTAAATGCTCGCTGCCTATAATGAAAATGTACCCCTGCGCGAAATTGAAAGTATAGATCACCGCTTTCTTTGGCGACACGGCCAAAAATGCTTCAACTGAAAAATTGTAATCGAAATCATGCGTCGCAAAAAAAGCTTCTATCTTTTTTGCGATATAAGTTTGATGCTGTAATGTGGCTTCTTCGTCCAGTTCCAGCTTGCCGAAAGCCTCATGCTTTTTCCAGCTTGCGAGCATAGAACGCATCACTTCGGTTTCGGTATGCGGCAGGTCGAGCGGTACCGGGTTTATCTTACCGTCAACCGGGTTAATGCTGTAATAGGCAGCGCTCTTTTCGTCCCCGGCCATGATGGAATAGGTAACGGCCATGCTGTTAATACCCAGTCCGGTCAATTCCTTATATAAAAGCTCTGCGGCATCCAGCAACTGATCAGTTTTGTGCATGGCCATTGCACTTGCACGCACTCTTTCAAGGGAAAGTTCGATCTGAGCTTCACGGGTTTGGGCTTCGGCCTGCTCAATATCTACATATCTGCGGTAGGCTAAATCGAACACGTTGCGGAAGCGTTTCAGTACCTCGCGCTTTTCTTCTGAAAGCGGACTGAAAGCGGATATACCGACCGATCCATCGCTAATGGCATAGAAGTAATAGTAAAGGGCTGATATGTTCTCGAGCCGTGGGTCCGGCGCTTCACCATTTTTGACCCTAAATGCCTTAAAATCTTCAAGCTCGGCTCCGGTAAGCACATGCTCAATGAAAGCGTCGTTGGCACTGCGTGTAATAGCAACCTGCCTTTCGATCACCAGGTGGCTATTGTGCGAAAATTGCGTTATCGTCGAATTTTGGCCATTAAAATCATAGTTGAGAAACGAGCCTTTTTCGTCGTTGGCAATATTGATCATGGCGTTTCTCAATTCAGAAAATCCCAATGCTGTCAATTCTTCAAACAATACTTTGCAAATATCCAGCAGGTCATTGGCCTTGCGCATGCCCATGGCTACGGTGCGAACGCGTTCCAGAGCTGCTTCGATCTCCAATTGCCGGTTCTTTTCCGCCAATTCTTTTTTCAGTTGCACAGTTCCCGACCGAATCGATTTTTCCAATTTGCTATCCATGTTCTTAGCTAATGGGTAAGGTTATTTTGAATTCGGTGTATTCGCCTTCCTTACTATCCACGTCTATCTTCCCGCCATGCCCTTTAGTCACAATATCATAGCTTAGAGATAGCCCCAACCCTGTTCCCTCACCCGTCGGTTTGGTGGTGAAGAAGGGCTGCATGATCTTGTCTTTGATGCTGGCGGGGATACCGTTGCCATTATCCTTTACCCTGATCTCGATTTGGCCGTTACCCGCCGAAGTCGTCAATTCCACCGTCGGTTTATACCCAGGTGCCGCAGTTTTTGCTTTTTGGTTCACCGCATAAAATGCATTATTGATCAGGTTGAGCAATACCCTTCCCATGTCCTGCTGCACCACGTTTGCTTTGGGCAGGTCGGGATCAAAATGCGTGACCATTTCAGCATTGAAGGATTTATCCTTGGCCCTCAGTCCGTGAAATGATAGTTTGAAAAACTCATCCGCCAGCACATTCAGGTTGGTCAATTGCTTTTCGCCCGTGCTGGCGCGGCTATGCTGCAGCATGCCTTTTACTATAAAGTCAGCCCTTTTGCCATGCTGGCTGATCTTCTCCTGGTTAAGCTTAATACTCTCGGCAATGGCTTTTACTTCATCCAAATGGCTTTGACTGATTTCCATCTCCATTTCTTCGATCAATTCAGTATTCACCTCCGAGAAATTATTCACGAAGTTCAGCGGGTTCTGTATCTCATGCGCAATGCCCGCGGTCAGTTCACCGAGCGAGGCCATTTTTTCCGACTGGATCAGTTGGCGTTGTGTTGTTCTAAGATCGGCGACTGTCTTTTCAAGGTCTTTCCGCTGGGTTTCGATTTGCTCATTTTGTTTGTGCAATAAAACGTTGGCTTTTTTACGTTGGCCATTCGCATACAAAAGGATCCCTGCTATCAAAACAAATACCCCTATAACTCCCAAAAGCACATAAAAACGTACCCGTTCCCCGTAGGCAAGTTCAGCCGCCTTTGCTTCCTGCTTGCGCTGTTCTTCGCTATAAGCCAGGTTTTGCACCTGCAGGGTTTTTTGTTGACTGAATAAGCTGTCCTTTGCTTGCTGGGTAACTTGCTGGTAATAAAAAGCGTTTTTATAATCGTCTTTTAGTTTGTATTGGTCCGTCAGTATGGTGGTTGCCCGCTGCACCAGGTCGGGATTCTTGTCTCCCTTTGCGTGCTCTAACGCTATTTTAGCGTAGTATATAGCTGAATCCACCAAGTTCATTTTAACGTAGGCTTCCGCTATACGTCTGTAATCTTCGCTTTTCAGGTAGTGATTTTTTTCTTCGGAAGTATCTGCAAGGCTTTTCCGGTAATAACTTATAGCACTGGGGTAATCGTGTTCTTTAAATTTTATTATCCCAAAATTCCGCACCAGGTAAGCCAGGTTTCTTTTTATTTTATGCTTGATCGAAAAATCATAAGCATATTGACAGTAATATCTTGCCGAATCAAGCTTATCGTTATCGAGATATGCCCTCGCTACGTTATTCAGTTCGGTAACAGCAAGCCCGGTGTAGTGGTATTTCTCACATATATACAGCGCAGCATAGTAGTTATCAAGCGATCTCTTAGCGTCTTTTAAAGTTGAGTAAGTTAGCCCCCTGGTATTATAACACGATGCCACAACCCGCATTTCTTTTAGATCGATAGCTTCGGGCAGGGCCTGGAAGGTGGTTTTCAAAGAACCCGGTAAGTCGCCACTCAAGTTCTGATAGGTGGCAATGCCCGATAATGCCCGAACCACGCCCTTTCTAAAATTGATCTTTTGGGATAACTCAAGAGCTTTTCTTGAATAGATCAGGCCCGAGTCAACATTGGTAGTGAGAAAGGTGTACATACTTTTTAAAAAGTATATCTGCACCAACGTTGTGTCTTGCCTGTTTTTATTATAAACTTTTTGCAGGCTATCAATATTTGGCTTTTGCGCAAAAACAATATTACAGGTGGCAATAAGCAGGACTATAAATAGAAATATCCTTTTCATACAGAGGTTTTGGTTGAAGTTCCTCTATAAATGTAATGATTGTCAAGCAAAAAGAAGCAATACCTGTAGCGCCACACATTTGTTGGAGTGGAAAAAATCAGAAAATTCGAAATTGATCCCGATAGCTATCGGGACGATATTCGAAATATCAGTGGTCCCTTGCCCGGCGCTTAAGTACGCCACCCGCAGCTTCTTTGATAGTGCTTGTAAAAATAAAGGCTTTATGATCTACGTCGTGCACCATGTTTTTCAGCCTGCGAACCTCGAGCCTGGTTACGACGGTGAAAATAATATCCACCGGATGGCTGACATCAAAGCTTTGCTTCAGAAAGCCGCGTTCGCCTTTATAAACTGTGATGCCGCGCCCCAGTTCCATCACCAGGCGTTCTTTGATAATTTCACTTTTCGCCGAAATAATAGTCACTCCTGTATATTCTTCGAGGCCCTCGATCACAAAGTGGCTCGTGCGTGAAGCGGCGTAATACGTAAGAATGGAATAAAGCGCAGTAGGCAGGCCGAGCTGGATGCCGGCAATAAGGAAAATGATAATATTGATGCCAAGGATGATTTCGCTGATCGTAAAACTGATCCGTTTGCCGGTGTAAAGCGCCAATACCTCGATACCATCGAGCGCACAGCCCCCGCGAATAGAAAGGCCCACGCCGATACCCATGAACACGCCTCCGAAAATACAAATCAGCAGGTGATCTGAAGTTACGTGCTGCTCCGGCATATACAACAGGCAAAGCCCAAGGCCTATAACTGCCGCAAGTGTCTTTAAAGCAAAGGCGCGGTTAACCTGCCTGGCCCCCATGACAATAAAAGGAATGTTAACTACCACGATCACATACGCTATGGGAATATGATAGGTCTCAGAGATCAGCAGCGAGATACCGGTTACCCCACCGTCGAAGAAATTATTGGGAACCAGGAAGCTTTTTAAGGCAAAGCCGCAAAACAGGATTCCCAATACCACATAAATTGTATCGAGAACGGCGTGCGGCAAGCTGAATCGTTTCATTGGTCGTTTATGCAATAAGGCCTTTACCTGCTCCAGGTTCCGGCGTCTTTTTGGTCCCCGTAAATTTAATGCTGTTTGTGTAAAATATTGATGCCCGTTCAGAAATTTTACCTGCATACGATTCCACTCATCACGGTCGGTCAACCCGAGTTCGCGGTAAAATTTGTCGCCTATCGTGAAAAAATCGTCCCGGCCTAGATAGTCCAGGTCGGCATCGGCTAAAATCTGTTCTAAATGATTACGAGGCGATTGCGGTATGCGCGTGGCCATGATCATCCCGCATATCTTGTCAATATCCGGTTGGCTGAACCAAAACGATGGCAAATGTTCACGGGCTATTTTACAGGATTCCTTTTCATGCTCGTGAATGCTGACCAGGTAACCCGAGTCATGGTAGCAGGCGGCGGTAAGCAGGAGTTGCATCTCGTCGTCAGTAATATTTTCGGCTTCGCCGATCATCTTTGCGGCAGCATACACATCCCGCGTATGATCGATATTGTGGTAATAAAATGTTTCGGGTAGTTCCTTTTCTATCTTGTTCAGAATGAATTCCCCGGCCTGTTCAACCTGCATTCCTTAATTTTTCAACGCTAAATATAGAAATCTTGACGGAATAATTTCCCGGTCACAACGCCAGGGCTTTTAATGTTTAAGCCTGTAGATATTGTAATTGAACATACATCTTACAAAGTAATAGTGTTTGGCTGTCAGACTATCGACATAGTTTAGCAGGTCGCTCGTCAGGTAGTACCGGTATTCAGGATACAACGGAACCAGAATCATATCGGCCTTGTTTTTCCTCATATCGCTCAAAAATCGTTGCCTCGCCTTCAGGGTTTCACCCGCGCTGAAATGAATACTTGGCGATATTCGTTCCGAATAAGCCTGCACCTGAGGACCGCCGCCGGCAACGAACACCAGTTCGTCCGCTTTGGTGTTTGCTTTGACCCATTGTCCAAGCTGACGGCTGGCGCTTTCGTCTGGCTGAATGTATGGCGGATGGCAGAAATTTTCCGCTTTTTGGAACTCCCCGGTAAACAGACGCGTAAAGTTCAGGAACGGTTCCACTATTTTCGGCGAGAAGCATACCCAAATGATCAGCATGAGTTTCCTGAACGAGATTTGATACAGGTCAATCAAATGGGAAACCGCAAATGCAGCTATTAGCGACAAGGGTGGGAGCAGGCCCCTGAGATCGACCCGGGCATAATTACCCAAAAGGTTGATCCCGATAAACACCAGGATGCTCCATAAAACTACCCAATCGACCCGCTGTTTAATGAACAGATAGACCATCACCAATGGGTAGAACAGCATCGCCTCCGAGTAAAAGAACAGGTTATGAAACTGTACCATTCGCCACAAAAAATTGTGGTCGGTGGTGCTGCCGCCTCCAAAATTATCAGCGTACATATAGAAATACAGATCGTGGAGATTGATACCGGCGAATATCGCGGCCAAAACAAGAATAAGGAAGCCAGATGCCAACCCAACGCAAAATAAGATAGTCGCTTCCCTGCCCTTTTTTACTGAGGAGATAAAAATAGCAGCCGCGCCAAAAAAAGCGGATAAACGGAAACCCAACCCAACAGCCGCCAGAAAACCACTGAGGAAATAGCTTTTGCCGCTTTGCGCAGTGACGAAGAAATAAAACGCTAATATGATGAATAAAGCATCGTAAGTTTCGGTATAGGAAACATACCTGCCATCCACCCCATGCCAAAGCACCGATAGGCCATAAAACGAAATAGCCAGCGTACCGGCTTGCCTGCCCGCAATATGGTTGGCTATCTTATAAACATAAAATATGCCTGTCGACTGGCATATCGTACCTGCTATTCTCGGGAACCAGTAATTCACCCCAAATAACAGATCCGATATCCCGAAAATGGTAAAGAACAGGGGCGATTTATCATCAACCCCGCCGGTGTAGGGCACAAGTCCGTTCCTGAACCAGTTTCGCCCTATATAATGCCACGAGGCCTCATCCGACGAAAGTGCAAATCCATTGGTGAGCAATGCAATAAACAGCTGCATTATGGTTAAAATCAGCATGAGCCGGAGCGGGGTCCATTTCCAATTCCTTATCACAAAGCTCATAGTGCCGGGCAGCGGACAATAGTGTTATCAGCTTCACGAACATAAGAAGGCGCGACCAGCGGGTGGAATGTTTTACACCAAACCGGTAAATTACTTGACGAAGGTTTAATTTTTAGGCGTGCTCTGCTGAAATTTTGCCGTCGATCATCTCGATCACCCGATCCGCGCCTTTTGCAAAATCGAGATCGTGGGTAACTGTGAGTATCGTGATGCCTTTATGATGAGAAAGATCTTTGAAAATATCAAATACCAGGCCCGTGTTGACGCTGTCGAGATTTCCCGTTGGCTCATCAGCCATGATAATAGCCGGATCGTTGATCAGCGCCCGCGCAATAGCTACACGCTGCTGCTGGCCCCCGGAAAGCTTGGACGATAACTTTTGTGCGAAGGCCTCCATCTGCAACTGCTTCAATATATCCAGAGCTTTTTGCCTGATCTCTTCTTGGCTTAACCTGCCCAGTTTCAACGCAGGCAGCATGACGTTCTCCAGCGCAGTGAATTCCGGAAGCAGGAAATGAAATTGGAAAACAAAGCCTATGTTCCTGTTCCGGAACCTGGCCAGGTCGTTCTGGCTTTTGCCGGTTACCAGGTCATTATTAATGCGTATCTCGCCGGTATAATCCGTGTCGAGGGTGCTCAGCAGGTAAAGCAGCGTGGATTTGCCGCTGCCCGATTTCCCGATGATGGGTACAAATTCGCCCTTACCTACCGAAAACGAAATATCCTGTAAGACATGAAAGTCTTCAGGCTCATGGAAGTATTTGTTCAGGTTTTCAACTTTGAGCGCCGCATCCATGTTTGCTACCCCCTTAAAATTGCCACCGGATCGATCCTCGACGCTTTCATCGACGGCATCAAACCGGCGATGAAGGGCGTTATCACGCCAAAAACCAGTCCGAAAATGTAATGCGCCGGGTTGAAGGCCACCGGGAAAAACTTCAACGCGATAAAATCATTGTGCGGGAAAGGCACACGCGATAACGAATACGCCAGCACGAAACCCAGCATTTCGCCCATTATTGCACCAAAGAACCCGATAAAAAGCGCCTGACCCAAAAATATTTTTACAATGTCTCCTCCGGCAAAACCCTGCGCCTTCAATATTGCAATGTCCTTCATTTTATTTTGGATGGTCATATTCATGATATTGTAAATCCCGAACCCCGCCACCACGAGCAAGGTAATGCTGACCACATAGGTCAGTACATCGCGCACGATATTGCCCGCGAGCACCGACGAATTGGCGGTTTCCCAGTCGTCGGATTTATAATTGTATTTTTTTAACAACTCAGCGGCCTTATCGCGCGCCAGTTTATTGTTGGTGAGCTTGATATTGATATCGGTAATGTAGCTGCGGTCTTTTCCCAATAATTGCTGCACATTGGCCAGGTTCACGTAGCTGCGCGTATCGTCGATGGTACCGATACCTATGGCAAATAAACCGACGACCCTGAAACTCATGGAAGTACCCTGGGGTGTAGTTAAAGTCACCATATCGCCCACACCCAGATCGAGTTTATTGGCAAGACCACGGCCCATAATAATACCCTTATCTGCGCTCAGTAAATCTTCAGGCTTGCCGACGGTCATTTTGCTGGCGAGGTCGAAAATCTTCGACTCTTCGGCGATGTTCACCCCATTGATATAGCCGTTGATCTGCACCGGCCCGTAGTTATAAAACACCTGTGTACTTAAAAAAGGTGAAATATGGACTATATCCGGGTCCTTATGCATATCGGCAATAATTCCCTGAGCATTTTTGATATTCAAATTGACCTGTTTGGGTTTGGGGTGCCGCACTACGACGAGTGCAGGATTATTTTTAAAATAATCGCCTGCAACAGAAACCGAGTAATCGGTTTTGATATCGTTGTAGATATGAATATCGGGTGTGGAAGAAAGCATAGTATCCTCCATAAACTGGTTGACGCCTACCATAAAGCTGATCATCAGGATGAACATGGCGATGCCGAAAGTAACCCCCAGCATAGCCACAAGGGTTTGCTTTTTATTGGCCATCAAATGCCGTTTTGTTATTAAGGCGTCAACCATCATAACTATTTTCCCGATACCGGCGTAACCACTTCCGAATTTTCATCAAGCCCGTTCAATATTTCAATTTCATCGAGCGTGTGGATGCCGGTTTTAAGCGGGACTGTAACTATCTTTCCGTCTTTTTTTACCTTAACGCTGTCGCCGTTCAACAGCGCGTTAATAGGAATTACCAATGCCTGCTGTTTCTTTCCGATGATAATATTGGCTTCCACGGAAGTATGGATGTAGGACTTGGCATCATCGTCAATAAAAACCGCATCAACCCTAAAGGTCTGGTCGGCCTCGTTCATGGTGGGGTATATCCGCGCCACCTTTGCCTTATATATTTGATCACCCGTCGCATCGGTCTTTAGCAGCACCTGCTGGCCGTTCTGCAATAGATTTATATCCTGTTGATCGACCGCGAGGCGTATCAGCCGGGCAGCCGATTTGCCAAGCAGAGCCACGGCTTCATTGGCTTTTACCGCTTCGCCTTTCTCTTTCATCATCTGGTAAACCGTTCCGTTGCTTTCCGCCCGGATGATATAGTTGCTCAAATCGTTTTGAGCGGTAGCGACCTGGCTTTGCGCATTTTTCAGAGAAATGTTCAGGTCATTGATCGTTGAATAATATTTTTCCCTCGCCGATTTTTTGTCATTAAGCGCCGTGCGGTATTGGGTCTCAGCGTTATCGAGGGCGCTTTTGGTACCGATGTTTTGCTCCCACAAATTTTTCAGGCGGAAGTATTGCAGCGAGTCATTGCTGAATTTGATCGCGGCGCTTTGCATCGACAGTCTCAGATCGCTTAATATGCGTGATTGCGGTGACAAATTCTCGCGGGCCTTTTCATAAGCTTCATTTGCGGCTTCAAGCCGCGCGGCGGGCGCGGTATTGTTGATGATGTACAGTACCTGCCCCTTCTTTACCACATCACCTTCTTTGACGAGTTTTTTGACCACAGTGCCGGGATTCAGGGCAAAGGTCGTGTATTCGCTGTCCGCCATGATCTTACCTGACGCATAGACCGTCTCGACGATGTCTTTCCTAACCGGATGACTAATGTTATTCTTTTTGCAGCCTGCAGCAATGCAGGACATGATGATGAAAGGAACCGCTTTAAATATTTTCATTGCGATCGGGCCATTAAGGGTTTTTAAAAGTAAATAATTCCGCTCACTTGATGCATACCTTAAAGGAACCATGCGATTTTTGTTCAAAGATGGCCTTTTCACACGTATTATATCGTGACGTATGTCATGAAAATATACGCCGGCGATCATACCTTTGTTACAGGAAAGCGACATTGTTTTTATGCGTTCAATGCCTATATTTGCGTTCGCAAAAAATTGCATTTTAAAAAGCAAATGAGAGAAATACAATTCAGGGAAGCGCTTCGCGAAGCAATGAGCGAGGAGATGCGCAAGGACGATAAAATATACCTGATGGGCGAGGAAGTAGCCGAATATAACGGCGCCTACAAGGTGAGCCAGGGTATGCTGGATGAATTTGGTGCTAAACGGGTGATAGATACCCCGATCTCTGAATTGGGCTTTGCCGGCATCGGTATCGGCTCAGCAATGAACGGCCTGCGCCCTATTATCGAGTTCATGACATTCAACTTCTCACTGGTGGCAATCGATCAGATCATCAACGGCGCGGCCAAGATCATGTCGATGAGCGGCGGTCAGTTTTCAGTGCCTATCGTGTTCCGCGGCCCTACGGGCAACGCCGGTATGCTGAGCTCGCAGCACAGCCAGTGCTTCGAAAGCTGGTACGCCAACTGCCCTGGGTTGAAAGTAGTCGTGCCATCGAACCCGTACGAAGCAAAGGGTCTGTTGAAATCTTCAATTCTCGATCCAGATCCGGTAATCTTCATGGAATCTGAACTGATGTATGGCGATAAAGGCGAGGTGCCTGAAGAAACTTATTATTTACCACTGGGCCAGGCCCATGTGGCTAAAGAAGGGGCAGACGTAACTTTGGTTAGCTTTGGCAAGATCATGAAAGTGGTACATGCCGCAGCTGCAGAACTGGAAAAGGAAGGCATCAGCGCCGAGGTCATCGACCTGCGCACGGTGCGCCCGATAGATTATGCTACCGTGATAAATTCGGTTAAAAAGACCAACCGTTTGGTGCTGATCGAAGAAAGCTGGCCGCTGGGCTCGATCTCGACCGAGGTTGCCTTTAAGGTACAGAAGGATGCATTCGACTATTTAGACGCTCCTATTCTGCGCATTATGGGCGGTGATGTTCCGCTGCCGTACGCACCGACGCTGATACAGGAATACCTCCCGAACGCTGAACGCGTTGTAAAAGCGGTGAAGGAAGTGATGTATGTGACGAAATAGGACCGCTGATTTTTGTGATTTTTTGATTCCGTTGATCTATGCGAAAATAATTAAGGCTCCGTTACCGGAGCCTTTTTGTTGATGCGCAATAAAAAAAGCCGCTGGTCGCGGCTATTATAATCAGGGCGATCCGTGATGAGTTGGACGGTGACGGACTCCAGCCATCGCTCCAGCCGCTGCCGGCCGCGGTTGTTGAGTCCTTAACCAGCTTATCATATTTTACCGCCTGCGCGGGCGTTAATAAGGCCTTGATCTTTTTGATGGTAGCAGTGCGCAACGGAGCTATATCTTTTGCGATCTTATC
Organism: Bacteroidota bacterium; assembly: GCA_018266935.1. Lineage (GTDB taxonomy): Bacteria > Bacteroidota > Bacteroidia > Sphingobacteriales > Sphingobacteriaceae > Mucilaginibacter. The sequence continues at coordinate 196 of JAFDZL010000489.1, read as the reverse complement.
GGTATTGCCTTTATCAGCTACTTTGATCTTCTCAAATTTCTCGACCGACTCCTTATAAATGGCGGCAACCTTTACGGTTTGAGCATCGCTGAGTTTTAATTGTTTTTGCAACCCTTTCGCCTTTTGCTCGGGGTCGGCAGTTGATTTTACCTGGGCGGTGGCTGCAATACCGATAAACAGGCAGCAGATGAGAATG
>JAFDZL010000048.1 GCA_018266935.1 Bacteroidota bacterium | reverse complement strand
TACGGCTTTGCTTTGGATACTTTGGAACAGTTTTGCCGCTATTGACTACTTCGGTTACGGGAATCAATTGGGCATACATATCTACTATCCGTTTTACATCCTTTTTGCGGTGATCACGATTTGGACTGCGGCAGCGGCATTTTTAAGACCTCAGGCTGCTACGACGGTGCAACCGCCGACTTCACAAAAGCCTCCAGGCACGGCCGAATTGAAGGGAAAAGGTGTCTGGTTAAAGAGGGTAATGGAAGCCAACCGGTATTACGAGGACCCGGACTTGACCTTGAACTCTCTCGCTGAAAAACTTGGGCTGACTATTCACGAATTATCCCGAATCATCAATACAGCGTTGAAGAAAAACTTTAGCGATTTCATCAATGAATATCGCGTAAAGGCAGTGATCGCCAAAATGCAGGACCCGGCTTACGACCGGATCACGCTGCTCGGTATGGCATTGGACGCCGGATTTAATTCAAAAGCCACTTTCATCCGGGTGTTCAAACATTTGACAGGGAAAAAACCGACAGAATATAAGCTCGAAATTGAGAAAGAGGTCTCAGTTTATAGTTTGCAACTCCGCACGCAAACGAAACACATAATTTTAACTCCTGAAGTCCCTTTATGGTCTTACGAGAAGTTAAATAGAAATTATATGTTTCGCAATTATGTAAGGAGCGCATGGCGCAATATTACCCGGCACAAGTTCATTTCATTCATTAATATTTTCGGCCTTACGGTCGGCCTCACGTGTTGTCTGCTTATCATCACGTACCTGATCAACGAATTGAGCTACGACAGGTACAATGTGAATGCCGACCGGACGTACCGGGTGACGCGCATTTTTTACTCCAAAAATGGTGAAGAAAACCTGCACCTGAGTTCGATAGCGCCGCCCTTTGGCCCGTTGCTTAAAATCGCTTTTCCGGATATTCAGAAGGTAACAAGGGTTTTGCCTAATGGAACGACCGTATTTCGTTACAAGGACAAGTTATTTAATGAACAAAACGCCTTCATGGCCGATGAGAATTTTTTTGACGTATTTACGGTAAATGTGACCGAGGGTGACAAAAAAAACGCACTCACTGATCCCTATAATGTGATGCTGACACCCGAGATCGCAAAAAAATACTTTGGCAGCGCGGATCCGATGAACAAGACCGTGATCCTGGACAATACGAAGCACGAGTTTAAAGTAACCGGTATTTTCCAACCTTTTCCGGCCAATGCGCACATGCACCCGGATATTCTTATCTCTTTCAATACGCTCAGGGATAGTCTTATTTACGGAGAAAAGCAACTGGAGACCAATTTTGGCAATAATTCTTTTTATACCTACCTGCTGATGCCAAAAGGCTATAACATGAATATAATCACCAGGCAACTGGATGCTTTCATAGATAAATATATGCCGAGGTTCCCGGGTATGCCGGCCAGCATTAAAATGCACCAGACTACCAAGCTCACCATCCAGGGACTGACCGATATCCATCTGCAATCGCACCTGGATGATGAGATTGAACCGAATGGTGACATCAAAAGGGTTTACATTTTCTCTGTGATCGCACTCTTCATACTGCTTATCGCCTGTATCAATTACATGAATTTATCTACCGCCCGTTCTGCATTGCGTGCCAAAGAGATCGGTATTCGCAAAGTGATCGGTGCGCAGCGCAAAGAGATCATCCGGCAGTTCCTCGGCGAATCGGTACTGATCACCTGGGTAGCGTTGATACTTGCAGGCGGCCTGACCTGGTTATTGCTGCCTTATATCAATTCAATATCACATTTGTCGCTCTCATTCAGTAGCCTGTTTCAGTGGAATATATTGATCGGCGTGCTATTGTTGCCCTTCGCGGTAGGACTGTTGAGCGGTATTTATCCTGCGGTATTCATGTCGTCATTCAGGCCGGTACAGGTGCTTAAAGGCCTGCTGAAAGTTGGTTCCGGCAACTTATCCTTCCGCCAGGTGCTGGTTGTTGTGCAATTTTCTATCTCGATCATCCTGATCGTTGCTACCACAGTGGTATTTCAGCAACTGCGTTATATTGAAAATAAATCACTTGGCTTCAATAAAGACTTCATTTTGACTACCGCCTACTCCGGTACACTTACCAAACAATTTGAATCGTTCAAAAGTGAATTGCTTCAAAATCCTGCTGTAAAGGATGTGGGCCGGTCGTCTCGTATTCCTTCGGGACGCTTACTGGACGACCAGGGCGCGCAGGTGATCGAGGGCGGTAAATCAGTTCCGACCCAAATCGAACTGAAATATATTACCACCGACTACGGGTTTATGGATACCTATGGCATGCAGCTCGCAGCAGGACGTAATTTTTCACGTGACTTTCCAACTGATACAGCGAACTATGTAATCAATGAGACTGCTGTACAACAGCTTGGATGGAAAAACCCGCAGAATGCGATCGGTAAGGACCTGATCTATGGCAACACTAAGGGCAAGGTGATAGGCGTGGTGAAGGATTTTCATTTCGAATCGCTGCACCAGCCGATCATACCAATGATCTTTTTGCTTCCTCCGGCAACAAGCGGTTATTATAACAGCATATCGATCAAGGTAGATGGACATAACGTTCAATCTGCTGTTAATACAATAGCTGTAACCTGGCGCAAGTATCTGCCTGATGTACCTTTCGATTATACATTCCTGGATCAAAAGTTCCAGAAGCTGTATGATGCGGAGCAGCAGGAGAGCCAACTGTTCACTATATTTTCGTGCCTCGCCATATTCATTGCCTGCCTTGGTTTATTTGGCCTGTCGGCATTTACCATTTCGCAGCGGGTTAAAGAGATCGGTATCAGGAAAGTATTGGGCGCGAATATTCCACAGATCGTTGTCGAACTCTCGCGCAGCTTCATGATACTGGTCGTCATAGCTGCTGTTATCGGATTGCTTGTCGGAGGTTTACTTATGCACAAATGGCTGCAGGACTTCGCGTCAAGGATCGATCTGAACTGGTGGGTATTCGTGTTTGCCGGTGTCGCTGCGTTTGTGATTGCATTCGTAACTATCAGCTTCCAGGCAGTGAAGGCGGCATCGGCGAACCCGGTGAAGAGCCTTCGCTCTGAGTGATTAGTTAATTAGAGATTAGTTAATTAGCCGGAGTGTTATACCCTAATCCAGTTAACTAATCACTAATCAACTAGCCCACTGTATCATATCCGTACACCCTATGTTCGCAAGCGGACAGGAGGCGTACGGATATTTTGGTTAAGCGGTTTATTTACAGTGAATTGCATTCTTGGTACGGCTTTTTGTATCTTTTTGGGCATTAACCGTTCGGCCATGCTCAAAAATTACTTAAAAACGGCGTTCCGCAGTTTTAAACGTCACAAGCTTTTCACGTTCATCAATGTTATTGGTTTAGCCATCGGCATCAGCGCCGCGCTGGTGATATTCCTGATCGTCAATTATGACCTCACCTTCAATCAAAATATTAAGGATAGCGATAGGATATACCGTGTAGTAAGCGATTATTCCTTTCAAGGCGACCCTTTTTACAACAGTGGTGTGACGGGGCCTTTGCCCGAAGCGGCCAGGAGCCAGGTGACTGGCCTGGAAGTAGTCGCTCCTGTTTTTACATCGAACTATAAGGTGACAATACCGGCAAAAACACCGGGTAAATTCAAAAACCAGGATGTGGCCTATGCCGATAAAACATATTTTGACCTGTTTCCGCGGCAGTGGCTGGCTGGCTCAGCAACGAACTCGCTGAATGAGCCATTCCAGGTAGTATTGTCCGAAAAACAGGCTCAAAAGTATTTCCCAAAATATACATACGATCAGATAATAGGTAAACAGGTAGTTTATGCCGATTCTATCAAAACAACGGTAACCGGCATTGTGGCTGAGCCAGCGGGTAATACTGACCTGGAATTTCATGATTTCATTTCACATTCCACGATGATGAGTGTGGCCGACATGAAAAAACAGCTTATCGGTAACTGGGGCGGAACTACGTCTAACAGCCAGATGTTCGTCAAACTTACGCCAAAAACAACAAGGGCAAATATAATAGGACAGCTAAATCGATTGGTGACCAAAAACACCCCTGATGCAAATAAAAACAGCGGCTACAAATCCAGTCTCAACCTGCAGCCTCTAAGCGACCTGCATTTCAACTCCCATTATGGCAGCTTCAACAAGCCGGTTGCAAACAAGACAACGCTCTATCTGCTGATGGCTGTCGCTGCATTCCTGTTACTGCTGGGTTGTATCAACTTCGTCAATCTTACTACAGCGCAGGCAACGCAAAGAGCCAAAGAAATCGGTATTCGAAAAACCATGGGCAGCAGCCGGAAGCAGATCATTGTTCAATACCTGAGTGAAACGCTGATGGTTACCCTGCTTGCAGTTGTTATCTCGATGGCGCTTTCGCCGTTAATATTAAAACTGTTCGCCGATTTTATTTCGGCCGATATAAAATTCAACCCGTTAAATAACCCGGTTTTAATAGGATTTGTTATCCTGCTTACCCTGGTAGTTAGCTTTGTTGCTGGCTTCTACCCGGCGATGGTGCTATCAAAATTTCAACCGGTATTGGTACTCAAAAATCAAGCCTATTCTGGTACCAGCAAAACGCGTAATGCCTGGCTGCGTAAGTCGTTAACGGTAACCCAGTTTATTATAGCGCAATTTTTTATTATGGCTACTATATTGGTGAGCAAACAGATCTATTATGTGCTGCACAAGGATTTAGGTTTCAAAAAAGATGCAATAGTAAATGTTTTCATGCCCTGGAACGCCAAAAACAAGAGCCTGAAAGATGTATATGTTAACAAAATAAAAGAGATGCCGCAGGTGGCAATATTAAGCCGTGGGGGAGACGTACCCTCAAGCAACGGGTGGAGCTCGAACGATGCTACTTACCGCGATGGAAAGAGAGAAGTCAAATCAGAGTTATACACCAAGTCGGGAGATGAAAATTTCATTAAAGTATATCACATCAAATTGTTGGGCGGCAGGAACGTTAGTATGGCTGATACGGCACATGCTATGATAATCAATGAGACCTATGCTCATCTAATGGGTTTTAAAAATGCTAATGACGCAATAGGCAAATACGTCGAGTTCGGACCAAAACAGAAACGCCAGGTCGTAGGTGTATTCGGCGATTTTCACCAGGCATCACTGCATGCAATAATCAAACCGTTAGCCATCTTTCCGCAAATGTACAACATGGATGGTTTGCATATCGCCCTGAAACCGGAAACTGCGGGTGGTAATGAATGGAAAACAGCAACCGCCGCCATGGAGAAGGAATGGAAAGAGCTTTTTCCAGACGACGATTTTGAATTCCATTTCTTCGACGATTCTATTGCCAAAATGTACACTAAGGAACAACAAATATCCAAGCTGCTTACCTGGGCTATGGGACTATCGATCTTTATCAGTTGCCTTGGACTGCTTGGCTTAGCCATGTTTACCACGGGCGCGCGTACCAAAGAAATTGGCGTACGTAAAGTGCTTGGCGCTACCGTTGCACAAATTGTTGCACTGTTGTCAAGAGAATTAATATTGCTCGTATTGCTGGCCTTTGTGGTCGTGACGCCGATCGCAGTTTGGGCTATGAACAAGTGGATACAAAACTTTGCCGACCATACTTCGCTCAGTTGGTGGGTATTTGCACTAAGCGGTGCAGGCATGCTGCTGACGGCGCTGATCACGTTGAGCTCACAAACCGTCAGAGCGGCCGTTGCCAACCCGGTGAAGAGCCTTCGGTCCGAGTGATTGGTTAACCAGTGATTAGTTATTAGAAAGAAATTATTAACCTATAACGTACCACCTAAAACGTACAACCTATGTTTAGGAACTATCTAAAAACCGCCTGGCGCAATTTGCTGAAAAACAAGTTTTATTCAGTGATCAACATTGCAGGATTGACCTTAGGATTGGCCATCGGCATATTAATATTGCTGTGGGTGCAGGATGAATTGAGCTTTGACACGTTCCACAGGAATGCCAAGAACATTTATCGTCTTGATATACAGGGCGGCACCGGCGCCACAAAGCAAATATTCGAATTCGGCGTGGCGCCGATAGCGAAAATGGCTAAGGAGCAGCTGCCTGAAGTGAAAGATGAAACAAGACTTTGCTACGATGTCAGTTTTTCATTGTACAAATACCAGGACAAGGTTTTTAGTGACGAAAAAACTGTCTTCGCCGATCCTTCCTTGTTTACCATGTTTGATTTTCCTTTGGTTGAAGGAAACACCGCAAAGCCATTTCCGGATGATAATTCAATAGTGATCACCCGGGAGACGGCTAAAAAGTTTTTTGGTGACGCCGACCCTATCGGGAAAGTGATCGTTGTGGATGATAAGCAGAATTTTAGCGTAAGCGGTGTAATCGGCGACATACCGAAGAATTCGGATTTTAAGATGGATATCGTCATGCCGTTGAGCTATCACGCTAAAGAGGTATTAGCCCAGGGCCGTGACATGAATAACGACTTCGGTACATTAAGCTATCCTGCCTTCCTTGCGCTAAAACAAGGCGCCGATATCAAAAACCTGGAAGCTAAAATATTAAAGATACATCTTAAGCATTCGCCCGGCGATACTGACGCCTCGTATTTGCTGCAACCGTTAACTAAGATGCACTTGTACAATGCCGACATGAGCGACAGGGGAATAGGAACGGTCAGAATATTCATCGCTATCGCGTTGCTGATCCTGGTTATTGCGTGTATAAATTACGTCAACCTTTCGACTGCGCGGTCGATACTTCGTTCGAAGGAGATCAGCATGCGTAAGATCGTCGGCGCGGCGAAATTCCACCTGTTCCTGCAGTTTATTATCGAAACAGCGGTACTATTCGTTATAGCCGCTATACTGGCAATCGGCGTTGCCTATGCGTTGATGCCGGTTTTTAATAATATTTCAAGCAAGCAAATGGTGCTCGATCTGTCAAATTATAACATTTGGCTGGTAATTATTTGCACTATTACAGGCACGCTGATCGCATCCAGTATTTATCCGGCTTTGTTACTCTCTTCGTTTGAACCGTTGAAGGCGCTAAAGGGCAAAATTTCAGCCGGCATCGGTGACGTGTTATTCAGGAAAATATTAGTTGTAGCACAATTCTCATTCTCGATAGTATTGATAGTTGGCACTATCGTCATAACCGGTCAATTGAAATATATTCACTCAAGAGACCTCGGTTACAACAAGGAACATGTATTTAGCTTCTGGATGCGCGATATGGCGCCACATTACGATGCCGTTAGAGCGGAGCTGATGAAACAGCCGGGTATAGCCGATGTCGCACGCTCAAGTCAGAATATCGTACGTTTTCAAGGTTTTACAGGTAGCGCCGATTGGGAGGGTAAGGACCCTAAGCAGAACCTCATATTACATGTTATCGCGGTCGATAAAGACTTTGTGCCATTTTTTAAAATGAAAATGCTCGAAGGATCCTCATTTACGAATGCCCCCGTTGACACAGCACATTTTATCCTGAATGAGGAGGCTATTAAAGAAACGGGGATAAAGGAACCTGTTATTGGCAAGCGATTCAGCATGAAAGGCATTAAAGGCACTATTATTGGGGTGGTCAAAGATTTTCACTACGCTTCGATGCGTGAGAAAATAACCCCGGCGGCTTTTTATTAT
>JAFDZL010000488.1 GCA_018266935.1 Bacteroidota bacterium | reverse complement strand
AAATCTTGCGCAAACCTGCCTTGAGCAGGGCGCGACGGTGCTGAATTATTTCAAGGTCACGGGGCTGATCAAATACAAGCACAAAATAACAGGCGTCAGGGCAATCGACCAGGAGACCGGCGAAAAATACCAACTCAAAGCTAAAGTGGTAATTAATGCCACGGGGGTTTTTGTTGACGATGTGCTCCGGATGGATTCACCCGAGAAGAAAGCTACCGTTCGGCCGAGCCAGGGAGTGCACGTGGTTGTTGACCAATCGTTCATGCCCTCGGAGGATGCCTTGATGATCCCCAAAACAGATGACGGCCGTGTGCTATTTGCGGTTCCCTGGCATGATAAGCTAGTGGTCGGCACTACGGATACCCCACTCAATTCCTACAGCCTTGAGCCGGTAGCCATGGATTCAGAGATCGATTTTATCCTGAATAACGCTGCCAGATATTTTTCCAAAGCGCCTGAAAGAAAAGATGTACTAAGCGTATTCGCCGGGCTGCGCCCGCTTGCCGCTCCGCAGGGCGACTCCTCCAAAACCAAGGAAATATCACGCGGCCACAAGATGATCATTTCACCATCCGGCTTACTTACTATTACCGGCGGCAAATGGACCACTTACCGGAAAATGGGTCAGGACGCCGTTAATAAAGCTATCGGGATAGCTAATTTGCCGTCTTTTACCTGCAAAACAGAGAATCTTCCGATACATGGCAGCGCACCAGGGATAGATCAGCATGACCACTTCTACATTTATGGTGACGACCGCGAGCAGGTATTGGCTTTAACCAAAGAGAATAAAAAATGGCGAGCTAAGCTTCATCCTCGGTATGATTACCTCGAAGCTGAAGTGATCTGGGCCGTCCGCCATGAAATGGCAAGAACCGTAGAAGACGTTTTGGCCAGAAGGCTGCGCCTATTGTTCCTCGATGCCCGCGCTGCCATAGCCGCCGCTCCACTGACCGCAGAGCTCATCGCAGGGGAATTGGGTCGTAACGCAGCCTGGCAAAATGCGCAGGTAGCAGCCTTTACCGAAACGGCCGGCAAATACCTATTGCAGCCCTGATATTTATCAGTAGATTTATAGACCAATTATTCTTTAAACCAGTAATGGAGCAATATATCCTTGCCCTCGACCAGGGCACCACCAGTTCCCGCGCTATAGTTTTTGACCATCAAGGGCAGATCAGGTCTGTGGCCCAGAAAGAGTTTAAACAACTATTTCCGCAGCCGGGTTGGGTTGAGCATGATCCGAACGAGATATGGTCGTCGCAGGCCAGCGTTGCTGCTGAAGCAACTGTAAAAATGGGCATCAACGGCTCAAACATCAAAGCCATCGGGATTACCAATCAGCGTGAAACCACTATCGTGTGGGACAGGAATACAGGTGAGCCGGTTTATAATGCCATCGTCTGGCAGGACAGACGCACCGCCGGGTTTTGCGATCAGTTGAAAAACGACGGTCACAGTAATTTGATCAGGTCGAAGACCGGGCTGGTGATCGACGCTTATTTTTCCGGTTCAAAGGTTCGCTGGATACTGGATAACGTTCCCGGTGCGCGCGCCAAAGCCGAAGCCGGCGAATTGGCCTTCGGAACTGTCGATAGCTGGCTGGTGTGGAAATTTACCAGGGGCGTTGTTCATGCCACCGATGTTACCAACGCCAGCCGCACCATGCTGTTCAATATCCGAACCCTGGAATGGGACGAGGAATTGTTAACGGTATTCGATATCCCCAAAAGCATGCTGCCCGATGTGAAGCAAAGCAGCGAACTTTACGGTGAAACGGCGACCACCATTTTTGCTTCCAAAATTCCTATTGCAGGTATTGCCGGTGATCAGCATGCTGCGCTTTTTGGGCAGATGTGCATCGGTAACGGCATGGTGAAAAACACCTATGGCACTGGCTGTTTTATGCTGATGAACATCGGCGAAAAATTTATCGAATCAAAGAATAACCTGCTTACAACCATTGCCTGGAAGATCGGGGGGAAAACGCTGTATGCATTTGAAGGCAGCATTTTCATCGCCGGTGCTGTAGTGCAATGGCTGCGCGACGGGTTAGGCATTATCAAAACATCAGCCGAGGTGGAAAAGCTGGCTTTGAGCGTGCCGGATACAGGCGGTGTATATTTTGTGCCTGCGTTCGCGGGATTGGGTGCACCTTACTGGGACCCCGAAGTGAGAGGAACCATAGTAGGCATGACGCGCGGAACAACCGCCGGACATATCGCCCGCGCCGCGCTGCAGTCCATCGCCTACCAAACGATGGATGTATTAAAAGCGATGGAAGCGGATTCGGGCGTGCCGATCAGCGAGCTTCGGGTTGACGGCGGCGCTACGGCCAACGACCTGCTGATGCAGTTCCAGGCGAACCTGCTCAATTGCAAAGTTATTCGCCCGACGATAGTGGAAACAACCGCGCTCGGTGCGGCTTACCTGGCGGGATTAGCGACAGGTTATTGGAGCAGTGTGGATGAGATCGCCCATTTATGGCAGACGGAAAAGGAATTTGACCCGGCGGCTGATCGTTCCGAGATAGACAAAGGCGTCAAAGGATGGAAACGTGCCGTGCACGCCGCGCAGGCATGGAGCGGAATTTGAGAGCCAAGAACCAAGAGTCAAGAACCAAGATAATTTACCTGTATCGGTCTTGGCTCTTGATTCTTAACTCTTGGTTCTAAAAGAAAATTTCAACTTTAAACCAAAATAAGTATGACTCATTTTACTGCTGAATTCCTGGGCACGATGCTCCTGATCCTTTTAGGCGATGGCGTAGTGGCCAACGTAGTCTTGGACGATACAAAAGGCAACAATAGCGGCTGGATAGTGATCACCACAGGCTGGGCCCTGGCGGTTTTTGTTGGCGTTACGGTCGCCGGCCCGATTAGCGGCGCGCACCTGAACCCGGCTGTAACCATCGGGCTGGCCGTGGCCGGAAAATTTGCCTGGGCCGAAGTTGGAACCTATATCCTTGCGCAATTGCTTGGCGCCATGACGGGCGGCTTCCTGGTTTGGGCCATGTACTATAACCATTTCCAGCGAACCAATAGCCCCGCTTTGGTTTTGGCTGTGTTTAGCACCGGCCCTGCTGTCCGGAACTATGCTTCCAATATCATCAGCGAGATCGTCGGCGCTTTCGTGCTGGTGTTCGTTGTGTTCTATATAACCAAAGGTGAAATGGGCCCTGAAAAGATTCCCGTTGGCTTAGGTTCAGTTGGCGCCCTGCCTGTGGCCTTCCTCGTTTGGGCCATCGGTCTTTCTTTGGGCGGAACGACCGGCTACGCCATCAACCCCGCCCGCGACCTCGGTCCGCGTATCATGCACGCTATTCTACCTATCAAAAGCAAAGGCACCAGCGACTGGGCCTACGCCTGGATACCTGTCTTTGGGCCGGTACTTGGCGCTGTTATGGCAGCAGTGCTGTATATGCACCTGAAATGAGCATTTTCAGGCACCGTATCAGTACTGTTTTTGATGCGTAAAACTACGCAATGTAGGATGGTTCTCTATAGGTAATACAAGTAAATGTATTTAAAAATCAGTTAGTTATGATTTTTATAGCCTCGGTTAATACGTATCGCACTAAAGTGAACATTGTTGGTTAAGTAACCAATTACTCCTAATTTTAGTAAAATAAACCCTGACAAGCATTCATCATCATGGAGACAACTACCAGAACCACTCCGATAACCGGGAAGGAAGGGGCCGAGATCGAATTAGCTCTTGCCGCCGAATGGACTAAGAACCACCGCGAAAGACATCCCGACGGTTCCATTTCGCAATTTTTTGGTAACGAAATTCTGCAGAAACTTTTAGACCAGCCAGGGTGCCTCGGTATCCGCATTTACTATGCTAACAGCCAAAAATTAAACGGCTGGCAGAAGTTCATTTTAGCCATATCGAATTTTCTAAAAAAATACATAGCGGGGGCTGTTGGCGAAGACCATTTTATACTGGTAGGCGCTACCGCCGAAGGGCTTGATATGTTGCCGCGCGATAAAAAACTGGATGCGTCATATATGGCGACGACCTCCGGCACCACGGATGGTACGGTTGTAGAGCAGGCGCATCCTTGCCCGGGTTCAGCAGGTTGCCCTCAAAATGTGCTTACGGGGAGTTGATATAATTTTTAGCGTATGGAAAGTGAGCTGCTGTTTGATCGGATATCGTTCGTAACGGGTCTTTTGCCCGTGATCGCATTTATTTACAATTATGGTTGGTTGGATAAGGTGTCCCGGTTGATAGGCATATATTTTATTCCGGCATTTATTTTTGATTTTGCTTCGGAGATATTACCGGTATTGGGAGTGAACAATAATATACCGGTTATCCACGCTTCCGTAATCAGCAATATCGTCTTCTTTGGCATCGTCTATTATGAAGCGTTTTTCATAAAGAAACTTAAAACGCTGACGATTATATTATCCTCCCTCGCGCTGGTTATTGCGCTGTACTTTACCAAAGATATTTTTATATTTCCAACCGAAGCCAATACCGCCTCGAGCATCGTTTTCATCGTGCTTTCGATGATCTATTTCTACCAACTGCTCAATCGCCAGGAGTTTGTGCACATCGAAAAACAAGGCTTGTTCTGGTTCAATGCCGGCGTGTTGTTTTACTCATCTACCAATATTTTCCTTTTCATGATGTTTAACATGATACCTGAACACGACCGCCCAACCTACTATATAATCCACAGCATAACGAATATTATAGCTAACTTGCTTTATACAACAGCACTACTTTGCAGGCCACAGAAATTAGCCTCGTAACGGCGCAAGCCGAAACGGGCAATGTTATTCCGGTACTTATTATAGGCACATTGGTTATCGTAGTGCTTATTACGGGTCTCTTCTTCTTTGTGATCGTTTACCAGCGCAAAATGATCAAAAACCAGGTGCAGCTGCGGCAACTGGAAGATGTGCAGCAGCAGGAATTGCTGAAAGCTGTAGTTGAGACACAGGAAAGCGAGCGCAAGCGCCTTGCCGAGGACCTGCACGATAGTGTGGGGCAGGTATTATCGGCCATCAAGCTCAAGCTGCACCGTATCGATAAAATAAGCGATGGCGAAAATGCCAATACGCTGCTGGCTGATACCCGCAAGCTTACGGACGAGTGTATCCAGGAAATACGCAACATCATCCACAATGTCCTGCCGCCGGTGCTGACTGATTTTGGTCTAATCGATGCCTTAAAGGCATTGTGCCTGAAAATGGACGATACCACGCCGATACAGGTCACCTTTTTGAAGAAACTGGAAGACGAACGTTTTTCCTCGGAAATAGAGCTGACACTCTATCGTATCGCGCAGGAACTATTCGGCAATGCGGTTAAGCACTCGGAAGCGTCGTCGATACAAGTCGAATTAAGTAAGCAGGATCATACGCTTACCATGACTTTCAGGGATAACGGCAAGGGATTCAATATCGACAGTGTAAAACATGGCTTTGGTTTAAAAAACCTGCGAAGCCGCGCGAGCCTGGTCAACGGCAAAATTCACATCTACTCCAAGCCGTTGAGCGGCACGCTGACTACAATTAATGTACCGGTGCCTAAAAAATAAACCATTAATTAATTATATTTACCCAACAATCACCTCTTACCTGCATGAAGCCGATCAATCTCGCGATAGCCGACGACCATAAGATTTTCCGCAATGGCTTAAAAGCCACGCTGGAGGATTATCCCGATTTCAACTTGATGGTGGAGGCCTCCAATGGCAGGGAGCTGATCGGCCTGCTCTCAGAGCACACGCCCGATGTGGTGCTGATGGATATCAAGATGCCCGAGATGGACGGTATGCAAACAACGGCTTACATCAACCAAAACCACAAGAGCGTCAAAGTGCTGGCGCTGTCTATGCATAATGAGGATAAGTATATCGTGGATATGATGCGGGCAGGGGCTTCGGGCTACCTATTGAAAAACGCCGAACCGGAAGAGATCATCGAGGCTATTTTGACGGTTCACAATAAAGGCTTTTATTTTAATGAACACCTTTCGGTAACGCTGATCAAGCAACTGGTGGGCCCGGGCCACAGCGACAACATCGGGCAGCAGCATATTGAATTGAATGACCGCGAAATTGAAGTTTTGAAACTTGTTTGCCAGGAATGTTCCAACCAGGAGATCGCCGATAAGATATTCCTTAGTGTCCGCACCGTGGAAGGCTACCGCGCACGCCTTTTCGAAAAAACAGGCTCCAAAAACCTCGTAGGGCTGGTGATATTCGCCATTAAGCGAGGGATTATCAGCGTTTGACGGCTTCCTTAACAAGCATCAATAAAAATTGAATGATTTTTCGTCATTTTTGCATCCGATATGCAAAAAGGCAGGCTATTGATCATTGACGACGAGGACCGCTTAAGGAACCTGCTCGCCCGCATTCTTCAGCTTGAAGGTTATGATGTTGCTACATCAGCTTCAGCAAAAGAAGGTCTTAAAAAGCTGCAGCATGATACCTTCAATGTCGTATTAAGTGACGTAAAACTGCCGGATATCAACGGCATCGAGCTCACCGAACAGATCAAAAAAAACTGGCCAACTACAGAGGTAATTGTCCTGACGGCTTACGGTACGATCAACGATGGCGTTAAAGCCATCAAAGCAGGCGCTTTTGACTATATAACCAAGGGCGACGACAATGAGAAGATCATCCCGCTGGTAAGCAAGGCTATGGATAAGGCCATTTTGCAGCAGCGCGTGCAGGAACTGGAAAATAAGTTAAATGACAAATTTGGCTTTGAGCGCATTATCGGTAAGTCGGCTGCATTAACCGATGCCATAAAACTGGCGCAAAAAGTAGCGCAAACCGACACAACTGTTTTACTTCTGGGCGAAACCGGTACAGGTAAGGAAGTATTCGCGGAAGCCATTCACCAGGCCAGCAGCCGCACGGGAAAGCCTTTTGTCGCCGTGAACTGTAGCGCTTTTACCAAAGAACTGCTGGAAAGCGAACTGTTTGGGCATAAAGCGGGTTCATTTACAGGCGCTGCAAAAGACAAAAGAGGCCTTTTTGAAGAAGCTAACAGTGGGACAATATTCCTGGACGAAATAGGCGAACTCGACCCCGAATTGCAGGCCAAACTACTGCGCGTGCTCGAATCGCAGGAGTTTTTGAAGGTTGGGGACACCAAACCCACGAAGGTGAACGTGCGCATACTGGCCGCTACTAACCGTAATCTGCAATCTGAAATTGAGACGGGTAATTTCCGTTCCGACCTGTATTACCGCCTTTCGGTGTTCCAGATCACTTTGCCGGCACTGCGCGAGCGTAAAAAAGATATCACGCTGCTGGCGGAATATTTCATACAATATTTTGCTTCGAAAGTAAAAAAGCCAGTGAGCAAAATGACTTTCGGTTTTATCGAAAAACTGGAAGCCTACAATTGGCCCGGCAATATCCGCGAGCTGAAAAATATCATTGAACGGGCTGTTATCTTATGTGACAGCGAGGAATTGGATGAAACCCTGCTGCCATACGAAATACAACATTCGCAGCCTCCAAAACCAGTTCACGGTCTTTCAGCTTTCGACTTGTCGGCTGTCGAAAAACTTCATATTCAACGCGTATTAAACCACACGCACGGCAACCGTACCGAAGCAGCCCGGCTTCTGAACATTGGCGTCGCTACTTTATATCGTAAACTGAAAGAGTACGGCCTGGAATAGGTAGGTCGTTTGCAGTTCTTAGCAAACGGAAAATCATGCTTGCTACCATTTTTAAAATCGCGGCGCTGCTGGCCATCCTGATCATACCAATGGCGAGACCGAAGAAGAAAAAACACAAACAGCTTACGATAGACCGGGACGTTACTCATGCGCACTATGCTATTGATGAGGACGGCAACCTGGTTGAGCTGCACGGCCGCGAACTATCGCGCCATGAACATTGACCCTCTTATAATTCTCAATTAAAACTGGATCGAGGCCTCCCGGAAGGGAGGCTTTTTCTTTTTCCCGGCGGGTTATATCATTTTGATAAAACCGTATCAAAATGATAGGCCGATTGACCTCCTGGCTTTCTGCCTAAAAAAATAAAACCGATTTTTTACCTGTTAATCAGCACTTTTCGCCCAACGCTTTTCACAGGCATCATTTTGGTTGATCGCCAATCGAAAGACAACAACCAGGGCTAAAAATTACACCGCCTTGCAGGCAGTTGTTGCGTCGGCATTGCAGTATTATGATAAAGCTCATTTTACTGAGTGCCGGCAGGCATATAATTAACAGGCTGAACTACTGAATTTTATTCAAGTAAAAGCCAGGAACCAGGTGTGAATATGAAAAAAGAACATATAAAGAATTCGCCAAAAGATATTCTGATCGTGGTCTTTGCCTGGCTGCTGGCGGCGGCATTGGTTTATATAGCCTTTTTGAAAATCAAGCTTTTCTATCATTAAAATATGGATAAGGTTTTACAATTAAAAAATTGAAATCAAAATGGATACTGTACTAACAATTGCCTACGTGCTATGCTTCATAGTCGTGTTCTGGCTCTTTTTCAAATCGGTTAATTACTTCGAAAAAATCTGAAACTATGGTCGCTTTATTTATTGTGTCCGTAGCCGTGTTCATTTACATGGTGTACGTACTGCTGAAACCCGAAAAATTTTAAACTATTAAAAATCAGAAATCATGAACACCGAATATTTGGGCGTTATTTTAATGTATGTGCTGACCGTCGTTTTGGCCATACCGCTGGGCAGGTATATCGCCAAAGTATTTAACGGCGAAAAGACCTGGCTCGACTTTATGGCGCCGCTTGAGCGCCTGATCTTCCGTTTTAGCGGGATCGACCCAAAGCGCGAAATGAACTGGAAGCAGCATCTGAAGGCGATGCTTACTATCAATTGCTTATGGCTGTTTTATGCTTTTTTTAGCCTTTTGTTCCAGGGGCATCTTCCAATGAATCCTGACAAGAATCCAGGCCAGACACCCGACCTGGCGTTTAATACGGCTATCAGTTTTATGACCAATACCAATCTGCAGGATTACTCGGGCGAAACGGGTGTAACTTATTTCACACAAAGCTGCGTGCTCATGTTCCTTCAATTCGTCAGCGCGGCGACGGGTATAGCTGCTGTATTGGTTGTATTTAAGGCCATGCGGGATAAGGTGACGGACAAGTTGGGTAATTTTTGGGACCTGCTGGTTAGATCAGTTACCAGGTTGTTGTTGCCGCTTGCTTTCGTTGTCGCCATTATTCTTGCTTTCAACGGTACTACTACAAGCTACGAAGGCAAAGCTACATTGATGAGTTTACAGGGAGATACGTTGCATGTTTCACGCGGCCCTGCAGCCGCAATGATCGCCATCAAGCAACTGGGTACTAACGGCGGCGGCTGGTACGGGCCAAATTCGGCGCATCCGCTCGAAAACCCTAATTATCTGACCAATATAGTTGAAAACGTTAGTATCATATTGATACCTATAGCGCTGGTTTTTGCGCTTGGATACTACCTCAATCGGAAGAAGCTGGCCTGGGTAATATTTGGCGTGATGACGATTGGCTTTCTCGTGATGCAGGTAACTTCCATAAATGCGGAGGTTAATGGCAACCCCGCGATCGCACATTTGGGTGTCAGTCAGCCTACGGGAGCTATGGAGGGCAAGGAAGTTCGTTTTGGCCCTGCCGCGTCGGCATACTGGGGCATTTGTACTACCGTAACCTCCAATGGTTCTGTAAATGCGATGCATGATAGTATGCAACCGTTATCAGGTTTGGGACAAATGTTTGATATGATGATCAATGCCTTTTACGGAGGGGTTGGCGTAGGTTATCTTAACTTCTATATCTTCATCATTATCGCAGTCTTCATATCCGGCCTGATGGTAGGGCGCACGCCTGAATTTATGGGACGGAAGGTTGAAGCGCGCGAAATGAAGATCGCCTCGCTGACTGCCTTGCTGCACCCTTTCCTGATCCTGGTAGGAACTGCTTTGTCATGTTACATCCTGGTTCATTTTCCAAACATCAACTGGGCTGAAAAACCATCGGCATGGCTGAACAACCCTGGTTATCATGGCTTTTCTGAGATGCTGTATCAATTTAGCTCAAGCTCGGCCAATAATGGCTCCGGTTTCGAGGGTCTGGGCGACAACAGTATTTTCTGGAATGTGAGCGCAGGTATTGTCATGATCCTGGCGAGGTTTTTACCGATCATCGGTCCGGTGGCTATAGCCGGTATCCTGGCGAATAAAAAATTCATTCCGGAGTCGGCCGGCACGCTGAAGACCGATACCACAACCTTTGGCGTAATGATATTCGCCGTGATCATTATCATAGCTGCATTGTCATTCTTTCCGTCACTAGCGCTTGGTCCGTTGGCTGAACACTTTTCACTTAAATAGCCTCACCCTTAAATAAAGTTTGATTAAAAAATAAGAAAATGAAATCAACTCAAAATACATTATTCCAGGCCGACCAGGTGAAAGAAGCTTTAAAGCATTCGTTCGCCAAGCTCGACCCGCGCGTACTGGTGCGTAACCCGGTGATGTTCACCGTGGAGATCGGTACGGTTGTCATGCTGATCGTATCAGTGTTCTCATTCACTAATCCGGCACAGGGCAGTTTCGGATATAACTTTACCATATTCCTGGTGCTGCTGTTTACTGTGCTCTTCGCCAATTTCGCCGAAGCGATCGCCGAAGCAAGGGGCAAAGCACAGGCTGAAAGTTTGCGTAAAACGCGTGAGGAAACACCAGCTAAAGTCATTCTTAACAATGGCACTATTGTAACCAAATCATCAAGCCAGTTGCTCAAAGGGGATGTCTTTGTCTGCGCGGCAGGAGATACTATCCCGACTGACGGTGAGATCGTCGAAGGTATTGCAACCATTGATGAGTCGGCTATTACAGGAGAATCGGCCCCGGTTATCCGCGAATCAGGAGGTGATAAATCTTCCGTGACGGGGGGTACCAAGGTGCTTTCGGACAATATTAAAGTATTAGTTACCGCTCAGCCCGGTGAAAGTTTCCTGGACAAAATGATCGCGCTGGTTGAAGGCGCGTCGCGCCAGAAAACACCGAACGAGATCGCCTTGACGATTTTGTTGGCAGGCTTTACACTCATCTTTGTTATTGTTTGCGTTACATTGAAGCCATTCGGCGATTACGCTAATACCCCCATTACGATAGCAGCGTTTATCTCATTATTCGTCTGCCTTATCCCGACGACGATCGGCGGCCTTTTATCGGCCATTGGTATTGCCGGTATGGACCGGGCGCTGCGCGCCAATGTGATCACCAAATCGGGCAAGGCTGTTGAAACCGCAGGCGATCTGGATACCCTATTGTTAGACAAAACCGGGACAATAACGATAGGTAACCGTAAAGCCACTCAGTTCTGGCCCGCTAAAGGTGTCGATCCTAATGACCTGATCGTGGCCTGTGTTTTTGGCTCGCTGGCTGATGACACCCCTGAAGGCAAGTCGATCGTCGACCTGGCCTCGACCCATATGAAATTGCCGCAGGCACCGGAAGGCGCTGAGTTTGTCAAATTCACCGCTGAAACGCGCTCAAGCGGGATCAATACGCCGGCAGGTGTACGGATACGCAAAGGCGCCACAGATGCGATACGCAACATGGTGATCAAGGCCGGCAATCCATTCCCAGCCGAAGTAGAAGATCGGGTAAAACAGATCGCTTCGGATGGCGGCACGCCGCTTGTTGTGTCTCAGAACGAAATGGTGTTAGGCGTAATTGAACTGCAGGATATCATTAAACCGGGCATCCAGGAGCGCTTTGAGCGCCTGCGCAAGATGGGCGTAAAAACGGTGATGGTTACCGGGGATAACCCGCTGACCGCAAAATATATCGCCAATAAAGCCGGTGTGGACGATTTTATTGCCGAGGCTAAGCCGGAGGATAAAATGAACTATATCAAACACGAGCAGACCGGTGGCAAACTGGTTGCCATGATGGGCGACGGCACCAACGATGCGCCGGCCCTGGCGCAGGCTGACGTAGGTGTGGCCATGAACAGCGGTACGCAGGCCGCCAAGGAAGCCGGTAACATGGTTGACCTGGATAACGACCCAACCAAGCTGATCGAGATCGTGGAAATAGGCAAGCAGTTGCTGATGACGCGCGGGACACTAACTACTTTCTCCATCGCGAACGACGTGGCCAAATATTTCGCTATCGTGCCGGCATTGTTCATGGTCTCAATTCCGTCCTTAGGCGCTTTGAATATTATGGGCCTTCACAGCCCGCAGTCGGCGATACTCTCTGCGGTGATCTTCAACGCGATCATTATCCCGTTGCTTATACCGCTGGCTTTGCGTGGGGTAGAATATAAGCCGATCGGCGCGAGCGCATTGCTGCGCCGCAACCTGCTGATCTACGGCTTCGGCGGCATACTGGTACCTTTTATCGGCATCAAGCTGATCGATCTTGTAGTTGCATTATTTATTTAAAGATAATGATGTCTCATATCTCAAATCTCATATCTCAAATCTTAAGAAAATGAAACCATACCTATTAACATCGATAAAATTAACAGTTATCATGCTGGTGCTGTTGTCAGGTGTTTATCCCTTGGTGATTGCCGGCATCGGGAAATTAACTCCTGGTCATGGCGATGGTGTGATCCTGACTTACAAAGGCCGCCAGGTCGGCTTTGAAAATGTGGGTCAGAAATTCACCAAAGTCCAGTATTTCTGGTCGCGCCCTTCAGCAGTAGATTACAATGCTGCTGCTTCGGGTGGCTCCAACAAAGGGCCGACAAATCCCGATTATTTAAACAAGGACGTAAAGGGCCGTATCGATACATTCCTGAAGTATAACCCAAGTGTAAAGAAAGCAGACATACCTGCCGAGTTGGTTACCGCATCGGGCAGCGGGCTGGACCCTGATCTATCGCCTGCGGGCGCAAAAATACAGGCCGCACGCGTGGCTAAAGTGCGCGGTTTATCCGAACAACAAGTGCTGGCATTGGTTGATGCTCACACCGAGCAGCCTTTTCTTGGCCTGTTCGGTCCGCCAAAAGTGAACGTATTGAAACTGAATGTCGCCCTTGATGAATTAAAAAAATAATGACCTCTATAAAATACCAAGAATGAAAACGAACATATTATTACTATTGTTACTTATTACAATAAGCTTTTCGGCGAAAGCCGCGCCGATGCCGGCCGATACCGGCAAGGTAGGCACCGGCGCTGACCCGAAAGACCCGCCGCTGATCTTCGCAGGCTCAGTGGACACGTATTGGAAATATGACTTTTCAGGGCATAGCAATATCCCCACCAGCTTCGCCTCAGACCAAAATTCAGTGTCTATCGGTATGGTTGACCTGGGCGTAAAAAAGAAAGTGGGCAAAGCTGCTTTTGTGGGCGAATTGTCTTTCGGTCCGCGGAGCGACCAGTCGATCCCGACCTCAGGTTACCATATCCAGAACCTGTATGTATCTTATGATGTGACGGACAAATTTAACCTGACGGCAGGTTATATGTCCACCTTCATCGGTTATGAGGTGATCTCGCCGACAGGAAACTTTAACTATTCCACATCGTACCTGTTCACCAACGGACCTTTCCAGAATGCAGGTTTTAAGGCCACCTATGCCTTTTCGGATAAAGTGAGCCTGATGGCCGGTATCTTTAACAATTACTGGAATACTTACACGTCGTTCATTACGCATGGCAATACAACAACCTCGGGTGACGTGTCAACATTCGGGGCACAACTGACGGTCGTACCTGCCAAAGGCTGGACGGCGTATTTGAACCTGGCTACCGGCTCTTTCTCAGGCACCGAGTTCGACCTGACCACGGCCTACCAGATCACTGACGCCTTCAAACTGGGTCTGAACGCTGCTGACTTTTCGGCGCCGAACAATGGCGGCGGATTTTCTGGCATAGCCCTGTACCCTCAGTTAGCCGTATCAAAAGTGGTGACTTTCGGTGTGAGAGGTGAATACTTTACATATAAGAACGGCGGCGGCAACGTAACAGGTATCACCATCAGTTCGAACATCAAGGCAGGCGCTATCACGCTGATCCCTGAGATCAGGTTCGACAACAAGAGTTCGGCATTTCCGTTCGCTTTTGCCGACAACAACCTGGCGCCGACGAACAGCGCAAGCCAGTTCCTGATCGCAGCAGTATATGCGTTTTAAAACGAAAAGCATGAGGTATATTTATAATTAGTTTGATTGATTGACTCATGCAAAAAAGGGGATGGCAACATCCCCTTTAAGAGCTTAAATTAATGGACGATAATAACAAAGAATCGGTACAACATTTCCTCGACCTGATCAAAAAGTCGAGACGGGGAAAGTTTAAGATTTATATCGGCATGAGTGCAGGTGTGGGCAAAACCTATCGTATGCTGCTCGAAGCCAAAACATTGCTGCGCAGCGGTATTGATGTTAAAATAGGGTACATCGAGACACACAAACGGAAAGAGACCGAAGAATTACTGGAAGGGTTGCCGGTCATCCCGCGCCGAAAATTGTTCTACAAAGGCAAAGAACTGGAAGAAATGGACCTGAATGCCATTATCAACCTGCGGCCCGAAGTAGTTGTCGTAGATGAACTGGCACATTCCAATATAGAAGGCAGTAAAAACGAAAAGCGCTGGCAGGATGTGATAGATATTTTGAATGCGGGTATCAACGTCATCAGCGCCGTGAACATCCAGCACCTGGAAAGTCTGAATGAAGAAGTACAAAAGATAACCGGCGCCACTATTGCCGAACGTATACCGGACAAGGTATTGCAAATGGCCGATGAGGTAGTGAACATCGATTTGACGGCCGATGAATTGATCGAAAGGCTTAGGGAAGGAAAGATATATGACCAGCAAAAAGTTGCCACAGCCCTGAATAATTTCTTCCAGGCCGAGCGCATTTTGCAGCTCCGCGAGCTGGCATTAAAAGAAGTTGCTCACCAGTTGGAACGGAAGATCGATATTGAAATTCCCAAAACTATTAAGCTACGGCCCGAGATTTTCCTCGCTTGCATCAGCACCAACGATGAAGCGGCAAAAGTGATCATCCGTAAAACCGCAAGGCTGGCATCCTACTATCGTTCAAAATGGTATGTGCTTTATGTGCAGAGATCAGCAGAAAGTGCTGACAAGATCAATCTTGCTTCTCAGCGGCACCTGATCAATAACTTTAAAAATGCAACGCAATTGGGCGCCGAGGTGCTGAAGGTAAAAAGCAATAACGTGGCAAAAACGATATGGGAAACGGCCGAAAAGTATGATATTACTACCATCTGCATCGGCAAGCCGCACTTTAAATTCTATCAGCTGGTGATGAAAACCGCCGTTTTTACCCAATTACTTAATAAGATGTCGAAAACTGATATTGACTTAGTTATCCTCTCATGACTATCAAAAATAAGCTCCGCGCAGGCATTGGTTTCCTGTTCCTGCTGGCATTCATTTGCTGCGGTTTGTCCATATATTACCTGAACCGTCTTTCAGCCGTGTCAGGTGTTATTCTCAAAGACAACTATGAGACCCTGCAATATATGCGCAATATCGGCCTCGCGATGGATGAGGATGGAGGCGCGCTTAACAATCACCAGGTCGGCGTTATTGAGAAAAATTTGGTTAAGCAGGAGCACAATATCACAGAGCCGGGTGAGCAGGAATTAACCGATTCACTGAGATCGAAGTATGAACAGTTAAAACTCATAAAAGGGAATGCCTTGCACCAGAATGAATTGCGCCTGGATATACGGAGGCTGCTCTATGGCATTATGCAGCTAAATATGAAAGCGATTCAGCATAAGAATGCCGTAGCGAACGACACATCCGGCAGCGCGACCGTATTAGTAGCCCTGATAGGCTCATTCCTGTTTCTCGTTGCCTTCAGTTTTATTATCAACTTTCCGGGTTATATTGCTAACCCCATAAAAGAGTTAACCGAACGCATCAAGGAAATATCCAAACGCAATTATCACCAACAGCTCGATTTCAAGTCAAACGACGAGTTTGGCGAATTGGCGCAGGCTTTTAATAATATGACTTTTAAGCTGAACGAGTATGAGAGCAGTAGCCTGGCCAGTATCATGTTCGAGAAGAAGCGTATCGAAACTATCATCAATTCCATGCACGACGGCATCATTGGGCTGGACGAAAAGTCGTTCATCATTTTTGTTAACCAGGTGGCCTGTGAGTTGGTGGGAATTGCTGAAGCTAACCTTATCGGACACTACGCACCTGACGTGGCTCTGGAAAATGACCTGCTCAGAAATCTGTTGGTAACCGATCAGCATAAAATGAAGATATACGCCGATAACCGGGAGAGTTATTATTCCAAAGATATTATGCCGGTAATAAATAAGGGAACGATGATCGGTAAAGTAATCATCCTGAAAAATATTACCGAATTCCAGCAACTGGATGAAGCCAAAACTAATTTCATCGCAACAATCTCTCACGAACTAAAAACACCGATCTCGTCCATTAAAATGAGCCTGAAGCTGTTGGATGATCAACGCATAGGCGAAGTGAACGCTGAGCAAAAGCAGTTATTAGAGAATATTGACGACGATGCCCGGCGCCTATTGCAGATAACTGGTGAACTGCTGGACATGGCGCAAGTGGAAACCGGCAAACTAAACCTGAATTTCGGCACCACCCACCCAAAAAATATTGTAGATTATGCGGTGAAGGCCGTCAAATTTACTGCTGAGCAAAAGCAGGTCGACCTTAAAGTGAACTGTGCCGACAGCCTTCCTGATGTTCGCGCCGATCTGGATAAAACTACCTGGGTACTTATCAACCTGCTTTCCAACGCTATAAAATATAGCCCCGAGCGCTCGGAAGTGGAGCTGAATGTAAAGCGGCTGAAAGGCGACGAGATCGAATTTTCGGTGACGGATCATGGCCAGGGGATCGAGAGCAAATACCTGCCGCGGATATTTGAAAGGTACTTTAAGGTGCCCGGCTCAAAAGGCGAACAGTCGGGCACGGGCCTTGGCCTGGCGATAGCAAAAGACTTCATTGAAGCCCAATCAGGAAAAATTGGTGTGGAAAGCGATCTGGGCGAAGGCAGTAGATTTTATTTTACGCTGAAAAAAGGCTGATCCTGAAGCGTTGGTGATTACCTTTGCTTCATGGAAACCATCACCTGGCACGATTTTGAAAAAGTGGAGCTGCGGGCAGGCACAATACTCGAAGTGGCTGACTTTCCCGAAGCGCGTAAACCTGCCTATAAAATTAAAGCCGACTTTGGACTTTTCGGCATCAAATGGTCGAGCGCACAGATCACTAAACATTATACTAAAGAGGAATTGCCTGGCAGGCAGATCGTAGGGGTGATCAATTTTCCTAAAAAACAGATCGGTCCTTTCATGTCAGAATTCCTGGTAACCGGTTTTGCCGATGAGAACGGCGACATCGTTTTAACGTCTGTCGGGCAAAAAGTGCCGAACGGCAGTAAATTGGTTTAAATGCGGTACTATACTTTCGGTGAGGAACCACAAATATCGCCTGACGATTTCTTTATGAACGAGGCGCTGAAGGAGGCCAGGCTGGCTTTGGCAGAAGATGAGATCCCTATCGGTGCGGTGGTAGTTTGCAATGGGAAGATCATTGGTCGCGGGCACAACCTGACCGAGCGGTTGAACGATGTATCGGCGCACGCAGAAATGCAGGCGCTTACCGCAGCAGCAAACTTTTTAGGCGGAAAGTATCTGAAGGATTGCACGCTCTACGTCACGCTCGAACCTTGTGTGATGTGTGCCGGCGCCAGTTATTGGTTCCAGCTCAGCAAGATAGTTTTTGGCGCCTATGATACTAAAATGGGTTTCGGGCGGATCAACCAAAAGATCACCCATCCGAAAACCATCATCACCGGCGGCATCCGCGAGAACGAATGCGCCGAACTGATGCGCGAATTTTTTAAAAAAAAACGTTAGAACAATCGTTCATTCGGAGGCGTCACCCCTTTCAAACGCAGGTAAATTGTAGTCTGCCCCCTATGGTGCGTCTGGTGTTCAAAACCTTTCCCATAAAGCCCGCTTCTTGTAATGGTTGTTTTGCTGCCAAATTTGATGGATTCCTGCAATTGGTCCGGGGTCATGCTTTGCAGCGTGCTGATCGCGAAATCATAACTGTCCATAACCGCTTTGGTAACGGCATCTTTGGTTTCGGCCGAAGTTTTCTGGAGTACATCATGGTGGGGCAAGTCGATCCCGAGTGAATTGGGCTTACCGCTGGCCGACGAAGCAAAAAGATAATTTGCATCGGCCAGGTGAAGCATTTGCTGCGCGAATGATCGTATCTCGGGCGTCGGTTTGAACGCGTAACCATCTTCGGGCATGGCATCCAAATAAGATTTGGTATAATATTTTGCGCGTTGCCATTCGGCTATCATTTCTTTTTGTGTAAACTGCGCGAACGCTGAGGCACTAACAAATAGCAGTGCCATGGCGGTGAGGAATTGGGTTAATCTTTTCATGTGAACGGAGTGAATGGTTGCAATTTTAGAAACTATTTGGCGCGAAGCTATCTGATACGTAACCGTTATAAAATCATTTCAACCAAACAGGTGATAATTTTAATAGGTTGCTCACTTGTTTAAATAGGAGCAGCGAACAGGAGAAATGTAATGTAGATCTGCGATTAGAGTTGGAAATATCCCTGTAAACAAAATTGACATTTAATAGAACAAAAGTCATACACATGCATTTATATTTGTGACAACGATTCACAACCTTTAAAAAATAGTTCATTATGGCATTCACACTACCGGCATTGGCTTACGCTACCGATGCTTTGGAACCCCACATCGATAAGATGACGATGGAGATCCACCACGGAAAACACCACCAGGCTTACGTTACTAATCTG
Source organism: Bacteroidota bacterium (assembly GCA_018266935.1). Lineage (GTDB taxonomy): Bacteria > Bacteroidota > Bacteroidia > Sphingobacteriales > Sphingobacteriaceae > Mucilaginibacter. The sequence goes on along the minus strand of JAFDZL010000488.1, from coordinate 38,952 downwards.
AATAAGGCGCTTGAAGGCAAGCCCGAGGCGGACAGCAGCATTGACGACATCATTAAAAATATTTCCAAATTCCCGATGGCGGTACGCAACAATGGGGGCGGTCACTATAACCACTCATTGTTCTGGACCTGGCTTTCGCCAAGCGGCGGCGGCGAACCTTCGGGCGCGCTGGGCTCTGCAATAGCAAGTACCTTCGGATCTTTCGCCGATTTCAAAACCAAGCTTTCTGAAGCTGGTGCAACGCGCTTTGGTTCTGGCTGGGCTTGGCTTATCGTTACAGCTGATAAGAAGCTTGCTGTTTGCTCAACTCCTAACCAGGACAACCCGCTGATGGACATAGCCGAAGTAAAAGGTACTCCTATACTTGGCATCGATGTTTGGGAGCACGCTTATTACCTGAAATACCAGAACCGCCGCCCGGATTACCTGGCCGCTATCTGGAATGTGATCAACTGGAATCACGTTGCCGAGTTGTACACCAAAGCAACATCCTGATAAAAAGATAAAAGAATATGAACGGCGGGTTTTCCTGCCGTTTTTTGTTTACGACATCAGCATGAAAGCCATCGTTTTAGAAGCAGCCGGCAAACCTTTGGTATTAAAGGAAGTTGAAAAGCCAAATTTAGGTCCGGACGAGGCCCTTGTACATATCAAAGCTGCGGCGCTGAATCGCCGGGATTACTGGATCACCATCGGCAAATATGCGGGGATCAAATACCCCTCGATCCTGGGTTCGGATGGGGCGGGTATCGTAGCAGAGATCGGAAGCGGTGTTGATCAAAAATGGCTGAACAGCGAAGTGATCATCAACCCCTGTCACAACTGGGGGCCGCATGAAGATTATCAGAACCGCGATTTTACCATACTTGGCCTGCCGGAAGACGGTACACTTGCCGAATACGTGAAGGTAAAAGCCGAATACCTGTACCCCAAACCGCCGCTTCTGAGCTGGGAACAAGCGGCGGCATTACCATTAGCCGGGATGACCACTTACCGCGCAGTTTTCACCAAGGGCAAAGCCCAAAAAGGAGAAAAGGTGCTGATCACAGGTGTGGGCGGAGGAACGGGCGCTTTTGCCTTGCAATGGGCTGTAGCTGCCGACTGCCAGGTGTTTGTTACTTCTGGTTCGGGCGAGAAGATAGAACGTGCCAGGCAAATTGGCGCTTGTGCCGGTGTTAACTATAAGGCACAGGATTGGGCGGATCAACTGAAACAACTGGCCGGCGGTTTCGATGTGATCATCGACAGCGCACTGGGTGACGGGTTCGAAAAACTGGTCGATCTGGCGAACCCGGGTGGCCGGATAGTTTTTTTCGGCGGAACGGCCGGCAATCTTCCCCCTTTGAACGGACGCAAGATTTTCTGGAAACAATTGCAGATCCTAGGCACCACCATGGGTTCGCCTGAAGATTTCAATTCAATGCTGGATTTTGTGAACCGGCACCAAATCGTACCTGTTGTAGATGAGGTCTTTCTCCTTGCGGATGCCGATAAGGCGGTACACAAAATGGAGAACTCGACGCAATTCGGTAAAATTGTGCTGAGAAACAATGATGAATGAGTGATTTAGTGAATGTGTGAGTGATTCACCAATTTATCTATTCACTCATCCGCCAATTCGCTAACTCACTAATTATCAATGCTCCAATTACGGATCGAATCCATTAAATGGGAATTGCCTGATGTGGCGACCTTCTTTTTGAAGGATGTGTCTGGCAGGAAAATAAGTTACAAAGCCGGGCAGTTCGTCACGCTAGTATTCACCCATAAAACGGAAGAGATACGCCGCTCCTATTCCTTAAGCTCGTCACCCGATGAAGACTTGCTTGCTGTAACCGTCAAACGCCAGGCGAACGGTGAGATTTCGCGCTATATGCTGACCAAACTTTCGGCAGGGGATATATTGACAGCCGTAGAACCAGCCGGCCGGTTCGTTGTTCATAATTTTCACCCTGAAAAAGACATTTTTTTCTTCGCGGCCGGAAGCGGCATCACACCAGTATTTTCTCAATTAAAATACCTTCTTCAACGTGATGGCAAAAGCAAGCTAACGCTAATCTATAGCAGCAATAATACCGCTGTGCTTTTCAAAAAGGAACTGGACAGCCTTGCCGCCGAACATCCCGACCGTTTAAATATTATATACCTCATCAGCAACCAGGGCAAAAGGCTCAACAATACTACGACCGAGCAGTTGGTCAAACAAAATCTTCAATTCAGCCTGGATAAGTCCGAGTTCTTTGTCTGCGGGCCGTTCCCGTATATGCGCATGGTCCGGCTGACACTGATCTATATCGGTGTTGATCCGGGCAAAATACGGCGCGAGAATTTCGTGATCGAAACCGTTAGCGTTGCCCATACTTCGGTCTATTATCCCCCCGGCAGAGTCAAAATTTATTTCAACGGAGAGGTTTACGATATTACAACCGGAGAAAACCAATCGATTTTACAGGCTGCTTTGCAAAATAACATCCAATTGCCCTATAGCTGCCGTGTTGGTTCCTGCTCAACCTGCACGGCGATATGTAAAAGCGGCAAAGTAGGAATGTCTATTAATGAAGTGCTGACGGACGATGATCTGAAGCAAGGCTGGATATTAACCTGCACAGGTCACCCCGTGAGTGAGGATGTAGTGATTGAGTATCCAAAATCTGACCTCTGAAATCCGGCTTCCGACCGCTTCAAGGAGCTAACACGTCCTTTTTCTTCTTGCTCCGCATCCGCTTAGGCACAACCTCCAGTATCTCGTACTTCAGCGCTTCGATCATACGTCTCTTCAGGAAATTCTTCTGGATCACTATGCTGATCTCACGGGCCGGTTCGGGGGATCTGAAATAACGAACTTTGCCCAATTGCTTATCGCTCATTTCGGTCAAGGCCAGTTCCGGCAGAACAGTAGCGCCATTACCCTGATCGATCAGCCGTTTGAGCGCATCTACACTGTGAGTGTTATACTCAAAATGTGCGCGTGTGTCCGAATGCCGATGGCGGCAAATATTCCGTACTTGTTCGCGCATCCCGTCATCTTCATTCAGCAGAAAAGTCTCTTCTATATCGATATCCTCCGGCTCAATATTTTTCTTTTTATATAATTTGTTGTTCTTCGACACATAAGCGACGAAATTTTCATAGCAGACCGGTAATTCGGTCAATAAGGCTTCGCGCAGCGGTGTTGACATAATACCGCAATCCAGTGTGCCGAGCTTCAGCTGCTGGGCGATCTCTTTTGCGGCAAGTTCCTGTATGACCAATTTAACTTGCGGGTGTTTCGCTACAAAACCTGAAATAGCTTTAGGCATAATATACGGAGCAATCGTGGCTATAATGCCGATCTTCAATTCACCCGAAAGCTCATCGTGCCGGTCGCTGATGATCTCCCTGATCTTTTCACTTTCTGCCAATACGATCCGCGCCTGCTCGATGATCTCGATACCGATCTCCGTTGGCGTTACCGGTTGCTTGCTGCGGTCGAAGAGTTTTACCCCAAGCGTATCTTCGAGCTTTTGTACCTGCATACTGAGCGTCGGCTGGGTAACAAAGCACTTTTCAGCCGCGATAACAAAGCTGCGGTAAGTATCTACAGCCACAATATATTCCAATTGGGTAATGGTCATATAGATAAAATCTATTCAAATATAACAATTATTTGATTTTAGCTATATGGTGAATGGTGAATCGCCAATAATGAATAACTTTTTGTTAAATCGAAAAGCCGATAGTATCAACCATCGGCTCTATTGACTATTCACAATTGACCATTCACTATTCCACCGTCACCGACTTTGCCAAATTCCGCGGCTGATCGACATTGCACCCGCGCATTACAGCGATATGGTACGCCAATAACTGCAGCGGTATAGTTGCCAGCAATGGTACGAACGCTTCGCTGGTTTGCGGTATTTCGATCACGTAATCGGCCATGGCTTTTACATCCGTGTCGCCTTCGGTCACAATGGCTATAACGTGCCCTTTGCGGGCCTTTACTTCCTGTATATTGCTGATCACTTTCTCGTACGACGAGTGTTTGGTGGCGATGAACACCACAGGCATTTCATCGTCGATCAAAGCGATAGGGCCGTGCTTCATCTCGGCGGCGGGATAACCTTCAGCATGGATATAAGAAATTTCCTTGAGCTTCAGTGCGCCCTCTAATGCTACCGGAAACGAGCTCCCGCGGCCCAGGAACAGGCAGTTGGTCGAATCCTTGAACTTTGCCGCGATCTCTTTGATCTCGTCGTTCGATTGCAGCGCCTTTTCCACGAGCTCCGGTACCTGGTTCAGTTCGGTAAGCAATTCAACCAGTTTCCCCTGCGCGATAGTACCTCGTTGCTGCGCAATATAAAATGCGATGAGCGTCAGTACGGTAACCTGTGCGGTGAACGCCTTGGTGGATGCCACACCGATCTCGGGCCCTGCGTGAGTATAAACACCCGCATGGGTGATGCGCGGTATCGAAGCGCCTACAACGTTGCAAACGCCGAATATCGTAGCACCTTTTTCCTTGGCCAGCTCAATAGCCGCCATCGTATCGGCTGTTTCGCCTGATTGGGAAATGGCGATCACCAGGTCCTTTTCATTGATGATCGGGTTGCGGTACCGGAACTCGGAAGCATATTCCACTTCAACAGGTACGCGCGCGTATTCTTCAATCAGGTATTCGCCAACGAGGCCCGCATGCCACGAGGTACCGCAGGCAACAATAAGAATACGATCTACATTTTTGAGTTTTTCGGTATATTCCTTGATCCCGCCCAACTGCACCTTACCCTGCTGGGGGTATATCCTGCCTCGCATGCAATCACGGATAGAACGGGGCTGTTCATAGATCTCTTTTAGCATAAAATGGTCAAAGCCACCCTTTTCCAGCATTTCGAGTTTTAGGTCGAGCTCCTGGATGTATGGTGTTTGAACGGTATTATCGATATTCTTGATCAGCAGATCCTCCCGGCGGATATAGGCGATCTCATTATCGTTCAGGTAGATCACATTTTTGGTATATTCTACAATTGGCGTAGCATCCGAAGCCACGAAATACTCACCTTCGCCTACGCCGATCACCATCGGGCTGCCTTTGCGGGCGGCTATCAACTGGTCAGGATCGTCGGCGCTCATGATAACGATGGCGTAGGCGCCAATTACCTTATTCAGCGCCACGCGAACAGCTTCGTGCAGATCGAGCCGGGTTTCCTGCTGTATATCCTCAACCAGGTGGATCAGCACTTCGGTGTCGGTATCGCTTAAAAAAACATGACCTTTAGCTATCAGCGCTTCTTTGATCGTCGCATAGTTCTCAATAATGCCATTATGGATGATGGTGAGTTTCCGGTTACCGGAAGAGTGCGGGTGTGAGTTGCGATCGCTCGGGGCGCCGTGGGTTGCCCAGCGGGTATGGCCCATGCCGATGCTCCCCTTTAAATTGACGCCCCCTACGAAGTGTTCCAGGTCGCTAACCTTGCCCGCTTTTTTATAAACTTTTAATCCTTTATCAATTAACGCTATACCAGCGCTGTCATACCCGCGATACTCAAGACGGTGTAACCCCTTGATAATTATTGGGTAAGCATCGCGGTATCCTATATAGCCAACTATGCCGCACATAAATAGAAGTTTTTAAATTTAAAAAGTACAAAAATAATTTGCTGCCCGATAAAAGCAACATCAATGTACTAACAATATTTGATTTGCCTGGTTGGAGTAAAATCAGGTCATAAGGTTTAATTGAGGTTGATCAAGTTTGGATACCGGCCAAGCGCGGGGAGCCATATACTTGATCAACCCGCCCGATCTAACGGGACAACTGTCCTACTTATTAATCTTCGTATAGATAAGATTCAATTTTATCCGCGAAGCATAATATGGCGAACTCTTATCGGTAACCGTTCCCACGGCTATCGTGCGGCCTGCAGTTTGCGGCGTTGGGTTGATATCAACCGTGGACGTATTGGTAGTATCGATAGTAGCCAGGTAGGTACCATAGTCAACAGAATAACCGTTCATCAGGTCCTCGATATATCCTGTAACTATAAAATGGTATTCATTTTTGGCGCGGTTATAATATCCACCGAATACGCCGATGCCACCGGCGCGCCCATCGTTGGTGCTGGCATCCTGCAGTTCCACAGGCGTATGGGCGATATCATACCGGTACATCGTCAGCTTGGGCTGCGCACTGAACGGAATGGTAGTACCCGGCATGGGTGTTACAACAAGTTCGGCGCGGTTAAGCACAATGTGGCTTCCTATAGTATTAACTAAATTCTTCAGGTAAGGGAAACTGATCTTTGCCTTTAAACCTGCGAGGCCTTGCAGGTAGATCACATTGTTCGGACTATTATTGGCAAGCGCGGCGGCAACAGCGGGCGACGGCGTGCGGATAATATGCGAAAAGTGGTTTTGGGACAGCGGCAACGCAACCGAAGCAGTATCGATAGTTGTGCCGTTGATGGTGTGGTAGTAAACATTGAGCGAATCGGTCATGTTAAACATAAAAGTACCGCCCGCGCCTTGTGTTCCGGCAGGATCCATGGTGATGTATAGTCCTTTGACCGTATTCTGAAAAACAGTATTCGATCCAAGTTGATCACTGCTGGCATTGAACAGGATGCTATTTATAAAGTTGGTGCTTATAGGGATACGCAATTGCGGAACAACCTTCCATAGCGTATCCGGGTAGCCCGCGATGATATTATATACCTTAACGCTGTCGTGTGTGCGGGCATAGAACGTGCGTGTGCCTACCAGCGGGCCCAGGTTACCGGAAAAGTCGGTGGTATTATAATAAGTCTTGCTTAGCGGACGGGCGCCTAACTGGTAAACGTTCACTTTATACTTCGAGGTCAGCGAGTCGCCATAAAAACCGTCGGCATATTTTAACGCCAGTACAGCCGAATCGATAACAATCGTTCCGCTGGGTAATGTATACGCTGCACCGCCAGGCAATTGAAGTCCTACCGCGATGTCAGACTGAACGGTGCCCAAAGCCGGATCTCTGAAAAGGCCCATCGCGGTTTTGGCAAGGCCTGATGTAATGACCGAATCGGTCGGCGTAACGCCGGGCGCAAGAAAGCCGGCATCGGTAACTGTATTAACTATTACGGTAGAAGTATCGATCAAAGTACCATTCAGCTGCGTTGATGGCGCCGGCAAGCCAATATTAGCATTGTTACGGCAGCTGTTCAAAATAAAAAGACTTATCAACAGGGTCAATAAGTCTAACCGAAAAAATTTCATATCTGATATCAAAACTTATGCAACATGTACCAACTCTTCATTGATAATTTCGTCGTAAAAATTGTAATAATTTTCGAAATCAGAAGTGGAATTGAACTCTAAAACGGGTTTATGGCTGTTTTTAACATTATTTAACACTTCATCATCTATGTTGTCGCTGCCAAATACAACGCCGTCCGCATACTGTATAGCGCCGATGTGCAATGATGAATTAGTGCCTGGTTTATAAACTTCGGTGTGGTGCTCCGTCATGTCCGTCATAACGGCTTTATTCGCGAAATCAGGATCCATTTTGCCTGAAAATTCATTTTCATAAACCGAGTAAACGACTTTCGAGTTTTTGAAGGTCGGATCGTCCTTGTAAGTAGTTTTGAGGTAAGCCGGCACCAGCGAGCTCATCCAGCCGTGGCAGTGGATCATATCGGGAGCCCAGCCTAATTTTTTAACAGTTTCTAATGCGCCCTTGCAGAAGAAGATCATTCTTTCGTCGTTGTCGGTATAGAACTTTCCATCCTTGTCACTAAACACGTGCTTACGCTGGAAGTACTCTTCGTTATCCAGGAAATACACCTGCATACGTGCCGACGGGATCGACGCAACCTTAATGATCAAAGGATTATCATTGTCATTAATGATAATGTTCATACCAGATAACCGGATCACTTCATGCAACCTGTTCCTGCGCTCATTGATATTTCCGAAACGCGGCATCAGGATACGGATCTCGTAACCTTTGTCCTGCATAGCCTGCGGCAGTTGCCTGGTGATTTCAGAAATTTTTGTGAGTTCGAGGAAAGGCGACATTTCGTGCGTAATGAACAGAAGCTTAGATTTACCCATCTCTAATCAGTATTAATATTATGTAAAGAAGTCAAAAAATTTGAGACTGCAAATATAAGCATTATCTTATGAATTACCAACGGATTATGCAAGTAAGTTTTGGTTATATCGGGGCAAATACACAATTTTGCCGCATTTTTAAAAAACGCCGGGTCATTGAAGATATTCACCACCAAAAAAGCGCTCACTGAACACCTTGAAAAGCTGCGCGGCGAAGGTTATACTATCGGTTTTGTGCCCACGATGGGTGCGTTACACCAGGGACATTTATCTTTATTGGCGTCGGCTCAACGCCAGAGCGATGTCACGGTATGCAGCATCTTCGTAAATCCGACTCAATTCAATGATCCGAAGGACCTGGAAAAATACCCGAGGCCTATCGAATCAGATATCGCAAAGCTTGAGCAAGCCGGTTGCGATATACTTTTCAATCCCGGCGTGGACGAGATGTATGCGCCCGATGAGCAATGGCACCTGGACCTGGGCGAACTGGAAACTTTGCTCGAAGGTAAATTCCGGCCGGGGCATTACCAGGGAGTAACCCAGGTGGTATATAAGCTGTTTGACATCGTAAAACCTGACCTGGCTTTCTTTGGGCAAAAGGACTACCAGCAATTCCTGATCATACACCGTATGATCGATTTACTAAAACTGCAAGTGAAGCTGGTGATGTGTCCCATCCTGCGCGAACCGGATGGTTTGGCGATGAGTTCGCGGAATATTCACCTTTCGGCAGAAGACAGACAACATGCAATTGTTCTGTCCAAAACGCTCAACTGGCTGAATGAGAATTTCGATCCGAATAAGATCGATCTTTTACAGAAAGAATGTTTTGGCCGCATTAATCTGGAACCCAGCGTCAAGGCCGAATATTTCGAGATAGCTGACGGCGGCAACCTGCATCCAGCTCAACCGTCAACCAGAAATGTTGTGGCCTTGGTGGCAGCAAAGGTGGGAAATACAAGGTTGATAGATAATATGATTTTAAGTTCATAGATGATAGTTCATGGCCGAACATGTCAAACTTAAGACGTGTGTGCTATGAACTATGATCCGTGAACTATGAACTGTCAATGACACTAACTATAAATTAATAATCTACCTTTGCCCCCATGATCATAGAGGTATTGAAATCAAAGATCCATCGCGCTAAAGTGACCCAGGCTGAACTGAATTACGTGGGCAGCATAACGATAGACGAGGACCTGATAGATGCGGCGAACATCATCCCGAACGAGAAAGTGCAGATCGTAAATAACAACAACGGCGCCCGTTTTGAGACCTATGTTATCAAAGGTGAGCGCGGCAGTGGTACGGTTTGCCTCAACGGCGCAACGGCCCGGTTGGCGCAGGTTGGCGATATCGTGATCATTATGTCCTATGCCCACATGGACATGGACGAAGCGCGTAATTACAAACCACTGCTGGTATTCCCTGATACAGATAACAAATTAATTAAGTAGATTGGCAGACCTGTTCCGCCAATCGAATGAAAACATATCTCCTTGTCACTTTCCTGCTTCTGGCAGGTGTATGCACGGCCCAGAAAAGGCGCAATATTTATTTTCTGAAATATAATGGCAACTACGTGGGCGTGCGCGACAGCGCTGATTATATGCGCATAGTTGAAGAACCTGATTCGGGTTCAACGTTGTACAATGTTTTTGAATATTACCTGGACGGCAAAGCAAAATCCGTAGGGCAATCTTCGCGTATCGACCCACCACGATACGAAGGTCAGTGTATTATGTATTACAGGAACGGCAAAAAACGAAGCATTACTATCTATAAGGATGGCTCGATAGCCCAGGATCAGTTCTGGTTTTACACGAACGGAAAGCCCTATCTTGTATTACGATACCCTCCCGGAACTATTGAGGAAACAGATTTTACAGACAAGCAGATCATCGCCTGCTTTGACTCAACAGGAACGGCCCTTGCCACAGAGGGCAACGGATCATTTAAAATATATGATAATAAGTTTAAACGGGTTATAGAATGGGGTACAGTAAAGGAAGGTAAACACGATGGCAAATGCGAGGGAATAGACGAGGATGGCAAAGGGCGTTTTACTGAAGAATATAAAGATGGCGCACTGATAAGCGGCACGCTTACCGATAGTGCGGGAAACGTGAGTATTTATAACAAAGCCCGTACCATCGACCCGGATTATAATGGCGGTCTGAAAGCCTTTTATGAATATCTCTCCAAAAACATCCGTTATCCGGAACATGATAAAGCGCGTAATGTTACCGGCACCGTAGTGTTATACTTTGTGGTGGAGAAGAGTGGTAAGGTGACCAACATTAAAGTGATGAAGCATGTATCGGACGCCATCGATGCGGAAGCAGTTCGCGTAGTGCGTGCAAGTCCATTATGGATTCCCGGCAAAAAGTACGGCCTCCCAGTGCGTGTACATTATACTATTCCGGTAAGCTTTGCCTTACAAGAGGAGTAAAAACGATTTATTTGTCCTTATCCGCCGGCTTCGGATAAGCCGCAAGCCCTAATACTACATGCACGTTGGCATCTATCCGGTAAGATTGCCGCACTTTATAAGTCATACGCACCCTTATACTGGGCTCGCGCACCAATTCGTCAAGCATTTTTGAATTGTCGATATCAAGCGTGATGTTATTGCCGGCATTCGGGCTGATGTCTTCGCGCTGTGCAACCAGCATTTCATCATCGCCGTTCCCTTTCGAAAGGTATATTTTGACCGAGCTCAGGTTACCTATATTATAGTCCGTAGGCTCAACCGACATCAGTTTGGCCGAAATAACGCGCACCAGTGTGATCTTGTCGGCCATCTTGCCATTCTTGCTAAAATTCTGGTCGAAACTGGTTGCGGTGTTGATGGCCGAGGTTTCGGCACCGGTTGGCGCAGCGGCAGAAATAGTTAGCGTAGAGGTATAAGGGAATGAGGATTTAACGATAGATTGATACATCGCGCAGCCACCGATCATCACACTTAAAACAACCAGGGGCATTAAATATCGTCTCAACAACACAGGCATAGTAACAGGTTCATGTACACTGGTAAATATAAAAATTCCGCTGTTATAACGGAAGAAATACACAAGCTTATTACATTAGGACCCGGCAATATTAAATTTTAAAAAAACGCTTATCACATCCGCGCATTTTACCTATCTTTGCACCCCGACGCTGAAGTCGGGTTATCGCCTTTCAGCGCATAGTATTTAAAGTCCAAAGTCGGTAGTTTATAGTCCAAAGTCGATTGATTGCGCGGGCTGACTTAAGACTTAGGGCTCAAGACTCAAAGACTTAAAAAACTATGCCCAAAAACACCTCCATCAAATCCGTTTTAATTATTGGTTCGGGGCCTATCATTATTGGCCAGGCGTGTGAGTTCGATTATTCGGGTTCCCAGGCGGCGCTTTCTTTGAAGGAAGAAGGCATCGAAGTATCGATCATTAACAGCAACCCGGCTACGATCATGACCGACAAGGTCATTGCCGACCATGTCTATCTGTGGCCGCTGAACTGCGACAGTATCGAAAAGATATTGCAGGAACAGCACATCGATGCCGTGTTGCCTACCATGGGCGGACAAACCGCGCTGAACCTGTGCAAAGAGGCTGAAGAACGTGGTATTTGGGAGAAATACAATGTAAAGGTTATCGGCGTAGATACCGCAGCTATAGAAAAGACCGAAAACCGTGAGGCTTTTCGCCAACTGATGGTCGATATAGGCATAGACGTAGCGAAATCCAGGATCGCCAACTCTTTCCTGGAAGGAAAAGAAGCAGCCCAGGAAATCGGCTTTCCGCTGGTGATACGCCCCAGCTATACGCTGGGCGGCAAAGGCGCAGCCTTCGTACACAAAAAAGAAGATTTTGACCAGGCATTGAGCCGCGGTCTGCAGGCTTCGCCGACACACGAGGTTTTGGTGGAACAGGCTGTATTAGGCTGGAAGGAATATGAGCTGGAATTGCTGCGTGATAACCGCGATAACGTGATCATCATTTGCTCGATCGAGAACTTCGACCCGATGGGCATCCACACCGGTGACTCAATCACCGTAGCGCCTATGATGACGCTGAGCGACCGCTGCTACCAGAACATGCGTAACCAGGCCATCAAAATGATGCGCGCCATCGGCAATTTCGCAGGGGGCTGTAACGTGCAATTTGCCGTGAACCCGGCCGATGAGCAGATCATCGCCATCGAGATCAACCCGCGCGTATCGCGCTCATCGGCGCTGGCATCCAAGGCTACCGGTTACCCGATTGCTAAGATAGCCGCCAAATTGGCTATTGGTTATAACCTGGATGAGATAGAAAACCAGATCACCAAAACCACGTCGGCCTATTTTGAGCCGACCTTGGATTACGTGATCGTTAAAGTTCCGCGCTGGAATTTTGATAAGTTCAAAGGCGCCAACAAATACCTGGGCCTGCAGATGAAGTCGGTAGGCGAAGTGATGGCTATCGGCCGTAGCTTTATCGAAGCGTTACAGAAAGCCTGCCAGAGCTTAGAGATCGGTCGCTCGGGACTTGGCGCCGATGGCCGCCAAAGCCGCAACCTGGAAGATATTATGCAAAGCCTGGAGAACCCCAGTTGGGACAGGCTTTTCCATATTTATGACGCATTGAGCCTCGGCGTGCCGATCGAATCGGTGCGTAAGGCAACTAAAATAGACCGCTGGTTCCTGAACCAGATACAGGAAATAGTGAACCTTGAACTTGAACTTCGCCGCTATTCCCTGAATAATATCCCAACTGAATTTTTCTTCACGCTGAAACAAAAAGGTTTCTCGGACGCGCAGATTGCGCATATCCTGACCAATGTAACCGAAGAGGAAGTGTATCAGCGCCGGGTGGGCCTGGGCATCCGCCGTGTTTATAAGATGGTGGATACCTGCGCCGCGGAGTTCCCGGCTAAAACGCCTTACTTTTATTCGACCTATGAAGGTGAGAACGAATCGAAGGTGTCTGACAGGAAGAAGATCATCGTACTGGGTTCAGGCCCGAACCGTATCGGTCAGGGCATCGAGTTCGACTATAGCTGCGTGCATGGCTTGCTGGCGGCCAAAGAAATGGGCTTCGAGGCGATCATGATCAACTGTAACCCCGAGACGGTATCCACCGATTTCAACATGGCCGACAAGCTTTACTTCGAGCCGGTATTCTGGGAACATGTGCGCGAGATCATCGAACTGGAAAAACCGGAAGGTGTTATCGTTCAGCTGGGCGGGCAGACCGCTTTGAAGATGGCCGAAAAGCTGCACGAGCACGGCATTAAGATCATCGGTACTTCGTTCAACGATATGGATATTGCCGAAGATAGGGGCCGCTTCTCCGACCTGCTGAAAGAACTTGACATCCCTTATCCAAAATACGGCGTTGCCGAAAGCGCTGAAGAAGCGATCGAAGTGGCGCATAAAGTTGGTTACCCTGTTCTCGTTCGGCCGAGCTATGTGCTGGGCGGCCAGGGCATGAGCATCGTGATCAACGATGAGGACCTGGAAAAAGCGGTGGTAAGCCTGTTGCGCAACCTGCCGGGCAACCGCGTGCTGATCGACCATTTCCTTGACCGTGCTGAAGAAGCCGAGTCAGATTCTATACATGATGGCGAGGACGTGCATATCATCGGCCTGATGGAACACATCGAACCTGCGGGCATCCACTCCGGCGATTCGAGCGCGGTGTTGCCGCCGTTCAACCTGTCGGAAAACGTGATCCGCCAGATGGAGGCCCATACCGAAAAAATAGCGCGCGCGCTGAATGTCCGCGGTTTGCTGAACATCCAGTTTGCGATAAAGGATGAAAAAGTCTATGTGATCGAGGCCAACCCGCGCGCGTCGCGTACCGTGCCGTTCATCGCTAAAGCTTACGATGTTCCGTACATCAACATCGCCGCGAAGATCATGCTTGGTGTAAATAAGCTGAAGGACTTCAAGATCGAGCGCAAACTGAAAGGTTTCGCTATCAAAGAGCCGGTATTCTCATTCGATAAATTCCCGGAAGTGAACAAGGAGCTCGGCCCGGAAATGAAATCAACGGGCGAAGCTATCCGTTTCATCCCGAACATCGAAGATCCGTACTTCAGGCATCTGTACAAGGAAAAATCAATGTACCTGAGCAAGTAATCAAATATTGGCATGGAAAGTGCCATATGATAGGCACTTGTGAGTATGGATACAGAATTTAACAGACTAAAGAGGTTCGAATCCGCAGATGTTGAGGCAGTCCTGGCCAGGTTGGAAAAATCATTCAATATTAAATTTGATTATAACAGCCTGGGCGGGGTAAATTCCTACAGAATGCTGGCAGATATTATTTCCAGCAAGATCAATCTTGAACATGCAGATACCTGCACTACTCAACAAGCATTCTATAAATTGCGCCATGCAATTGCTGCGGCTACCGGGAGGCAGAAATCGTTGATAAATCCTAAAACAAGGTTATCAGAGGTTTTACCGCAGGAAAATTTAAGTCAGACCATTGAAAAGATAGAAGAAGAATTAAACATCAAACTTTGTGTTTTGGGACCAAAAGCTTGGGTGGTGAGAGTGTTTCTGTTTGCGCTGTTGTGTTCCTTGGCAGGATTTAGCATTGACTGGCATATTGCAATTGCCGGCTGTTTGACATCGGTTTTAGGGCTGAAACTGGCGGGGAAATTTGGGAAAGAAATTCACCTGAAAACCGTCGGCGACCTGGCCAACAAAATATCCCGCGAGAGTTATATCAAAGCTAGGCGAAATCCCACCGTAAATCGCACCGAGATCGAGCAAAAGGTACGCGAACTGTTTGCCGTCGAACTTGAGCTGAAGCCAGTGCTGATAACCCGGAAAAGCAGGTTCTAACCGTTTTGCTTTCCGCTCAACGATCTACGTACAAGCCGCTCACTTCAAAACTAATCCTTTTTCGTTTTGACGATTCTTTACCGGTCTGAGCGTTGCCTGCCAAATGCTGCCGGTCATCGGCGACAAACTGCTTTGCAGCTACGCCATCCAGTATTACCGTCCTCCCTGCCAGCGAGAAGGGTATCGTAACGTTATAATTTTTGAAATGTGCAGCAATGACTTGCCCCTTGCCAGCATCCAGGGTAAACCAACCGCCTTTTTCTTTGGTTACCTTACTAATCTTGCCGCGTATGGCTACGCTCACCCTTGCTTTTCCGTCCATAAATTGCGCTAATCTGCTTGCATCCATCACGCCGGCGGTGTCAGGTTTTGATCCAAATACCTGCCCGTGAACAGGGGCTTTTTGTACTTGTGCAAAAACCGGCAATGAAAATAAAAGAGCGAGTAATAAAATGGTCGTTTTCATCGTATTGTGTTTTATGCAAACACGCGGCAAACCCTAAGGTTTTGCCAGGCGCCGATATTGTTAATATTTGTTAAATGAGTTGAGGAAGTAACTATTTTCAACTACTATTGAAATCTGTTGAGAATTTAGGCCGAATTAGGTTAAGTTTGCGGAAAAATTTTGAATACCGGCGATAACGGACTGATTGAAAGCACGAACAGCGAAGCCGGTTGGAATAAAACAAATTATTAAATGAAGAGACCTCTACTGCCGGTAATTATATTTTTATCATCTTTTGTCCTTTTAACCGTAAGCAGCTGTAAAAAAACTACAACGACGAACAGCGCGCCAACGGTGACCACACAGGACGTAATGCTCGACCTGACTTCGACCTCTGGGCAAAGCGGCGGTACGATAACTTCGGTAGGCACCGGCGCCATCACCGCCAACGGTGTTGTTTACAGTACCAGCAACAAAGTTCCCACGCTGGCCGACATTAAAACGACCGATCCGGTTATCAGGGTGAGTTATACTTATACAAGCAATCTATCCGGCCTTACAGCGGGTACGACATATTATCTGCGCGCCTATGCCACCAATGCATTCGGAACAGGTTATGGCTCGGTGATCACCTTCACGACACCGAGCGGACTTTCGTCTGTCTCCGGGACGGTAACCACTTTCGCCGGCAGCGGCACGGCAGGTTTTCTTGATGGCTCAGGCATCGGGGCGCAATTCAGCAATCCTTCAGGTATGGTTGCCGATGCGCAAGGGAATATCTATATATCTGATGCTTTTAACAACCGCATCAGGAAAATAGCACCTGACGGCACGGTAACAACTGTTGCCGGAAACGGGACCGCGGGATATGTGGACGCCGATGCCGCGGACGCTGAATTTTATGCGCCGCACGGCCTGGCTATCGACGCCTCGGGCAACCTGTTTGTAGCTGATTACGGAAACAATGTGATCCGTAAGATCGGAACCGACGGTACCGTAAGTACCTATGCGGGCAATGGTGTTGCGGCTTTTGTTGACGGCGCTGCACTGAAGGTGGCGGCTTTCAACGGCCCGGCAGGATTGGCTTTTGATAGCAAAGGCAACCTGTTTGTAGCCGATCAGAACAACAACATGATCCGTAAGATCACACCGACAGGGGGCGTAAGCCTGTTTGCGGGCGCCCGCTCAGGTGGATATTTAAATCTTACTGTTGACAGCGCGTCGGGTAATTGGGGAGCATTCGCTAAACCTTCGGGGCTGGTGTTTGACAAGAATGGCAATTTGTATGTTAGCGACCAGAATAACAGCGCCATCCGGCAGATCACACCGGCCGGCGTGATCAGTACCATAGCGGGCGGCAGGGACCAGGAAGCATTGATAGGCTATCCGGCAGCGATTTGTATCGATGCAAGCGGCAATTCATATATCGCCGATGAATCAGGACGTATCATCGAGCTTACCGCCGGCAAGTTGCTCTACATATTGGCCGGGGGCAATAATGTCCAGGGTTATGCCGATGGTTCCGGATCAGCGGCGCTGTTTAATACGCCGATGGGTATCTGTGTTGACGCGAGCGGCAATGTTTATGTATCGGACTTTAATAACAACCGGATACGCAAACTTGTAGTGGTTAACAACAATTAACCGAACAGCGCGCTGAAAACCTCTTCTATATTGCTTACGGTTTTGATCGCGATGGAATAACGCGTAAGGTCGATGCGTTTTTTATCCTTACCGCCCGATTCCAGGTTGTATTTGGAGATAAAGATCTGTTCAAATCCAAGTTTTTGCGCTTCAGCAATACGCTGTTCGATCCGGTTAACCGCCCGAACTTCACCCGAAAGGCCGATCTCACCCGCAAAACAAGTTTTAAACGGAATTGGAATATCTTCATGTGATGAGATAATAGCAGCCGCCAACCCCAGGTCGATTGCCGGATCTTCGACACTAATGCCGCCGGTAATGTTCAGAAAGACGTCCTTCCCGCCTAATTTGAAGCCGCAACGCTTTTCAAGCACAGCCAGCAACATGTTCATTCGTTTAGTATCAAAGCCTGTAGCGGTGCGCTGTGGCGTGCCATAAGGCGATGCGCTAACCAGCGCCTGCGTCTCGATCAGCATCGGGCGCATACCTTCCAATGTCGCGGATATAGTGATGCCACTCAAAGGTTCCTCGCGCTGGGATAACAAAATTTCTGATGGATTGGATACCTCCCGCAGTCCATCACCCAGCATCTCATAGATGCCCAGTTCCGATGCCGAGCCAAATCGGTTTTTAACCGCCCGCAGGATACGATAAACATGATGCCTGTCGCCCTCGAACTGCAAAACGGTGTCAACCATGTGCTCCAATATTTTCGGACCCGCGATCATACCGTCTTTGGTGATATGACCGATCAGGAAAACCGGCGTGGACGATTCTTTGGCAAACCGCAGCATTTCCGCCGTGCATTCCCGCACCTGCGACACGCTCCCCGGCGTCGATTCAATATGCGCCGAATATAGCGTTTGTATCGAGTCGATCACCACCAGGTTGGGCTCAAGTATTTCGATCTGCTTAAAAATATTTTGGGTAGATGTTTCCGTTAAAACGTAGCATTCGGCTCCGACTTCCGACCTCTGACTTCTGACTTCTGACTTCGCCAACCGTTCAGCTCTCATCCTGATCTGCCTTTCGCTTTCCTCGCCCGATACATACAGCACTTTCATACCAGGCATGTTCAGCGCCAGCTGTAGCATAAGGGTCGATTTGCCGATACCAGGTTCCCCGCCGATCAGCACCAACGAACCGGCTACTATGCCTCCACCCAAAACGCGGTTAAACTCCTGGTCGGGCGTCAGCGTTCGGTCTTCTTCGGCGAAACTGATCTCGGAAACCTGCACGGGTTTATTGGCGCGCTGCAGCGAGGTGGAATTGGTTTTCCAGTTGGGAACAGCCGTGTTTCCCTTTTCGATGATCTCTTCGGCAAAAGTATTCCATTGCCCGCAGGAAGGACATTTGCCCAGCCATTTGGGCGATTCAAAGCCGCAGCTTTGACAGAAGTAAGCGAGTTTCGTTTTGGCCAATTTGTTGATGTGCGAATGTGCAGATGTGCAAATGTGCAGATTAAATTTATAAATACAATAGGAAATACTAAAAATATTAGTATTATTGTTCGCCAGTCATTTCAAATATGGAGTTTACAATAGATGCCGTCAAACGATTGGAGTTTGATTCTGTATTGTCCGATATCGTGAACCAGATCAACGCCGCCGACCAGTTAGCCAAATATGATTATCGGGACCGCGTACTGAAGGTTACTGTCAATGATAATCTTGTGAGGAAAATGAATCCTGATCAGCTGAGTTTGTTGTTGAAGGTAAAATAACATTCTGTCGATCAGGCGTGGCGGACTGTTGCATACCTATGGCACGCATTGTTCCTCCAAATTAAATTTCTACAAACAGGTTGCACCTACGGTGCATGCTAAAGTGCAATACGATACGAATAGTGTTTATTGTATGATTGAAGCCCCGAGACCCCATCGGGGTCAAACGTTGGTAGAATCAATGATTATAAACGAATTCTCGTGCTGTAGGTACGAAACATTAGCAGACGTGCTATTTCATTTGCACATCCGCACATCTGAAATTTGCACATCAAAGCTTGATTTCCTCATCCTTCGACGAGAAGAAATGGAACTCGGTCATCTGGTATGCCGGGTTGGCTTTAACCTTGATCCGCTGGCCGTATTTGAAATACCATTTCCGCTGGATATTGAATAACCCTTTCTTGATGTACGCTTCGAGGAAGGGGTGTACGGCAAGGGTGATGTTTTTCTCGTTCTGCTCGACGAGGATATAGTTGAAGTTATTTTCGATATCGTCCAGCAAAAGGATGGTCGGGCGGATGGTACCTGTACCGTGACAGGTAGGGCAAACCTCGCTGGTAACAATGTTCATTTCAGGGCGCACACGCTGACGCGTGATCTGCACCAGGCCGAACTTGCTCGGCGGCAATATGGTATGTTTGGCGCGGTCGTGGGTCATTTCAGCGCGCAGGTAATCAAACAGGTCTTTACGGTGCTGCGGCCTGTGCATATCGATAAAGTCGATCACCACGATGCCGCCCATATCGCGCAGCCTTAGCTGACGGGCAATTTCCCTGGCAGCTTCCTTATTCACCTGGAAAGCATTCAATTCCTGGTTTTCTTTGCTCGCCGTACGGTTGCCGCTGTTTACGTCGATCACGTGCAGCGCCTCGGTATGTTCGATAACTAAATAAGCCCCGCCTGCAAGGTTCACGGTTTTGCCGAACGCCCCTTTGATCTGCTTTTCGATGCCGTAATGCTCAAAGATCGGCTCCTTGTTTTTATGCAGGCGGACGATGTTTTCCAATTCAGGTGATATTTGGTGCACATACGAGCGTATTTCCTCATATATGGCGTTATCGTTGACGTAAATGTGCTGGAAATCGGGGTTCAGGATATCGCGCAGCAGTGTGGACGTGCGATCTATTTCGCCCAAAGCCTTTTTCGCTGGCTCAACCTGCGGCAGACGGGTAATAAACGATTCCCATTTTGAGATCAGGTCCAGCAGGTCCGACTGCATTTCAGTAACGCCCTTGCCTTCAGATACGGTGCGTATGATCACCCCAAAATGCTTCGGCTTGATGCTTTCGATGATCTTGCGCAGGCGGTTACGCTCGGTATTGCTTTTGATCTTTTTAGAGATGGATATCGTCTCAGAAAAAGGCACCAAAACCACATAGCGGCCCGCGATGGAAAGGTCCGAGCTTAAACGCGGTCCTTTGGTCGAAATAGGCTCTTTGGCAATCTGTACCGGGATGAGCTGATTTTTGGTCAGCACCTCCGATATCTTACCCGATTTATTGATGTCCTGCTCCGGCCTGAAGTTATCCAGCAGCTTGGATTGATAACCGCCGCTGCGCACCAGCTTGGTAAGCTTTAACAGGCTCTGCACCTGCGGGCCCAGGTCAAGATAATGCAAAAAGGCATCCTTCTCGTACCCGACATCCACAAAGGCAGCGTTCAAACCCGGCATGATCTTCTTGATCCTGCCGAGATAGATATCACCAACAGTATAATTGTTAGTGACCTGTTCTTTGTGGAGCTCTACAAGTTGTTTATCCTGTAATAACGCAATGGTAGCCCCCGTGGGGGTCGAATCGATAATTAATTCTTTTATCAAAGCTACTCCATTTCCAACAACGGCGCACCCGGGGTATGCCGTTGATATAGTGGTGAAACAATAACAGGCTTTTACTGCCGAAACAGTAAAAAGTTACCGGTGCAACTTATTTTTTCTTGTGCCTGTTCTTTCTCAAACGTTTTTTACGTTTGTGAGTAGCCATTTTGTGTCTTTTACGTTTTTTACCGCTTGGCATAGTAGTAATTTTTTTAAGTGTAAATCAATTTTTTAGTTCCTTTATATACTGATCGATCTTTTGACCGATAGCGGGGTCGGGTATCATTTGCTTGCATTTTTGGTAAGCATCTATCGCTTCCTTTTTCATGCCCAGCTGCCTGTAACTTTCCGCCAGAAAAAACCAGGGTTCAACAATATTGTCCTTCTTTGAGGCATTGGCTATCGCCGTCTTGAACCTCGTTACCGCCTTGTCAAACTGACGCGACTGTATCGCAAATTGTCCCAGGCTTAAATTAGCCTTGTAATTCCCCGGATCCTTTTTCACCACATCCAGCAGCAGCATAATGCCCTGCATTGGCGAACCGCCATCCGGGTCCGTAATACCTAAACTTGTTTGGTTCACATAAGCTATACCCAAACTTGTTTTGGCGTCAAGATCATCAGGCTTCTGCTTAACCGCATTCTTCAGGTCGGCAATGGCGTTGGCCACAAACGCCGGCTGAACCGATGTATCTTGTGTGCTTTTGAAGGCGTCGTTGAAACGGTTACCCGCGTTCAGCCAGTCGTCAAAGCTGTTATCTTTCTGCGCCGCCGCCTGGTAATAAAAAGCCGCCGGAGCAGGCTGATTGTCGTCATCCCACTGTTTGGCCAGTGTTTTAGTGAGGCGTAACTTATCGGCATCGGTCGAGGCGTTTTTCAGCTGCTGTTCCAAATCGTTTATCGTTGCGGTAAGCGCCGCTCCGATGGCAGACTTTGCTCCCGCCGATACATCTTCGACGGTTACGTTGGAAACCGGCTGGCGGGAACCCGCCACAACACCCGTACCCGATTTGGTGACCTTGGGCTTTATTAAACCCCTGGGCGGGAGCGAATACAAATAACCGGAGATAGCTAAAACTACGGCTAAAACGATTATTTGCTTCCGGTTCATTCCCTAAAAATTACTTTGCCGCCTTTTTGTTGCCAGTTTTTACCTTGTCAACAAAAGTTTTTGCAGGCTTAAAGCTGGGAACAAAGTGCTCAGGGATTATTATAGCTGTATTTTTAGAAATATTGCGCGCTGTCTTCTTCGCCCTCTTTTTTACTACGAAGCTTCCGAAGCCGCGTACATACACATTTTCGCCGTTCACCATAGACGACTTAACAACTTTGAAGAATGCCTCAACAGTCTCCTGCACATCAACTTTCTCGATGCCAGTTTTTGATGAGATCTCAGCTATAATTTCTGCCTTAGTCATATCAGATTATGTTTATTAATTTTTTGTAAATACTTAACTCTTTTGGGGTTGCAAAACTATCGCTTTATTGGCAATTATTGAAATAATTAACACATTTTTTTTGTACGAACGACATTTTAAACATAAACGTTACAATTGTAACATATCGTATTACATTTGGCACCCATGAATTTCCCGGACGAAATTGCCCGCTGGTATCTCAAAAACAAACGCGCGCTGCCCTGGCGCGATACTTCAGATGCTTACGTTATATGGCTGTCCGAGATCATCTTACAGCAAACCAGGGTAGAGCAAGGCATGCCGTATTTTTATCGCTTCCTCGAGGCATACCCTGATGTCAAATCTTTTGCGGCCGCCCCGGAAGACGAAATTCTCCGGTTATGGCAGGGCTTAGGTTACTATTCCCGCGGCCGGAACATGCTGAAGACCGCCCGCCAGATTACTGAGCAATACGGCGGCATCTTTCCAACGAAGTATGACCAGCTGATCAAATTGAAAGGCATCGGGGAATACACCGCAGCAGCGATCTCATCCTTTGCAGCCGATGAGGCCAAAGCCGTGGTTGACGGCAATGTTTTCCGGGTACTGGCCCGGTATTTCGGTATCGATGAACCTATCAATTCAACCAAAGGCAAAAAGCTCTTCCAGAGCCTCGCTGATGAATTGCTGAACCGTAACCATCCGGCACTTCATAACCAAGCCATGATGGAATTCGGGGCAGTGCTATGCAAACCCAAATTACCCGATTGTAAAATATGCCCGGTCAGACAAGGCTGTTTTGCTTTTAATAACAATAAAATCAGTATATTACCTAAAAAAATTAAGAAAGTAACGGTTCGGGACCGTTATTTCAACTACCTGTTAATTACAGATGGTGATAAAGTACTGATGAATAAGCGTGATGACACCGATATCTGGGCCAATATGTACGACCTGCCCCTGATCGAAACACCTTCTTATATCGACCCCGGCGACGTAACGAAATTGTTACACACACACAAGCCCCTTGGCGACACCTTCAGGATACTTGCGTGTTATCCCGAAAAACTGCATTTGCTTACGCATCAGCGTATCCACGCGCAGTTCATACATGTAGAAAATCAATCAATTAAATTAGAACAAAAATATTTTTTCATAGAAGTAAAAAATATAAAAATGTTAGCTTTGCCCAAAATCATAAATGTTTTTCTAACTAAGTTTTTTAATTTATAAGTAAAAATTAGCTGTTTTAATATTTTTCTATGTCTGGGATTAATAAAGTGATCCTGATCGGTCACTTAGGTAAAGACCCCGAGCTGCGGAGTCTTGATGGGGGAGTTTCGGTTACGAGCTTCCCGCTGGCCACGTCAGAAACGTTTAGCAAGGATGGTCAGCGTGTGGAGCAAACCGAATGGCACAATATTGTGATGTGGAGAGGGTTGGCCGACCTCGCGGCGAAATTCCTGCAAAAAGGCAAGCTGGTTTACATTGAAGGGAAGTTACGTACCCGCTCTTTCGAGGACAAAGAAGGTATCAAAAAGTACACCACCGAGGTGGTAGCAGAAAACTTCACGATGCTGGGCCGCAAGAGCGATTTTGAAGATGCTAATGGCAATGGTCGTCCGGGAAGCAAAAGCACTGCAAATGACAGTTTCAGGGCGGGCGCCGACGATATGCCGTTTTAAACCAAAACCCTGTTAACAAAAGAAGCCCCCATTCGGAGGCTTCTTTTTTTTGATAACGATTTGATATATCTTTTCAGATCAGACCTCTACCATCATTTTGCGCCCGGAGGGCAATGCTCTTTCAAATAATTGGTGAATTTCGTGCGAAGGAACAACGTGGTGCCTTCGCCTTCGAATATGCCATGAGAACGGTTCGGGTACGACATCAGGTCAAATTGCCTGTTGTATTTGATCAGTTCGTTGATCAGCAACTCCGCGTTGCGGTAATGCACATTATCATCGCCTGTGCCGTGCATATACAACAGGTTACCACGCAGGTTTTTAGCGTAAGTAACCGGCGATCCTTTAATAAATGGCGCACGGCTGGCGTCATCGGTAGGTACGCCCATATAGCGCTCCTGGTAGATGTTGTCATACGAAAGCTGCCAGCCTACTGCTGCCACTGCAATACCGGTTTGGTAAAGGTCCGGATATTGGAACAGCAGGTTCAGCGTAGTCGAACCACCGCCGCTCCAGCCGTGGACGGCGATACGCGTTGAATCCACAAAAGGCCACTTGCGTATCTCTTTGCAGCCCATAGCCTGGTCGCGGATGTTAATGATCCCGATATTTTTGTAGATCGAATGACGCCATGCTGCTCCCTTTGGTGCAGGCGCGCCGCGTCCCTCGATAGCCATGTAGATATAACCGTCTTTGGCCATGTCGCCTATGTAAAGCCCGTTTCGGCCAACGCCATAACGATCAGCGACCGTCAAACCGGCAGGTTCAGCATAAACCGAAAATACAACCGGGTATTTCTTTGTCGAATCAAAATTCAAAGGCTTTACCATCCAGCCATCCATCTCGATGCCGTCAACCGTTTTCACTTTGAAGAAAACTGGCTTGTTCTTAGCATCCGCATTAACATGCATGTGGACGCCACTGATGTGCTTGTTGTCGGGTATGCTCACTACCTCGCTCTGATAAGGCGTATAGCTATTGGAGAATGTATGCATCGCCACTTTGCCATTCGGCGAAACGGTATAGCTATGCGTGCCGGGCAGGTCCATCGGAGTTACACGTTCGGGTTTCTTGCTCGAACCGTTTAATTTTACCCTGTACAGATAAGCCTGGGTAGCGTTATCCGGCGAAGCGGTAAAAAAGACAAAGCCGTTGGCTTCATCCACGCAGCTCAGGTTGATGACATCATAATTGCCTTTGGTGATCAATGTCTCCTTACCATCCAGCCCGATTCGGTACACATGTTTCCAGCCATCCTTCTCGCTTTCCCAGACGAAGGATTTGCCATCCTTCAGCCAATCCCAACCAACCGGGTTGCCGTTATTAAAGCGCGATTTTCCGTCGATCCAGGTATCGGATGTTTCCTCGTGGATCATGTGCGTGCTGCCATCCGAAACATTACCCACATATATCCTGCTGTCGTTTTGCGCGCGGTTCAGCTGCTCCAGGATGATCTCGCCGGAGTTTGTTGTCCATTCCATGCGTGGGATATAATGCTGTATCTTATCCCCGGGAACGTCGATCCAGGTGGTTTTAGCGGTATTGATATCCACCACACCCACTTTGCACGAGCTTGGATCTTCGCCCGCAACAGGGTATTCAACCGGGACAGTGAAGGGATAAATCGAATCCGTTGTATTCAGCATCAGGTAATTCTTGATCTTGCGCGCATCAATCTGCCAGTAGGCGATCGACCTGCTGTCCGGCGACCAGCGGAAACCGTCGCGGCAATCAAATTCTTCCTCGTAGGCCCAATCGAAGGTGCCGTTGATTATCCTTTTTTCGCCATCGGTGGTCAGCGGTTTGATATTGCCTGTTGCCAGGTCCTCTACATACAGGTTATGCTCGCTTACATAAGCGGCTTTGCTGCCGTCGGGCGAAAATTTGGCGAACATCAGCGATGATTCCGGTTTGCCGATGCCCAATTGTTTCAAAGTCTTGGCGTTCAGGTCATATACCCAGTAATCGCCGCGGGTATTGTAGCGCCACACACGCTTGGTATTGGTGAATATCATCACCTTGTTGCCGTCCTCCGAAAAGGCAAATCCGCTAACCGTCAGCGGTTTTTTTCCTTCCGGCGTGAGCATTTCTTTAGTGATAATCGGTGTTTTTTTAGCCGAATCGCGCGTGTCGTACTCGAATATCGCACTGCCTCCGCGTTCGGTCTGGTAATACTGGTAGCCGTCTTTGGCCCAGTTGATGCCGCCGCGCTGGGCGTTGACTTTGGTCTGCAAGCCAAGCAGGAAAATAAGGGTAAATGAAGCAACCCCTAAGTGATAAAACCTGGTTTTCATCTGGATGAATTTAATAGTTCAGTTAATTGAGAATTTGTATCCGCACAATGTTTATTTGCGTTATTTTTGACCGGATAGCCCCGCAAATTAATCATTCCGACATGAAAAAGCTATATCTGCTGCTTATTAGTATTATAATCGTTACATCAGCTTCGGCACAAAAGATCGACCGCAGCAAGTTCATCAAAGACAGCCTGGATAACTATATCAATCGCTCCATGACCAGCTGGCGCATACCGGGCGTAGCGGTTTGTATTGTAAAGGATAACAAGGTGGTGATGATGAAAGGCTACGGCATTAAAGAGCTTGGGCTGAACAACAAGGTGGATGAGAATACGCTTTTCATGATCGGCAGCAATACCAAGGCGTTCACCGCAACCGCGCTGGCCATGCTCCAAACGGAAGGGAAGTTATCACTCGACGATAAAGTGACCAAGTACCTGCCGCAATGGAAATTGGAAGATCCCCTGGCGACGCAAATGGCCATCGTACGCGACCTGCTGTGCCACCGCATAGGGTTCCGCACCTTCCAGGGCGATTTTACTTTTTATAATACCGACCTGACCCGCGACCAGGTGATGGAAAAGATGAGCCATGTACATGCCGCTTATCCTTTCCGCACCAAATGGGGTTATACTAACTCGGCGTTTTTGACGGCTGGGCAGATCATCCCGGTAGTGACCGGAAAGCCCTGGGAAACTTATTTAAGGGAGAATATTTTCGCGCCGCTGGGCATGGGTAACACACTGGCGCTGACTTCCGATATCATGAAATCGCTCAACCGAACCGTACCACACACGCTTGTGAACGGCCAGTTAACCACGATTCCCTATTGCCAGATCGATGGGCTGGCGCCTGCGGGAGCGATCAGCTCCTCTGTAAATGATATGAGCAAATGGGTAATGGCGCTGCTGAATGATGGCAAAGTGGGCCAGAGACAGGTAATACCCGCCCAAGCTATCAAGCTTACGCGCGAACCACAGGATATTGTAGGCGAGGATGAACACCCTAATGGCGAAGTGGATTATTCACTTTACGGCCTGGGCTGGGAACTGGAGAATTATAGCAATCACCGCGTAGTAATGCATACAGGCGGGGTGAATGGATATGTATCGTCGGTTACGCTGCTGACGCAAGATCACCTGGGTATTAGTATTTTGACGAGTACGGATCAAAAGGGCCATTTTGAGGCCTTGGAATGAGATATTATAGATACCTACCTGAAAAAACCCTTTGAAGACGTTAACGGAAAGTATCTTTCTTATTTCAAGAACCAACGGCAAAGGTCGGATGCAAAGGATAAACTGCTCCGTGATACCGTAGCCATGAATCATCCTCCTGCGTTACCGGCCTCGGCTTACATCGGCAAATATACAAACGACCTGTACGGCAATATGACGGTAACACAGGGTGCCAATAATGATCTTGAAATGCGTTTTGAGCACCATACCCGCATGTATGCAAAACTTCAGCCGTTGGGCGGCAACCGATTTTATGTGACCTTCTCCGACCCGATATTGGGCAAAGCGATATTCCCTTTCACGGTACAGGATGGCAAGGTTACGGGCGTTCGAGTGAAGGTGGCTGATTTTGTAGAGTATGATCCTTATGATTTTGTTAAACAATAAGAAGTCGGAAGTCTGAGGTCAGAGGTCTGAAGATTTACGATTTAACAAAGGTCGGTTCATCACGAAATAGAAGAAAAGTCCGCCTAAGACATAAAGGGCCGCGTCTATCCAGTCCATGGTATAGGTTTTGGATATTAATGGCAGGAAAATTTCAAAAACGAAAGTCAGGTAGATAACGATGAACGTGACCTTCCAGGCAGAAAGCACATAATAATTGCTGTGGATCACAAAGGCCCGCATATAGCATAAGGAAAGATTGGCGATCACAGGTATAGCAAAAGCATCATCTACATAGCCGTTGATAAGCGGCGGGAGCGGATGGCCCGATTTGCGCGTGATCATCACTGTAGTCCATATCAGGCATCCCACTATGAACCACGGATTCAGAAGGGTCTTCATTTAGCCTGCAAGGAACCCTAATATCGCAATCACGGCGATCACACCGATGTAAAATGCAACTTCCGAATAGAAAACGATCCAGCCCATGGCATTCACAAAGCCTTTCAGCTCACGCGAAATTGGCCCATCGGTTTTTTTAATCGGAAAGAAATCTGCTTTTCGGTTTTTCTTGGGTTTGCCAAGTTTTTTTTCCGCCTCGCGCGAGAAACGAAACGGGTCGAGAGGCTGGCCGCATTTGCCGCAAGTTTCTTCGGCATGGCCGCTCCACTTCGTCCATTCCCCGCAATGCGGGCATTTGATTTCGCTGATCCCGCTCATAAATTTAAGTACTGGTGATAACCAAATTTACTAATAAAAAAGATCATTAGGTTGCAACCAAAATAAAGATTTTAGTTTGCAGCAGGCACTGGGCAGTTTGCACTGTATAAACTCAAATTGTGCAAACTGCAAACCGGGAACTGCAAACTGAATCAAGCTGCAAGCAGGCTGATGATGGCCATCAGGATGGTAACAAAGACGAAAATGACGAGCTGAACATAATAAGCGCTCCAGCGGAAGAAATTGAAAAAGCCTTTGAACATGCGCGTCAGCTCACCATCGGTGGGTTTTATGGCGAAATAGTCATCTTCCGTCTTCAACTGTTTGTTGATCTTCTTTTCCACCTCACGGGAAAAGCGGCGAGAATCCAGAAATTCGCCGCAATTGATGCACCGGTCGTCCACATCACCCTGCCACATGGTCCACTGTCCGCAATGCGGGCATTTGATCTCGCTCGTGCTCATAAGAGCTGCAAAGGTACGGGAAAATTTTGAGGTCGGAAGTCGGAATTCGGCGATCAGAAATTGGTCGTCGAAAGTAGGTCTGGTTATAAAACAATTAGCCGGGCCTTGGACCCCGGCTAACCTGAAACTTAATCAAACCAAACTAACAATAGAAAGTAACTTTAACTGACATAATAAAGTTACTGCGGTATTGAAGCAGGGTCAATAGAATTATATTAACATATTAACATTCAGGGGACACTCGTGCTGCTTTGATCTCAATCGTCGATCCAATATTCTAATTTAATCAACTTATCATGTTTTTCTTCGAAAGTAAATACCCAGTTATCGGCATTATCAATTCCGGGTTTGGCGGTCCTGACTGTTATTATCAAAAACTTATCCATGTCTGTTCCCGAGAGTGAATTGTTTTTTAATGACATTGGAAAAAGCTTTTCAATATCAGCAATGGTTGTCTCTTTATCGAATTTGATTCCCCGATACGACATAAACCAGTTGCTTGATTTTTTGAACTCTATATTCCTGAACACTAATGTATCGTTGTATTTTTCAAATGTGACGCCTTTAAAATAACAGTATTTAAATTTTTCATCGTTATAAGAATTGCTTACGTCAGTATAATTAGGGGTTATCATACTATCCGGTTTCCCCAATAGTTCTTTTGCATTTTTAAAATGGCTTATAATAGGTAAGTGGCCATTTATTTTAACACTGTCCCAATCCATATATTCTTTGCTGATTGCCGTATCTTTTTTAAAAGCTGCCGCTGGTTTATCATTACTGTGACCATTGCCCTGCACATGACAAGAAACATATGCAAACGAAAACACCAAGGCAATAAGAAGAATTTTCATATTGAAATAGGATAAGACTTAGAACCCAGGACTTCGGACTTAAACTACAACCCCTTCCTCGGCATCCAGACCTGGCTTTTGATCAGCCATCTGTCGTTTACCAGGCGGAAGACAAAGGTAAACGCCCCTGACTCTTCGAACGAGTCGCCATGCGCATCGCCGGTATAGGTGACCGGCACGATCACATAAACGCTCTCATCGCTTTGCAGGTAAACGCTGATATGCCCCATCCGGCCCTTCAGCCGTTTTATTTTAAGGTCCCTGCAGGTTTTTTCGATACTCCCGATCCATTGCGCGCCGGCCGTAGGGCCATTCCATGAAAAGGGCGGCTGCTCGTCAGCAACCAGGGCGTTCGGCGTGTACAGATCGCCCACGGCGCCTACATCAAAACTACCCGACGCCTCAATCACTTTGCTGATTATACCCGTCAATAATTTGCGCGTGCTGATTGAATCAGCGTGGTGCGCACTGTCAGGTGGCAATGTTTTTGCACGGATGTCCTGCGAAAAAAGCATTCCTGCAAAAAATGAGAAAACAACTATTGATAACCGGCGGCCCATAACTTTCCGAACGGTAAATTTAGTTATTATTTACTTTTTCTCATTCATATAATCCAAAGTTAAGTTGCACAAGGTTTTAACACCAAGCGGAAACACGCTTTCATCGATAAAAAAATCAGCCGAGTGGTTCGACGGGACGGTTTTCGGATCTGAGCCCTTCGGCATCCCGCCAAGGAAAACATCGAGGCCGGGTACCTTTTGCTGAAAATAGCTCATATCTTCCGATACTGTCATCGGCGCGCCAAGGATCACATTATCCGTTCCTGCCGTTTGCTGCAACGTTGGCAGCATTTGCGAGGTCAACGAAGGGTCGTTGTAAGTTACCGGGTAATGCACGCTGAAGGGGATATAAACCTCAGCTGTCGCCCCCATGGCATCGGCAGCGCTGTTTACTATCTTTCTCACACGGGATATCAGCGTTTGCTCGTCAGCATCCGTAAACGCGCGCAGCGTGCCTAACATTTCAACCTTTTCGGGGATGATGTTATGCCGCGTTCCGCCATTGATCGCAGCTACCGTCACTACCGCGGGGTTTTCCTTCAGGTTGATGTTGCGGCTTACAATGGTTTGCAGATTGACGACGATCTGAGCCGAAGTTACGATCGGGTCGACCGAGAACCAGGGCTCGGCGCCGTGGGATGTTTTGCCTTTGATGATAATCTTCATATCATCCACGGATGCCATGGCCCCGCGGGGGCGGTAGGTGATGGTTCCGGCCGGCATATAAGAAAATATATGCTGCGCGAAGATGACATCTACTTTAGGGTTCTCCAGCACGCCTTCTTTGATCATTTCTTCCGCACCGCCTTTTTCTCCAACGGGGGCGCCTTCCTCGGCTGGCTGGAAGATAAATTTCACCGTGCCGTGCAGTTCGCTTTTCATAGACGATAAAATGGTTGCGGCGGTCAGCAGCATAGCCATGTGCGAATCGTGCCCGCAGGCATGCATTACACCAACGGTCTGTCCGTTGTAGGTCGTGGTTACTTTTGATGCGAAAGGCACGGGCGTACGTTCGGTAACCGGCAGCGCGTCAAGTTCGGAACGCAGCGCCACAACCGGCCCCGGATGGCTGCCTTTCAACACGGCTACAACGCCGGTCGTGGCTATACCCGTTTTCACATCCATGCCCAGCGATTTCAGGTAATCGGCGACAATACCAGCCGTGCGCACCTCGCGGTTGGCCAACTCAGGATGCTCGTGGAAATCGCGGCGCCAGGCTACCGTTTGTTTGAACATTGAATCAGCCTTGCGGGCGGCTATTGCCTTCAGGTCGGGCGATTGCGCGAATGCCTGTAAAGTGAGGAATGACAACAGGAGGGCGGCAAGTTTTTTCATCAAATTAATTTTTTTTTAATGGCGATGGAGCTATCATAAGCTGTTTTATTTTTTTAACGGCAGCTTATGATGGTTTCATACTACGGGATTTTTACCGAATATAAAAAATAAAGGGCGGTTTGTGTAAACCGCCCTTACCGTAAGATTTTCGTTTGTCAGTTGTTGAAACCGAGCAGGTCAACCGTAAAGATGAGCACAGAATTTTTTGGGATGCCTTGCTGACTTTGGTTACCATATCCCATTGCCGATGGGATCATGAGCATTATTCTACCGCCTGTATTGATATGCTGCAGACCTATTTGCCAGCCTTTGATCACGTTGGCCAGGGATACCTGCAAGCCCGCCTCGGTATCGAATACCGTTCCGTCTAATAGTTTCCCGGTAGAGTTAACCGTAACTGTAGAATTAGCGCTGGGATAATCGCCCGTTCCCTGGACGAGTACCGCATAATACAATCCGGACGGATCCTTGGTGGCAGTAATATTGTTGGCCTTGATATAATTCTGTATAGCTGCATCGTCTGCAGCCGCCTGTTTTACGGGGTCGAAACTATCCTTTTTACAGGATGAGATCGCCACAACGAACAACGTTAAGAGGAGTAAATATTTCTTCATGCACAATATCTTTTAAACCTTAACTCACTTTTCCGCCGAAAATTATACAGTCGTTTTTATTTTCAGCTCGTTCATCTGTTCGTGTGAAATGGTCGAAGGCGTATCGATCATGATATCGCGGCCCGAGTTGTTCTTCGGGAAGGCCATTACATCACGTATGGAATCCAGTCCGGCGAATATCGAGCATAGGCGGTCGAAACCGAAAGCGATACCGCCGTGCGGCGGCGCGCCGTATTCAAAGGCGTCCATCAAAAAGCCGAATTGTTTTTGCGCCTCTTCCTTGCTGAAACCAAGGTGCTTGAACATCAGGGCCTGCAATTCCTTATCGTGGATACGTATCGAACCGCCACCAATCTCGGTGCCGTTGATCACTAAGTCGTAAGCATTAGCGCGCACATTGCCGGGAGCCGTGTCGAGCAACGGAATGTCCTCAGGCTTCGGCGAAGTGAAGGGGTGATGCATGGCATGATAACGGCCGGTTTCCTCGTCCCATTCCAGCAGCGGGAAGTCGGTCACCCAAAGCGGTGCGAACTCATCTTTATTTCGCAAGCCCAGGCGGTTACCCATTTCAAGTCGTAACTCATTCAATTGTTTGCGAACCCTGTCAGCCGGTCCGGAAAGTACCAGCATCAGGTCGCCGGGCGCTGCATTAAAAGCAGCAGCCCAGTTGGTCAGATCGCCTTCACTATAAAATTTATCTACCGACGATTTTAACGTACCGTCCACGCCATAACGGCAATAGATCATTCCGCCGGCGCCTATCTGCGGCCGTTTCAGCCAGTCGGTCAGCTCATCAATTTGCTTACGGGTATAATCCGCGCAGCCTTTGGCATTAATGCCGACAACCAGCTCGGCATTATCAAAAATAGCGAACCCATTGCCTTTAACTACATCGTTTAGCTCTACAAACTCCATCCCGAAACGGATGTCCGGTTTGTCGGACCCATACTTCTTCATCGCTTCGGCATAGTGCATGCGCGGGAATGGGCCGAAATGAATGTCCTTTACCATTTTGAAAAGATGCCGGGTCATTCCTTCGAAAATATGCAGTATATCTTCCTGCGTGATGAAGGCCATCTCGCAATCGATCTGGGTAAACTCCGGCTGGCGGTCGGCGCGCAGGTCTTCATCCCTGAAACATTTCACGATCTGGAAGTAACGGTCGAAGCCGCTGACCATCAGCAATTGCTTAAAGGTTTGCGGCGACTGCGGCAGGGCATAAAACTCGCCCGGGTTCATACGGCTTGGCACCACGAAGTCGCGCGCCCCTTCAGGCGTCGATTTGATCAATACCGGTGTTTCTACCTCGATAAAGCCAAGTCCGTCTAAATACCTGCGCACTTCCTGTGCCATTTTATGACGCAATACCAGGTTGTTACGTATCGGGTTGCGGCGAAGGTCTAAATAACGATACTTAGCGCGCAATTCCTCGCCGCCGTCGGTCTCGTCCTCGATGAGGAAGGGAGGTATTTTCGCAGGATTCAATATCTCAAGGTCCTCCACGGCGATCTCGATCTCTCCGGTTGGTATTTTGGTGTTCTTGCTGGTACGTTCGATCACCTTTCCGCTGGCTTTTATCACAAATTCGCGACCCAGGCCACGCGCCTTTTCGCGTAAAGCGGCATCACTGTCGGTATTAAACACCAACTGGGTTAAACCATAACGGTCGCGCACGTCGATGAAGGTCATTCCCCCCAGGTCGCGCGATTTCTGAACCCATCCGCATAAAGTAACATGCTGGCCTAAATGGCTGATATTTAATTCGCCGCAAGTGTGTGTACGTAGCATAACAATGTATTGTAAAGGACTGCAAAGGTAAGTTTTTAGTCCGAAAGTCCGCGTAAGACCGGAAGTCGGAAAGAATATTATCTTTTCTACATAGGACTGTCCCCGGGCAAACAAACATTGTTAACTTTTATTCCGTAAAAATTTAGGATTTTAATTAAAAAGAAATACCTTCGAACCAAAGAATGAAAAGATCGCTGGCCCTGACAGTCCTCTTGTTTTTATGCGTGCTTTTGGCAAGTGCAGCCTACGCGCATAAAAAAAAACACACGCACAAGGCTGAGGCGAAAACGCACGTATTTTCATATCCCGACTGCAATACCGATACGATCTCACCGTACAATCTGCTGTATTTTGCCCAATCGTTAATCGGCATTCCGTACCGCGATGCATCATCTGATCCATCTTACGGATTTGATTGCTCGGGCTTCGTGAGTTATGTTTTCAAAAGCTTCAATGCTATCGTGCCGCGCTCGTCTGCCGATTTCGCAAATGCCGGCAGGGAGATCAGTATCGAAGATGCCCGTCCGGGCGATGTCATTCTTTTCAAAGGAACCAAAAGCCATCACCCGCATTCCATCGGGCATATGGGTATTGTTTATAGCAATGAAGGCAACGAGTTGCGGTTTATCCACTCAACCTCGGGAAAAGAATACTGCGTTACCATAAGTTCAATGGACGATACGTACAAGCGCCGCTTTGTAAAGGTTGTGCGCCTGCTCAAACAAAACGATAATTTCCAGGCGCCAATTTTCCAGGCGCAAGCGAATTAACTCTCTGACAATACCGGAATTATTCTTCCGGACTTACGGGGACTTTCTGACTTCCCGACTAAAAACATATATTTGCTCCATAATTCTCAAGGGGTGCCTTGCTTTGAGCGATCAAACTGAAAGACAGGCTGAGATCAAACCCATTGTTTGAGTCTAAAGTCCAAAGCCTTAAGTCTTGAGTCCTGCATGCGGACTTCCGACTTCTGACTTCCGACTTCCGACTTGGAACAAGCACCTGATCCGGGTAATGCCGGCGTAGGGAGAGGTAAAAAGTTAAGTGTACTGCGTGTTAACCCTGATACGCAGATGGTTTAACTCAATTAGTTTAATTCATTTTGAAAAATTTTGTTCTGGCGGTTTCCGCCTTGCTGCTGCCTTTCCTGGCCGCGGCTCAACTTTCCGTTTCAGGAAAAGTAACTGACGCGCAAACCGGCGCTGCTTTGCCCGGCGCGACAGTAAGTATCAATCAAAACATGGTGGCCAGCACTGACGCCAAAGGCAATTACAATACCAGCGGTCTGAAGGCAGGCGCTTGCTTTATCCGGGTATCGTATATCGGTTACCAGCCCTTTACGCAAAACATTATGTTGAAAGCCGACACTGTGATCAATTTCCAATTGAGCGGCGGGAGCATCATTACCGACGAGGTAACGGTTAGCGCGTTACGGGCTTCCGAAAAATCGCCGATCGCTTATACCAACCTGGATAAAAAGGATATCCAAAAGAATAACCTTGGACAGGACCTGCCTTTCCTGCTGAACCAGACGCCGTCCGTGGTTACCACTGCCGATGCCGGTACCGGTATTGGCTACACGGGGATCCATATTCGCGGGTCTGACGCGACAAGGATCAACGTCACCATAAACGGAATTCCTTACAACGACTCGGAAGAGCAGGGCGTATTCTTTGTTGACATTCCTGACTTTGCATCATCGGTCGATAATATCCAGGTTCAGCGCGGAGTAGGCACGTCAACCAACGGCGCCGGCGCTTTTGGCGCGAGCATCAATATCCAAACGACGACCCGGATAGATACAGGTTACCTGGAATTGAATAACACGGTCGGCTCCTATGGAACGATAAAGAATACGATCAATGCCGGTACCGGGCTGCTTGACGGTAAATTCACTTTCGATGGCAGGCTGTCCCGCATTTATTCCAATGGTTATATCGACAGGGGCTTTGCCGACCTTAAGTCCTATTTCCTGACGGGCGCCTATTATGGCAAAAGCACGGTGGTACGGTTCGTTACCATCTCGGGCGTCGAGCATACTTACCAGGCCTGGGATGGCGTGCCTGAAGATAGTTTGAGGGCCGGAAACCGTACTTACAACGACCTCGGACTCGAGCCAAACGGCACGTTTTACAAAAATCAAACCGACAATTACTGGCAGGATCATTACCAGCTATTGGTCGATCAGCAGATAACCAGCGCATTGTCGTTCAGCGGCGCGCTGCATTACACGCACGGGTACGGCTACTATGAAGAATATCAGCCCGCACAGACGCTCGCCAACTATGGCATTACGCCTGTTGTTATCGGCGCGGACACGATCAGCACAACCGATCTGACAAGACGCCTATGGCTCAACAATAAATTCTACGGATTTACCTATAATTTCAAGTATCAGCCTCAGAAGGATCTGAGTGTTATTCTTGGCGGCGCGGGCAACGAGTACAAAGGCGCGCATTATGACAACATCGAGTGGACGCAGGAGAGCACCAATATTCCACCCGATTACCAATACGTTTACAGTACTGCCAGCAAGAAGGATTTTAACATTTTTGGCCGGGCCGACTATACCGTTGGGAAATTAACGCTTTATGCCGATATGCAGTACCGCCATGTCTATTATTCGATAGTTGGGCTGGATGATAATTTGACAGACGTGACCCAATTGCATGAAATGGATTTTTTTAACCCGAAAGCCGGGGCCACGTACAATTTTGATCCGCGCGACAAAGTCTATTTCTCATTTGCGGTGGGTAATCACGAACCCGACCGGGACGATTACATAGCTTCAACGCCGGCAACCCGGCCGCAACCGGAAAACCTGAAGGATTTTGAGATGGGTTACCGCACTTCGAGGGGAATTTTTACCGGCGGTCT
This sequence comes from Bacteroidota bacterium, assembly GCA_018266935.1. Lineage (GTDB taxonomy): Bacteria > Bacteroidota > Bacteroidia > Sphingobacteriales > Sphingobacteriaceae > Mucilaginibacter. The sequence continues at coordinate 2,203 of JAFDZL010000488.1, read as the reverse complement.
TAATGCATATTACATGCTTTATCATAACCAGTTGGTATTGACCGGTGCTCTGAACGATGTGGGCGACCAGATCCGAAGTAACGTACCTGAGAGCTACCGGGCGGGATTAGAGTTTGACGGAAGGTTTAAGATCAGCGACCAACTGACCTGGGCAGCGACCGCTGCGCTGAGCAGTAACAAAGTGAAAAACTTCCCCGCCCAGTTTACGGACTATGATAATAACACGGTGGTGGAAAATCTTTCGAAAAGCACCGATATTTCTTTTTCGCCCGATTTTGTCGGTTCAAGCGAGATCAGCTACAGGCCGTTCAAAGGCGGCGAGATCGCGTTCATCAGCAAATATGTGAGTCGGCAGCACCTGGATAATACATCGAACATCGATCCGCCGGGTTACCCGCCAACAGACCCTGCATCTAACCGCTACCTGAATTCCTATTTTGTTAACGGACTGAGACTAAATTATAATTTCAGTATGAAGGCAGTGAAGAATGTTGGCATCACACTGATGATCAATAATATCTTCAGCGAAAAGTATGAGGCTAACGGCGCTACCTATCCGGATATCGAAAGCGGCAAAGTGGTCAACTACAACTACTTTTTCCCGCAGGCGCCGGCAAATTTCTTACTGGGACTGGATGTGAAGTTTTAAGTCGGTCATGCTGAGGCTACAATCGTTTTCCCTGGGTCAATCAATAACCAGGCAGCTTAACGGGGGTTATATTTGGAATGATCACAGGGTCAACTTTTGAATCGGACTTTAACGACTTCTTGAGATTATCCCATTCAGCCATGATCTTAGTATAATTATCATAGTTGAGATTGCCGACGGTGGGAAGGTTTGCCAAATCCACGGCTTCGGTTACGCCAAATAACTGTATATGGTAACTTGCTGACGCATGATTGATTTGAGCCGCGGCTGAAATGCTCATCAGATCGAGCGTTTTGATATCGATATCGACATTGTATAAGTGTACATACATGGTCATACCAACCAGGGCTCGGTCGGATGTTCCGTTTTGACAGTCGCAGTCACGAAACACCCAAAAATTAGCCTGTATCAGTTTGTCTTTTTTTCCAACCTTGCCTCCTATGCCAAATAGCGAAGCATTGACATCCACGTTATTGGTAACGTCATAATAGCGTTCGTCTATCTGGTTCAGATTCTTGAGAAGAGTGGGTTTGGTCTGTTCAGGGTTATCGCATGAAAACTCGCCGGGATTTGACATGTTGTTTTGCTGCAGTTTTTGAACCTTGTCAGCCATTTTCGAAGCAGGTGTTGCAAACTGCGATATGTCAATCGCTTTGAATTCAGGCACTTGAAACACATTTCTGGTCGTAATCGCAATTTCCGGGAGAGCTATGGAACTCGCAGAACTGATTGCCGGTATCGGTGCCGGGCTTGGGACAACACTTTGCGCACGGCTTGTTTGGCATACAAATGCGATTAACGCAGCGATACCTGCAGCCTTAAATTTCGATAAATACCACTTCATTGTATTGGAAAATTTATTCGACCCACTGCATTAATTCGGTTGATTAAATCTAAGCAATACGTAAGGAAAAAACAACCGCCTTTTCACAGCATTTAGTGATGCGTCAAAAGGGGCTGTGGTTGTTCGTTTTAAATTTTAAATTGCGGTAACGGAAATTTCACATTGCAATAAGCGCACTTTATTGATATTTGCGCTTACTTAAAACCAACCTGCATGAAGATCAAACACCTGGTTCTTGTATTTTTCGCATTCGCATCGCTTAGCGTTTCGGCACAAGCGCCAAAAAAGAAAGCGGTCCCGGCAGCCACCGCAACTGCTACTGCTTCTGCCACTGCCACGAATAACAATACTTTGCCTCGTCCAAAATTAGTGGTGGGTATCGTGGTCGACCAGATGCGCTGGGATTACTTGTACCGGTTTTATGATCGCTACGGCGAAAATGGCTTCAAACGTTTGCTGAATGAGGGTTTCAGCTGCGAGGATACCCAAATAGACTACATTCCAACCTTTACCGCGCCCGGGCATACCTGCATTTACACAGGTTCGGTCCCCGCCATTCATGGCATAGCCGGTAACGACTTCATTATCCAGGCCACAGGCCAGCCGATGTACTGCACTGAAGACACGACCGTAAAATCGGTGGGTGCGGATACCACCGCCGGGCAAATGTCACCCAGGAATTTGCTGACCCCTGCCGTTACCGACGAGCT
>JAFDZL010000487.1 GCA_018266935.1 Bacteroidota bacterium | reverse complement strand
TTCGCGATAGATGGCTTTGCGTTCGCTCTGGCGGTATGGCGCATATTTACCGCCCACAGCCGGACTTTCATCCGGGTTCAGGCCGCACCAGGCCAGACACTCCATAATATAGTCCTCGGCGCCGGGGACATAGCGGCTTTGGTCGGTATCCTCGATACGCAGCACAAAATCGCCACCATGCTGACGCGCAAAAAGGTAATTGAACAACACCGTGCGCACACCGCCCAGGTGCAGTCCGCCGGTGGGGCTTGGGGCAAATCGTACTCTTACTTTTTTATCTGACATTACGTGGCAAAGGTACTTTTTTAGTCGGGAAGTCCGAAAGTCTGCATAAGTCCGAAAGATGCTTTTCGGTTAAAGCGTTAAAATAATTTCAAACTTTTGACGTAATTTGGGCACTGTTACCAAAGTCTGACTTTCGGTCTTTCGGACTTACGCGGACTTTCGGACCACTACATGAACCCATACGCGCAGCGACGATTCTGGAAGTACTTTTTACTGGCGTTCGCACTGGTTATCGGGGCCGGTTCGCTCCTTTATACGGGATATTTGGTCGAGAATATTAAACGCTCGGAGCGCACCCGTGCTGAAATGTGGGCGCTCAGCATCAAGCAGATCACGGCGTCGGACGATAACGATTTCCTGAACTATGTTTTTACTGTTCGCGATAGCCTGACCGTTCCGGCTATGATCGTGGATGGTAAGGGAGATATCATTACGACCAAGGGGCTCGATTCTACGAGGACCTATATCAAAGTGCCGGCTGTCCCCGGGGTGAAAAAACAAAAGAAATATGACCCGGAGTACTACAGGTTCGAGCTGGAATCGATGAAAAAAGAGCATGAGCCGATCATGCTCAACGTGTTCGGCAATAACTGGTATGTGTATTACCACGATTCCTTCATCCTGACCCAATTAAAGATCTTTCCCTATATCCAGCTGACGGTGATCGCCATCTTCCTGTTGCTGGCTTATACGGCATTCAATACTTCGCGCAAATCGGAACAGAACCAGGTTTGGGTGGGCCTTGCAAAAGAGACAGCGCATCAATTAGGCACGCCGATCTCCTCGCTGATGGCCTGGACCGAGCTGATGAAGGAAAAATTCAACGCGGAAGGTGACCCGCTTATCGGTGAGATGGAAAATGACATCAAGCGCCTGGAGATTGTGGCCGACCGATTCTCGAAGATCGGTTCAAAGCCCGTCTTGGAAGAGCATAATGTATATGATGTGGTAAAGGATTTTATAGATTACTTCAGGATCAGGGTAAGCAACAAGATCAACTTCGAGATTCATGGCAACCGGCACCTGAAGGCCGGGTTAAACATCCCGCTGTTTGATTGGGTGCTGGAAAACCTGCTTAAAAATGCCGTAAACGCTATTGAGAATGCGGGCATTATAAAAGTTGACATTTCGGGCAGCCGGAAGCACAAACAGGTCCACATCGATGTAACCGATAGTGGCAAAGGGATACCGCGTTCCAAATTTGAGACGGTGTTTCAGCCTGGTTATACTACCCGCAAGCGCGGCTGGGGGCTGGGGCTTTCACTTACGCGCCGTATGGTGGAAAATTACCATAACGGGCAGATTTTTGTGAAGGATTCAGAACTTGGGAAAGGGACAACATTTCGTATTATTTTAAAAGAAATCAAAGATGATAACCAGACCGCAGCCTGATGAATACCCGCCGTTCGCGTCGGTGTATGTGGGCCATGTAGAAACTACCGAGGTGCTCGGGTTAATGACCGAATTGAGAGACTCCACCTTCCAGCTTTTTAGTAATATGACCGAAGAACAGGCTATGTACGCCTATGCGCCGGGCAAATGGACACTGAAACAGGTGCTCGGGCACATGATCGACACCGAACGAACGTTCTCTTACCGCGCCTTCGTTTTTTCGAGGAATAATATCGAATTGCCTGGTTTCGACCAGGATATTTACATCGCCAATAACGATTTTAATAGTCGTACTATCCAGGACCTGGCATTGGAATTTACAGCCGTAAGGGAATCAACGCTGTACTTATACCGCGCCTTTAGTGAAGATCAATTGTTGCGCAGAGGTGTTGCAAGTGGTAACCCTGTGAGTGTTCGGGGTTTGGTTTACATGACCGCCGGCCATGAGCTGCATCATTTGAAGCTGATACAGGAAAGGTATTTGGCCTAGGAGAAAGGAGGAAAGGATAAAGGAGAAAGGAGAAAGGTTGTGGGATTGGATACCTTTTACCTTTCGCCTTTGACCTTCAGCCTTAGAGTTATTCTTCCGCCTTGCCCCGCACGTCACGTTTTTCTATAAGGAACGACGCCAGCAATCCCAGGCCGCCGAATATGGCGATCAGCGAGAAATATATTGCCGGGTTGTCGTCATAGAAATCCGATTTGAAAACTGAGCGATCGAGCACAAAGGCAAGGAATAAACCTAACCCCGCTCCTACAAGCAACAGACCCCACTTTAAATTTTGATAAGGAGCCGACTGCGGTTTATACCTGCGGGGGTCCATCCCGCGCTCTATCATCGCCATACGCTCCCTTTTATAGAGGTAAATGATACCGAACAACATTGCAAAGAATGATATGGGTACCAAAATGCCGACCATTATTCCACCTTCCATGATTATTTAAATTTTTAAGTTAACGTTTTTTTTCCAACACACCCTTATCGGTGTATTTGCAAGCTATGACGATGTGATTTTTGAGGAGGTTACAGCCTGTATAAAAAAGTTTGCGGTGGGCGGTTTCCGGCTCCGGTAAATGCCAACTGCCCACTGGCAACTGCGAACTAATAAGTAAATTTGCTAATCAATGTAACCCGCGCGTGCGAGATGTAGTCAGAGTAGATGTAAATAATGCAAAGCAAGCTTTCGGATATAGCGTTGATAGAACAAACCCTGGCGGGCGACCAGTCGGCTTATGCCGACCTGGTGAAGCGGCATCAGCGCTTTGTATTTACGCTGGCCATGCGTTTTTGCAAAAACCGCGAGGATGCCGAAGAAGTGTCGCAGGATTGCTTTATCAAAGCCTACCGTTCGCTGGCGTCCTTCCAGGGGCAGTCTAAGTTCAGTACCTGGTTGTACAGCATTGTTTACACCACGTCTATGACTTTCCTGCGAAAGAAAAGAGTAGATACCGACTCGATTGACGATGAGAATACCTATATTCAATTGGAAAATCAGTCATCGGGGCTGAATAACAACATGGCCGAGAAAAGGTCGAGGTCCTATTATTTGAACCAGGCGATAGGCCAGCTTTTGCCGGACGATGCGGCGATCATCACCCTGTTCTATATGGGCGAACAGTCGCTGGAGGAGATCGGGCAAACGCTCGGGATCGAGGCGAATACGGTGAAAGTAAAATTGTTCAGGGCACGCCAGCGCCTGAAGGAAAAGCTGGAAAGAAGTTTAAAAGAAGAAGTTAAAGAGCTGATATGAATACGATAGAAGAAAGACTTTGGAGCTATATTGACGGCACCTGCAGCGAGGGAGAACGCCAAGCCATTGATACATTGATAGCTACCGACGAAGCGTACCGCGCAAAGTTTGAAGAGCTATTGAGCTTTGACCAGGAGTTGGTTAAAATGGAGGCAGATGAACCGTCTATGGGCTTTACTTACAACGTGATGGAAAGTATCCGTGCCGAGCATGCCCGTCAGCCGTTAAAGGCGGCCATTAATAAAAAAATCATACGCGGCATCGGTATATTTTTTATTGCCACGATCTCGCTGATGCTTATACTAATGCTGTCAACATTACACCCTACGGCTGACAGTTTTTCAGTGAAATTGCCCGACAGTTTTAAGGTCACTAATCTGACCAATTTGTTAAATGGAAAAGTATTGAGTGTTTTCTTTTTCCTTGATACAGTACTCGCGCTGGTGTGGGTGGATGCCTGGCTGCGCCGCCGCAGGGCAAAACATGCTTTAAAGCCCTGAGAAGTGTATGGGAATTGAAACACAGTGTCACCAAAAGGGAACACTAAAAGCAGGACAATGAACTTCGCTTTACAGCTTTTCGACAATCGTTCGTGAAATTAAGATAAGCTGGCAATTATGGTATAGTAATTGCGTTATGTTATCTGAACTGGCGATCTGCCAGTTTAATTGTGATAAGGTTTAGGTTGAAAGCCCCCAAACTGCAAGAGTGAGGGGGCTTTTATTTTGAACCCGGTTCAGTCCTTATAAATCAAAAATAGTTTCAGGTAATACGAGATCAATCCGGCTTGTTCGCCTGGCTCTTCATGCGTTCGCTGGCTATAATTACCACTTCTACGCGGCGGTTCTGTGCGCGCCCTGCTTCTGTTGTATTGTCTGCTATGGGTTCAGTATCGCCTTTACCAAGCGTTGTGACGCGGGCCGGATCCACTCCCTTTGACGCAAGAAAGTCTTTTACAGTTTGTGCTCTTTTTAATGAGATGGCCATATTCTGCGGCGGCGTTCCTGTATTATCGCTATGGCCGATGATGATGACATTGGTTTCCGCGTTTTGATGAAGCGACGAAGCCAGGTTCTGTAAATTAGTTTGCGCATCGGGCGTTAGGGCGGCGCTTCCGGCGCCGAACAACAGGCCCGAATCAAATTTGACGATGATGCCTTCACCCATGCGGGTAACGGTTGCGCCAGGCACATTCTGTTTCAGTTCATCAGCCTGCTTATCCATACGCTTGCCAATAAACGCGCCGGCAGTACCTCCAACTGCGCCGCCTATCAGCGCTCCCAATGCCGTGTTCCCGGCTGATTTGCCTATGAATGCACCAACGGTTCCGCCCGTGCCGGCGCCAATGGCTGCGCCTTTCTGGGCCTTGTTGGCGGTATGACATGCAACAAACAACAGCAATGATGTCAGGTTCACACAAATAGTGGCGATCTTCATGTAGTAACAGTATGACAGGCAAGCACCCCGAAAGTTTGCAATACCCCGCTTTCCAATAAAAAAGCTCCCGGGAAGGGAGCTTCATAGTAGTTCGTTAACTTGTTATGAGTTGACCAGGTATTCCAGATCACAAATCACTGGCCAACCAATTAATTGTATTACTGCTGATTGTCTTCCGGTTGTCCGGTAGCAGGCACGCTGGCTACGCGGTAGCTGGTACCATCCGCGTCCTTAAATTCTTCAAAAAATATATTGTCGGGCGAAACGTAGTATTTCTTTTTGTTGATGGTGACCTTACGGCAATCGTCGGGTAACTGGTTCACTACATCGCCTACTTTTAAAGTAATGCCGCCCTGCGGTTGCTCAACCTGCGGGGGGGGCTGATTTTGTGCACCAGTCTGGCTGTTATCCAACGAAGGATCATAGGTATCGGCTGGCTCCTGGCCGCCGCCATTCTCGGTATTCAGCACGCCATCACGGCCAACCACGATGTATATTGTCCGGCCGTTCTCATCCACATCGGGCTGATAATAAACACCATTGGCTTCGTAATATTGGATGCCATCTATGATGATCGATTGCGCATCTGATGGTAGGTTTGGTACGGAAGCTCCGATCGGAGGAGCGGTAACCCGGTATCCGCCATTGTAAGGAACATAGAATACACCGCCATAATAGTAATAAGGGAGCGAATCCCAATAGAACGGATAATAACCGTAGGGCAGCGTATTAAAATAAAGCCCAAAACGCGGGTAACCCCAGCCGAAGCCGAACCTGAAATGCGGGCCCCAATAGTAACCGCCGTGATAGTAACCACCGTAATAACCGCGACCGCCATAGTAACCACGACCACCGTAGTAATAATGGCCACCCCGGTATGCATAACCCCTCGAACCAAAGCCGCCGCGATAAGCGTACCCACGCGCAGTCACTCCGCCGCGAACTCCAACACCGCCGCGATAGGCAAAATTTCCCCCGCGCACACCAGCTGAACCCCGAAAGGCGCCGGCATTGCCACGGAAACTTCCGCCCCTAAAGGCGCTCGTCCCATGAAAACCACCGCCACCGCCACGAAATGCACTGCCGCCGTGAAAACCACCGCCGCCTCCATGAAATGCGCTCCCGCCGCCATGGAAACCGCTGCCACCGTGAAAACCACCGCCGCCGCCATGGAAACCGCCACCACCGTGAAATCCTCCGCCACCACCGTGTCCACCGCGCTGCGCATAGACATTTCCCGACAGCGTCATCGTCAGCAGCCCTGCGAAGGTCAAAACTGACATGTATTTAAACAGATTTTTCATACGCTTTTTTATCTCTCTCAACTTATGACTAACGCGATAAGAAAAGGTTTAGTTTATAAAAGCAAAAGACCCGCTACGGGCCTCTCTTACTATTAGGTTAAATCACTCACATCTGATGTTCATCCTGGCCGTCATCATTTGAGGGGATACTCACTATCCTGTAGGCCTTCTCCTTACCATTGCCCGAAAAGTCTTCATAGTAAATGCCGTCGGGTGCTACATAATAAGTTTTCCCGTTGAGCTTGACTTTGCGGCACCCGTCAGGCAACTGATTGATCACATCGCCCACCTGGGGCGCAGGGGGAATATTCGCATCGCCGTTCGTGTTCAGCACCCCATCTCTGCCGGCAACGACATATACGGTTTTACCCTGGTCATTAACTGTCGGCTGAAAATAAACGCCGTTGAATTCATAATACTGCTGACCATCGATAACGATAGAGCGGGCGCCCCTGGGCAGGTCGGGCACGGCAGCGCCCACAGGCGGAGTAGTTACCTCGTAACCACCATTGTCATAAGGGCGATAAAAAACACCGTCATCGTAATAATATAAATCAGCACCCCAGTAAAAAGGGTAATAACCGAAGGGCAGTAATCCAAAACGGAAGCCGATGGTCGGATAGCCGTAAAATAAAGTATTACCTATATATACGCCACCCCGATAGCCAAGATTTAAGCCTCCGCGCAAGAACCCGCCGGCAAAACCTCCGAAACCAGTGCGTCCGCTGATGCGGATACCCCCGCCTCCGGCGTGAAAACCCCGCTGCGCGTTTGCGGCAGGTGTTAATGTTAACGAAAGCAAGCCGGCCAATGCCAAACCGCATGCATATTTAAACGTCTTTTTCATGATATTCTAACAGAATTCCAGGGTATTAAATTCCTCTTTTCCTGCTTCGACCAAAATGAGCTCAAGAGGTTTATTGGCAAATAGTTTTCTATCACAATTTTTTTGAACCCCTATATCGGTCATTTTCCAGCCTATTACGCCATAAACGCAAATGGCGATATAGATACATGCTCTAAACGCTGAAGCATCAAAAAAATTACAAAGGCGCCCATAGTGGCGCCTTTGTTGTCTGTATTACTGTTCCCTTATTTTTTCACCTCGAACCTGAAAACCTGGCTCCCTGCAACGCCATCTGCATTAAGGCCCTGCACTACCCCGATATATTCGCCTTCGCGGTCTCCGGTGTAGAAGCTTACCAGCGATTTGCCGCCTGCAGTTGTATTTATTGAGGGATCCCAATAGAGTACATTCCTGAAATCGGGCACACGGCTTGCAACTTGCTGCTGGCTATCGTAAACCGGCGAGTAAAATACACGCTGCAACTGCAAACCTTCATAATCGAGCACGACGGCATGAGGATCAAGTTCGACACCACCCAGGTCGCCTTTGTATGTAGTAAAGCTCATAACACCTTCTTCATCTGACGGCCCCCAGTAAAACCTGTCGCGCACTACATCAAGTTTGCGTACTTTCAGCGGGTCAATCGCGATGACTTTGTCAGGATTAAAGATAGGAATGCCATCCAGCATCACGAACGGATCGCCCTCGAGAAAGCCTTTTTCGCTGATCATTTCGATATGATACCGCTTATCTTTTCGCACTACAAACACCTCCCGGATATATTCGCGAAGCACTTCCTCCATCGTAGTAAACCGCGTGTAATCATCCAGCTTATACGTTTTATAAGGAACGCCCATAAACCCGGTACTATCCACAGCCTGATCATAATACTTGCGTATGTTGTCGCCCGAATAGATATTCAGCACCTGCATTCCCAGGCTGCTGTGCTCGACAGGCGCTTGCATATCAGGCGTCAATCTGAACGGTGGCAGCGTCCTTTTTGAATATTGTTCTGAGAACGGGCTCACAATATCCACCCGATAGGTGCTGTCATGTTCCGTATTTGTTTGCACCACTATTTCCCCCGGTCCGTAAAGGTCTTTGGTGTTGAATAACAGTTTACCGGTCGAGTCGCTGCGGGCGGCAAAAAGCTGTACGCGCTTGCCTGGCACCGCAAAATACGCGATGACATCGCCGGCCGGTGCGTTGGTCAGCGTATTAATCAGTTTCCCGGTTACAATGTGTCCGTTATATTCGGGCAGGAAGGTAAATGAGGCTGGTTTATTTTGAAGCACGTCGCTCCACTGAAACCGGCTCCAGCCCTGTGTCATCATCAGGTTGTCGGCAGCGGCGTCTGCTTCAGCTGAGGTGTTTTTCAAATAATATTCGGGCGACTCAATAATGCCTTTCAGATCGGAGCTCAACCACAGGTAACTGGCGATATCGCCCTGCTCAAGCGTTTGGAAGGCATCCAGGCGATATACTGACATCGACAAATCTGCATTTTGCCCGGCGCCGGCTTTGTCCTTTGCAGAAACGGACACGTCCACTTTTTTACGCAAGCCGTACGCTGCCTGGTCTGCCGCAGCATCGATAGCTAACAGGTTTACCGGGCGCTTAAAATAAAGGCGCTCGCATACCGGTTTATGATTACCTGTAAATATGGTGATATGCGATATGCCATCGCCAAGCGCGCTTTTATCCAGCGTGAATTTCGCCGAGCCGTTATTAACGGAAATGTATTTAACCGCTCTCACCGACTGCCTGGTGTGCGCGAACAGGTACAAGTCCTGATCATTTGTATTGGTGTTTACATTAATCTGTAATTGCCCCGAACCGTCATCGGTAAGCTGCATCACAAAGCCCTGCTTATTTACAGCGGGCAGGTTCCTGGTAACTGTATTAGCGTTCCCTACGCGGATTACGGCCTTGTAAGTATTAGCCAGGTCAGGCGTGAAGGAGAAATTACCCATGCCGAATTTCAGGGGTTTGAATTTAACTATAGTGTCGTTTTTCTGATCGATCACCGCACCGGTAAAATCAATGCCTATCCCGCTCTTGTTCACCGCTTTAAAAGCCACTCTACTGGTTAAGCCACTCACCAGGTTGCCGCCTTCCGGGAAAAACTGGATATCAAAATCGGCCGGATTAGCTGCCGTCGTAAATTCGGGCGATATCTGCGGGTTTATAATAGTTATCGTCTTTTCAAAATAATATTCAGGGCTGAAATTTTTCATCCAGTTAGTGTATGCCCTGAATTTATAATTGCCGTTTCCGGTGGTAACCGGGATATATATCGACCCGCTGCCAATGCCGTTCTTCAACTCTACTTTTGTTTGCAGAATTGCAGTCTGGCTGTTATCCAGCACATCGACATAGGCCACCTTGCTCAGGTCAAGCGGCTTATTGGTCGTGCCGTCAACGACATATAATTTGAACCACAGTATTTCGCCGGTCATATATGAACCTTTGTCAGTATGCGCAAATATCTTCTCCTGCACGGCGTACTTCGTGTAGTTGCTAAAGCTGTTTTGAATGTAATTGATAGTCTGCGCCGAACTATTCAGCGAAAACAACATTACCAGCGCGCCTCCGATAAAGTTTTTAATTTGTTTCATGGCTTGGTTTTTATGCTTGTGGCTGTTTATAAATATCGTTATTAATAGCGTTCATTCATCGACCAAAAGGCCGTTACCGCGGCTTTCTCACTCGTCAATCCAAAAGTCCGGTTGTTTATTAGTCCCTCTTAATGTGCAATCAACACAAGCTGGTGAAGAGCCTGCATACCCCTTCGGGTGAGGTGCACCCGGCGGCTGAATTGGGAACAGCGGCACGTCGATGCCTGTATAAATTCTATCCCTGACGTTGTTTACGAATGTTTGCCCCTGGGGCTGCTCATAAAGATCCGTATCCATCCTGCACACGGAATAAGGAGTGCTGGCCAGCCAGGCAGGCAGGTTCCGGTTATCAATATATATCCTGGTTTCAGCCGGCTTGCCTGCGGTAATATAACCAAGGACAGGTTCTGAAGGGTTGCTAATGCAACGAATATTACCAGTCAATTGCGAAGGCTGGGGATCAAAAACGCCCCCCAGTTGTTCCGTGTTCTTCTTCAATTGAGTGAAATAGTTGAACGCGTCCGCAGTCAAGGCATATTGTCTTACGCTTATGCTGTACCTGTTCTGAAGTTCTTCGGCATCTGAAGAAATAAACGCTATCGGGTTGTGCGTAATAATATCGTTAACCAGTTTGGCCGAAGTATTGACCAATATATTAGTAGAGGTATCGTTGCGCCAACAAATATAAATTTGATCTTTTAGAGCTCTCGACATCACCGAATCAACAGGCATTGTTTGCAGGTATAAGATTGAGCTGAATGCTGAATGAAACTTGTACGTTGCCAAATAATCCCAGCGGTAATAACGCGTGTTATTGGTCGGGTCATGGGTATCGGCATATATTTCCAGGCCATTGCTTTGTATCCGGTAGTAAACGCTATCGATAGGCGGCGAGTTCTTCCCTGGCACCAGGTCCGACTGATAAACTTTCCCGTCCCGCGTATTTATCTTTAAGCCAAAGTTGCCCGACGAAACATTCAAACCGGGAGCAGTATAGTTGCCATTCCCGGTTTCAGTACATGGATAAGTCACCCCGCCGTCGCTGATAATAGAAACGATAGCTCCGAGCTCAGGCACAGTGGCGGTTTTTGATGATACCGGCACAGTATGGCTAAGATGAATAGTCGTTGAATCTGTCCCCGTGTTGATAGCCCCCTCAACCACAAGGTAGTTGCTGGCCGCCGTGATCGGACGCGGGTTGTACACTTGTTTGCAGCCCCACCAACTGATCACGATGACGATTAAAATCAATATTATACGTATTCTCTTCATTTTTTATTCTTGCGCATCTTCGATTTATCAATAAACTGATCCCGGGGCTGCATCCTGCCAAAATGCAGGTTTTTTATTCGTTCCTCTTAGCGTACAGTCAACGCAGGGAGCAATGGATGCGCCAAAACCCAAAATTGGCACACCTGTAGGCGGCGTAACTGCATAAAGCGGAATTTCGTAGCCTGAATAAAGGTTTATCTGCACGTCATTTTCAATCACTCCATTTGGCAAAACCGCTTTATAGAGATCGGTATCGATCTTACATCCTTCATAAGGTGTGCTGGCGTGCCATGCCGGCAAATATCGGTTGTCGATAAATATGCGCGCTTCTGACGGCCTGCCTGCAGTAATGTAGCCCAGCACCGCTTCGGCCGGATCAGTAAGGCAATGAATATTGCCCGGTAATTCCGAAGGTTGAGGATCGAAAACGCTTCCCAGTTGCTCTGTGTTTTTTTTCAATTGCTGGAAATAGTTAAACGCTTCTTCGGACAGGGCATATTGCTTTACCAGTATAGAGTATCGTGACTCCAGTTTTTCCGATGTAGATGCAATAAAAGTGACAGGGTTTTGCGTTATGATATCCACAGCCAATTTTTCGGACGTATTCAATATAATGCTGCTCGAAGTATCGCTGCGATAACAAACGAATATTCCATCCGATTGCGGCCTCGGCACTATGGTATCCTGCGGTATCCGGGCATGATAAAAATAGGATTCAAACGCCGAACGGTATTGATAAGTCTCGTTATAATCCCAGCGGTAATAGCGTGTGGCATTAGCAGGATCATGTGTGTCAGCATAAACCTGAACGCCGTCGCTTTTTACCCGATAGTAAACACTGTCTATGGGGGGCGAGGTTTTCGCCGGCACCATGTCCGATTGGTAAGCCTCGCCTTCGGCGGTCGCTATCTTTAGCTCATAGCTCGCTTTTTTTGCGGTGTTAAAGCCCGGGGCTTTGTAATAACCGCTGCCGCTTTCCGTCATAATATAGCTGTCGCCAGCATCGCTTTGTAAAGTAACGATGGCGTGGAGTTCGGGCCTGGATGTTGTTTTTGAGGCTAAAGGCACTGTCCGGCTCAACCGGATAATTGTTGAATCGGCACCAGTATTGATCATCCCTTCAACTACAAGATAGTTGCTAACTGAAGCCGCTGCTTTGGGCGCATATAGCTTTTTGCAGCCCATGCACGCGTATGACAAGCTGACCAGCAAAAGCAATATGTTTACGCCGTTTTTCATCTGTATACCCAAAATGATGGTTGAACTGTAGTGCCACGGATAGTGCAGTCGGCGCATTCGCGCTCAGTGGCGGTATACCCAAGCGGGTTAAAAACGTTACCGTAATAACTTAGCGTGAATTCACTGACCGGGATGTCGATCAAATCCAGTTGTACGCGACTATTCGGAATGCTATCGATAGAGCAGGAATAGGGGTAGATGGGCTGCCATCGCCGTGGCAGCGAGTTGTTGCCCAAAAATACACGTTTGCTGGTCACCGTGCTGGCACTGATATATCCGATCACCGGTGTCGCAGCATTTGTAGTGCAATGTATATTCCCTGTGATTTCGGATGGTTGTACCGCGAATATGCTTCCTAATTGGTCTGAATTCCTTTTCATATTGGCCCAGTAGTTTAATGCATCGGCTGTGATGGCGTATTGCCTGACCAGCACACTATACTCACGTTCTATTTTTTCGGATGATCCCTTGATCAGGGTCAGCGGATTTTGGTAAATAACATCATGCGCTAGTTTGTTCGATGTAGCTAATACAATGGTCGGGGACAGGCTGCTTGCATAACAAAAATATATTTGCTGGTCTATTGTGCGCTCAACAAGTTTATAACCGTTCGAAATGTATTCTGAGGGTGCAAAGGCATGGAACAGCCAGGTCTCGTCAAAGCTCCAGCGATAATAACGTGTACTACCCGTAGGATCATGCGCGCTCACATAGACCTGCAAACTGTCCGGCAATATCGTGAAGCCAACACTATCTATCGGCGGTGTGATCTTCACCGGCACAAAATTGGATACGTATTCCTTGCCGTCAGTTGTCCTGATCCTAAGCCTGTATTTCCGGGTAATATTTAATCGCAGTCCGGGGAACGCGTAGGTGCCATTACCGATCTCGGGTATAGGATACACGCCATTCTGATCATCTTCGGCATTCACTATTGCGCCGAGCTCGGGGGCAACCGTTGTTTTGGCATTTACCTGGACGGTACGGCTAAGCTTAAAAATGGTGGAATCGGCGCTCGGGTCGATGACCCCTTCAACCACCAAAATATTGGGAGAGTTTTTCACCGGTTTAGGGTTGTAAAGTTTTTGACAACCGCATATAAGTAGTCCTGCTAATAACACCAGGCCTGGTAAAATGATCTTATTTCTTGTTGCCCTGATCATTTCCAAAAAGAAGGCTTATGTGTCTTACCATTCAAATGGAACCGGCAGTCAGCACAGGTATAATATACTGTCTTAACCGTGAATGCCGGTATGGGTTCCTTGTAACATTCAGCTGCGGTACTTATAGCCTCAAGCGGTATGTAAATTCCGGCGTTTAATTCTGCCGGCGCCGGCGAACTTCTTCGCCAGCATATAGCATTTGGTTTGAACACCTTGGGGTCGGGGTTGCACTGGTATCCGGGGATTGGCCACACCGGAAGGTCAGACCGGTCTATGAATATTCTTTTTTGCGCAATGGTGCTCGCACTCACATACCCGATCACTGGCAGCGACGGATTTGACGTACAATGGATGTTCCCCTGGTTAACCGATGGCTGCGCATCAAAAATGGTCCCTATGTTTTGCGTATTGCTCTTCAGCAGGCTCCAGAAGTTATACGCGTCCTGTGTTAATGCGTACTGTTTAACAAGGATGCTGTAACGGTGCACTATTTTCTCAGATTCCTTCGGAATTTGCGTTATGAGGTTGTTGCTGATCAAGTCCTGCTTCAGTGCCGCTGAAGAATTGACATTAATTATACTCGAATTAAGTGTTACATAACAAGTATGTATTTGCTCAGCCGGCGTTCTGAGCCTCGACCATTTCAGTGTATCGGGATTCGTCGGATCAAAAATGTAATCCGCTTCGATATCGCTTTGATAAATAAATGTTTCCGTGTAATCCCATCGGTAATAACGGGTATTATTTGATGCGTCGTGGGTGCTGACAGTGATGCTCAGGCCGTTCGCCGTTATCGGGGTTGATATAGTGTCAACAGGCGGCGTTACTTTAACGGGCACATAATCGGATACGTAAGTTTGTCCATCGGCCGTCGTTATATCCAAACGGTATTTATGCGAATTGTCCAGGTTCAATGGGGGCGCAGCGTATTTGCCGCTGTCAACCTCGGGCAGCGGGTAGCTACCGCCCTGCTGGTCGTCAACGGCAATTTTTGCCCCTGCCTCGGGTTTATGCACACTCGTGCTCGTTAATTGAACTGTTCTGCTCAAAGTAATTATAGTGGAATCGCTGCCGGCAGCAATCATCCCTTCAACCACCAGGTAACTGTTTGCCGTGCTTACCGCCTTTGGCGTATAATGTTTTTTGCAGCCCCAGCCCACAGCCACTCCCAGTAAAATCAGCTTTGCCAATTGTTTCCTATTCATGTCAGCGTCCTTTCCCATGCTATTTCCAAAAAGCAGGTTTTACATTAGAACCATGATTGTGAAACCGGCAGTCCACACAGTTATACAAAACTAAGTTTACTGAATAGACCGAGTCTTCAGCATGCGGATTGAAGCTTGCATTAAGCGCGCCTACGGGTATCCATACTCCGCCTGTAATGTCTTGTGGTATATTGCCACCGGCCCAACTCAGCGTTTCAAAACCGCATGGATCAGTCGGCGGCGAAACAGGCCAGACCGGTAATTGAGTCCGACCTATGAAAATTCTTTTCTGTGATACCGTGCTTGCGCTGACATAACCGATCACAGGCTCGGCCGGGTCAGATGTACAATGGATATTCCCTTGTACTTCTGAAGGCAGCGCATCGAAAACGGTCCCTATCTGTTCTGTGTTCTTTTTTAACTGCGACCAAAAATTGAAAGCATCCGCAGTGATCGGATACTGTTTAACCAAAATGCTGTACTTGTAGGCTATTTTTTCTGAGGTGGACGCAATTTGTGTGATTGGGTAATTATTAATAATACTCCCTTTGAGATTTGCAGTTGACTGTAAAAGTATTGTACTGGCATTCACATTGTCATAGCAGACGTGGACCTGCTGTGCCGGCGTCCGTAACCGAAACTTATTGCTGACAGCCTGGTACGAATTATCGAATTCGAGCGGGTCGTCCATTACGCTTTCATAAATATATGTCTCCGTGTAGTCCCAGCGGTAATATTTCGTTTGGTTTGACGGATCGTGCGTATTTAGGTAAATATCAACCGCGGTAGCCGTAATATCGTAACCTACCGAATCAATTGGCGGGGTTACCTGCACAGGAACATAGTCCGATTCGTACGTTTTGCCGTCAGCTGTAACAATATTGAGTTTGTATTTGCGCGATGTGTTGAGGCTTACCGGCAATGCGGCGTACCGTCCGCTATCCGTTTCGGTTAAGGGATAACTTGCTCCCTGATCATCGTTGACGGTAACTTTCGCCCCTGTTTCGTGGCTTTTTCTATCTGCGTCTGATATTTTTATGGTTCTGCTCAATTTAATAATGGTCGAATCGCCACCCGCCGAAATCACGCCTTCAACTACCAGGTAATTATAGTTTGCTGTTGCCGCCGGCGGCGAATAATGCTTTTTGCAGCCCCATCCTGTCATTATGCCCAGTAGCATTAGTCCTGTTATTTGCTTTATCGTCATGTCTGATGCTTCTCTCATATCATTGCCAAAAAGCAGGTTTTTTTGTTTCGCCGCCAAGGTGATACCGGCAGTCAACACAGATATAATATCCACCGGGCACATCATACCCAGGCTCTGGCGGAAAGAAACAGGAACCACTTTTTATCGTGTCCATCGGGATATAAACGCCTGACACGATATCGGGATCTACCGGCGAGCCCTTAACCCAGCATATCGGGTTAGTTATCGGCAGGCAACTTGCGTGCGGAAGCTGCCATGCGGGCAACTGCGAAGGATCTATGAATATTCGTTTTCGCGATATACTGCTAACGCTTATGTAGCCCAAAACGGGCAACTTTGAATTTGATGTGCAACGTATATTTCCTGGTATCTCCGAGGGCTGCACATCAAAAATGGTCCCGATCTTTTGGGTGTTTTTCTTCATGTTTTGCCAAAATTCGAATGCGCTGTCTGTAAGCGCATATTGCCTTAACAGGATGCTATAACGGTATGTTAGCTTCTCAGAAGCATCAGATATTTGCGTGATTTGTTCATTCGCGATCACGTCCTTGCTTAGCGCAGCTGTGGAGTTGACATTGATCGTGCTTGAATTTAAAGTTATATAGCAGGTATGTATCTGTTGCGCCGGCGTCCGCAATACCACCATCTTCAAACTATCAGTTTGGGTTGGATCATATATATAATCCGATTCGATAGCACTTTGATAAATATAAGTTTCCGAATAATCCCACCGGTAGTAGCGGGTATTGTTCGAGGGATCGTGGGTAGCGGAGTTAATAGTGAGGCCTTTGCTGTTGACTGTGAACCATAAGGAATCGATAGGAGGCGTTATCTTTACAGGTTCGTAATTCGATACATAGGTTTGTCCATCGGCAGTGGTTATTTTAAGTCTGTATTTGTTGGTATTATCAAGACCAAGCGGCGGCGCGGCGTATTTCCCGCTGTCCGTCATTGGAATGGTATAGCTTATGCCCTGTTTATCTTCAACAGTAATTGTCGCGTTGAGCTCAGGGCTATTTATCACCTGGCTGGCCAGGTTCACCGTACGGCTTAAATGTATTATAGTCGAGTCCTGCCCGGCAGCTATTATGCCCTCGACAACCAGATAGTTATTACTGCGGATAATGGCCGGCGGCGCATAAGGCTTTTTGCAGCCGGTTGTTATCGCAGCCGAAAAAGACATTACATATATATAACCCCGTACTTGCATTGCAGATATTCTATATTATCAGAACCTGATATTATAATTGATAAATGGTATAGGTTTAGCAAATATGGAAAGCTGGTACCCGTTGATCACGCCACCCTGCTCCTGGAAAAAGGTGGAATACGCATTCGCTCGTCCGGTCAGGTTATATACACCTATTGACCACGAGTTGTGCGTGAGCTGATGGACTTTATGGTTACCCTCTATGTTCATCGAAAGGTCGGTCCGGAAATAGTCCGGTATCCGGTACGCGTTCCTGTCCGAATAATACACCCTTTCCGAACCACCATATTCATACTTAGCAATAGGCAGGGTGATTGGCCGGCCCGTGCTGTACGTTACGTCCAGCGATACACTAAACCTGTGGCTGAACCTGTAGTTGCCGTTGAAGTTGAAATCGTTCGGTTTGTCATAATTCGCCGGATACCAGCCACCATTGTTGATCAACTCTCCGGCATAAGGATCGTCCTGCTGAAGATATGTGCGTGAATAGGTATAACTCAGCCAGCCATTCAGTTTTCCTGCAGTTTTACGAATAAGGAACTCTACACCATAAGCTTTACCCCGTGTATTAAGCGTCTGCTGCTCCATGTGCGGCTGCAGCAGCAACGTAGCACCGCTGCGGTAGTCCAGGTAGTTGTCAATAGTTTTATAATACACTTCCACCGAGGTTTCTATGGTATTTGCCATGGCATTGCGGTACAATCCCAGCGAAACTTGCTGGCCATACTGTGGTTTGATGTTCGGATCGCTCAGTTGGTAGGTGTCGGTAGGCGATATAGCTGTAGTATTCGATATCAGGTGAATGAACTGCCTCATACTGTTATAAGCAGCCTTCAGCGACATATCGTCGTTTATGTTATATCGTGCAGAAAGCCTAAGTTCGGGTCCGCCGTAAGTATTAATTACTTTGTTTGTCCCGTAAGTAGTGCTATCCGTCACGTTCACGGGTTCACGCGGCAGGTTTGGCGCATAATGATCGATAGTCTGAGGCCCTAAAAACGCGTATAGCGAATAGCGTATGCCCGCGCTTAGCGATAGTTTGGGGGTAATATCATATTTATCACCCAGGTAAATGGCATTCTCAAGCGCGCGCTGCTGTTCAACTACATCCGGCACCACCAGCGACTTGGCCCCGTCGGGCTGCTCATTACCGGGGTTAAGTATATAGAAAGACGAACTTATACCAAAATCGACCGTGTTCTTTGGATTGGTGTAATAGTTGAAATCCAGTCTGCCATTATATTGATTGACGCCAAACTTGAGCTGGTATCCATCTACCGGGTTAGCTGTACTGGTTATACTGTAGTCATAATGATCTATTCCAAATAACAATACGCTGTAAAGCTTATTATTAAAATTATGCTTCCACTTGATATTGGCGTTCTTGTTGCTGTATGCATAAGCCGTATCGCTGTTCAGCCTGAAATGATCCTGGCTCATATAGCCCATCAGGTAGAGCGTGTTCTTATCGTTGATCTGGTGCGTAATGCCGAGGTTAAGATCATAGAACGATGCCGAGCTATGCTTATACGCTTCGGGCAGCAGGCTTAGCAACCAGTCGGAATAGGTGGTACGTCCGCCGAAAATGAAAGAAGTTTTGTCTTTAACTATCGGCCCTTCAATATTCAGGCGGCTGGTAAGCAGGCCTATACCCGCGGAACCGGTAAATTTCTTCTTGTTGCCATCGCGGTCGGTAACGTCAAGAACCGAAGACAGGCGGCCTCCGTATTTTTCCGGGATCGTACTTTTATAAAGTTCAATATCCTTTACGAGGTCGGGGTCGAAGGCCGAGAAAAATCCAAAAAAGTGCGATGGGTTATAGATGGTAGCGTCGTTGAAAAGGACCAGGTTTTGATCGGCGGCACCGCCGCGTACGTTAAAACCGGTGGTAGCCTCACCCACCGATTGTACGCCCGGCAGCGTCAGCACCACGCGCAGCACGTCGGCCTCGCCGAATGCAGTGGGAATTTGTTTGATGCTTTTGATGTCGAGCTTGTTCACACCCATTTCCACGCTTTTTACGTTGGCCACTTTTTCCGCAGAAATGGTCACTTCCTTTAATGAGGTTACCTGCTCCTGCATTTCGATATTGAGTTTACCATCGGAATACAGGATTATCTTACGCCGCGTATCCTTCATACCCAGGCCCTTAACAATTAGCGTATGCCGGCCGCGCGGAAGGGTGAGCGAATAGTAACCAAACTGGTCGGTGGAAACACCCAGCTTATCGTCTGGATTGTAAATGCTTGCGCCTATAATTGCCTCGCCCGTTTTAATATTGCGGACATATCCCGCCAGGGTAGCATTGCCCGCCTTTATGCTGTTGGTCCTTATACCTATTTCATATATCTTGTTTTCGGTCGTTGCTTCGGCCACTTTGGCTTGAGTTTCAACGGTATAATCGGTCACCGCGGCATTTGCCGGAGGCGCATTTGCCGGCTGCGCATTGAAGAATCCGGGAGCGAGCGAGGTGCTTACCTGGCGTGCTTTGCTAAGGAACACATTCTGATCTATGATCGCATAATGGTAGTCCGTCTTCTGAAAAGCGGCGTTCAAAATCACTTCAAGCGGCTTATCGTTCAGCTGCAGCGTAACTTTCAGACTGTCAAACTGGGCCTGTGTATAGTAAAAATGATACCCCGTTTTGGCCTCCAGGTCAGTTACAACCTGTTCAATTGTCGCTTGCTGGAAATTGACGCTGATCGTTTTTTTATTCACATCCTGTGCCGCAGCCAATCGGCAAAGCATCACGAAGCAAAGGCCGAAGAAGTAAATTTTTTTCATCAGAATAGGTTGTTCGTTCAGTTGTTGGTATAAAGTCCCCGTTTAAGTTTTGTGTTGTGCCGCTTCAGTATGCGGCAATTGCCGTTCTGATTGCTCGGTACGTCATTTGGTTATCTGGTCATAATAAGCCGCCAGTCTTGCCATCGCCAATTCCGGATCGGTCCTGAATTTGAAACCGCTGTCCTTTATATATTTCTGCAGTTCGGGCTTTTTGTCCTTAAGCAAGTTCAAAAACGACCCCTGCCCGCTGACCTTGTAATACGCTCCGCCTTTCCTGATATAGTAATCATTAGCTTCAATAAAATAAGTCTCGAGTGCGAGGGTTTGATTGGTTGAGTTCTGAACAGTTTTTACCCTTTTGGCTAAAACTTCTGTCCTCCCTCCATACAATTGATCGTAAAAACCCGTAGTGATGCCCGACTTATCGTTTACCAGCGCGTCCGCATTTACCCGCACAAAGTGATGCCCTGAAAAAGAGAAATCGCTTACCCGTTCGCTAAGCAGTGCGTATGATGAAAAATGGTTGTATAACAGCGCTACAAGAACATCCTTATAAATGTCGTACATCATCGGAACGTTTTTGTAAACGAACCCGTCATAGGTTACTTTGCCAAGCGCCCAGGTTTGTGCATCCAGCGGATAAAGGGCATTCCCTTTGATGTGCGGATCATAACCTATATATTCATGACCGTCATAAAGTCGCGATTGCTGCCCGATATTAAGGTAGAAATAACTGATCACATTAGCCAGGGCATGCCGCGATGTGTCGGTTTGCGCCGATTGCCCTGATGCCTTGCCGGCAACAGCGAACCCTAAAAAACAGATAAATGTTAGCTGGCGGATAATTCTTTTCATCTATAGGATCAATTTAGGTTTGCAGAAAACGGAAGTTACGCCAGCGATGCTCACCAACCAAGTCTTTCCGTCAAATAACCCGAAAACACCGGATTATTTTTGATGAAAGTACTAAAAATTTAGTTATACAAAAACTTTTGTAAATAAATTTTTTGTTTCCTGACGTTTATGTCGGTGCAAAGAAACTAAAAAGGGGCTTTGATTTGATATCAAAGCCCCTTGTAATCAAGTTTTTACAGACTATAATTTCCGCTTTACCTCAACATTTTCGTAAGCTTCCACGATGTCGCCTACTTCAATATTGTTATAATTAGCGATGTTCAAGCCGCATTCGTAACCGGCGTTTACCTCTTTCACATCATCTTTGAAGCGTTTGAGCGACGCCAATTCGCCTGTGAAGATCACCACGCCTTCGCGAATGACGCGTATTTTGCTGTTGCGCGTTATCTTACCGTCGAGCACCATACAACCGGCGATCGTACCCACTTTGCTGATCTTGAAGGTTTCACGTATTTCGACGTTGGCAACAATTTTTTCTTCGAACTCAGGCGCAAGCATGCCTTCCATTGCAGCTTTGATCTCGTTGATGGCGTCGTAGATAATAGAGTACAGCCTAATGTCTATCTGCTCCTGCTCGGCCAGTTTGCGCGCGCCGCCTGACGGGCGTACCTGGAAGCCAATGATGATGGCGTCTGAGGCCGATGCCAGCAATACGTCAGATTCGGATATCTGGCCCACGGCCTTCGATATAATATTTACCTGTATCTGTTCAGTCGAAAGTTTCAGCAGTGAATC
Organism: Bacteroidota bacterium; assembly: GCA_018266935.1. Lineage (GTDB taxonomy): Bacteria > Bacteroidota > Bacteroidia > Sphingobacteriales > Sphingobacteriaceae > Mucilaginibacter. The sequence goes on along the minus strand of JAFDZL010000487.1, from coordinate 21,082 downwards.
GGACAAGGCTTCGATTGAACCGTCCACATCGCCTTTCACAATTACGTTCAGTTCTTTAAAGTTACCCACTGCCAAACGACGGCCGATCTCATCCAGGGTAATATGTTTCTGCGTGCGCAGGCCCTGCTCGCGCTGCAACTGCATGCGTTTGGTAGCAATTTCGCGCGCTTCAACTTCACTATCGAGCGCGTTGAATTTATCGCCTGCTGTCGGCGCACCCTGCATACCCAGCACTTGTACCGGTGTGGATGGGCCCGCTTTATCGATGCGCTGGCCGCGCTCATTGGTCAGTGCCTTTACGCGACCGCTATAGCAGCCCGCCAGTATCGGATCGCCAACCTTTAAGGTACCGGCTTGTACCAATATCGTAGTAACTATACCACGGCCTTTGTCTAAAGCCGCTTCGATAACGGTACCCACAGCGCGTTTATTAGCGTTGGCTTTCAGTTCGAGCAATTCGGCTTCCAGTAATACTTTTTCCAGGAGCTTGTCAACATTCAAACCAGTTTTGGCCGATATTTCCTGCGACTGGTATTTACCGCCCCAATCTTCAACCAAAATATTCATCGTCGCCAGTTGCTCGCGTATCTTGTCCGCATTAGCGCCGGGTTTGTCGATCTTGTTAAAAGCGAATATCATCGGGGCGCCCGCTGCCTGCGCATGGTTAATTGCCTCGCGGGTTTGCGGCATCACGCTGTCGTCTGCTGCGATCACAATGATCACAATATCCGTTACCTGGGCGCCTCTTGCACGCATAGCGGTAAACGCTTCGTGGCCCGGCGTATCCAGGAATGTGATCTTGCCTTTGTTATCCGGCAACGTCACTTCATAAGCACCAATGTGCTGGGTAATACCACCCGCCTCGCCGGCTATTACGTTGGTTTTGCGTATAAAGTCGAGCAGCGATGTTTTACCGTGGTCAACGTGGCCCATAATGGTAACGATGGGCGCCCTCGGTTTCAGATCTTTAGGATCATCGGGTGTATCCAGGTTCGCTTCTTCGTCCTGCGGTTTCACAAACTCGACCTGATAGCCAAATTCATCTGCCACGATGGTCAGTGTTTCAGCATCCAGTCGCTGGTTGATCGAAACGAACATGCCGAGGCTCATACAGGTCGAAATGATCTGCGTAACCGGCACGTCCATCATCGCCGCCAGCTCATTTGCCGTAACGAATTCTGTCACCTTAAGCACCTTGGATTGCATTTCCTGCTCAAGGGCTAATTCCTCGGCGGAAGCTGCCACATCGTCGCGTTTCTGGCGGCGGAATTTGGCGCGCTGGGCAAATTTACCCGACTTACCTGCGCCGCTGAGACGTGCAAGCGTTGCTTTGATCTGGTCTTGTATCTCTTTTTCCGATGGTTCTTCCTTCGGTATTGACGGTCCGCCGCGGCGGAAATCTCCCCGGCCATTGCCGCCCGGTCCGCCGCCTCGGCGGAAATCAGGACGACCCCCTTGCTGTTGGCCTCCCTGTTGCTGGCCGGGCTGATTATGATCATGCCCGCCTTCTTTGCGTTTTCTTTTGCGCTTATGGTCAGCTGCTCCTCCGGCGGTGTTAGACGATGAAGCAACAGGCCCGTTTCGCCTCGGCTGATCTACGGGCAATTGAATCTTACCCACAACGTTCGGCCCGGTCAGGCGCTGAGCTTTCGCGCGGATCACTTCTTCATCTTCAGGCTCGGCTGCCTGTGGTTTTGGTGTTTCCTTTTGCTCTTTTATAGGTTCAACCTTAACAACAGGTGCCTCAACCTTAGGTTCAGGCTTAATCTCTGGCTCTTTTTTGGGTTCTTCTTTTTTCTCCGGCTGAACAGGCGCGTTCAGATCTATTTTCCCAACAACCTTTACTCCCGGGAGCGAGACATCACTCCTCTCTTCAGCTTTTACAGGCTCAGGCTTAGGTTTTTCAACCGGCGGTACGAAATGCGTAGCCCCCTTGATCAGGATCTCTTCGTTCTCAAAATCACGGGAACGGCGAGGCTCGGCAGGACGTTCAGCAACCACACCAGGCTCATCCTTCCTGATCTTGCCGATACTGATCTGCTTGGCTTCTTCTTTTATAATTTTATCCGCAGCAAATTCCTTGAGCAGGGTATTGTACATATCATTGTCCAGCTTGGCCATTGGGTGCTTATCAACCTTAAACCCCTTGGCAGCCAAAAAATCGACAATGGTATTCATACCAATGTTCAGTTCTTTTACCGCTTTTATTAATTTTATGGACTTGTCGTCTGACATTAATTATACTTTCTCTTTCTTAATAATTACAAAAATACGATTTTAATTTCGTATTCGGGCTTATTCGAACTCAGCCTGCAGAATTGATAACACTTCTTTAATGGTTTCTTCTTCCAGGTCGGTACGTTTTGCCAGTTCGCCAACAGACAGCGCCAGCACCGATTTAGCCGTATCCAAACCGATACGTTTAAACTCATCGATGATCCAGCCATCGATCTCGTCTGAGAATTCTTCGATGTCCACATCCTCGTCCTGTTCATCAGCTTCGCGGTAAACATCTATCTCATAGCCGGTTAACTTGCCAGCCAGTTTGATATTGTGCCCGCCGCGACCGATGGCCAGCGACACCTGGTCGGGTTTCAGGTACACCGCAGCTGTCTTCTTTTCATCGTCAAGCTTGATCGAAGTGATCTTCGCGGGCGACAAAGCACGCTGTATGTATAACTGCAAATTATTGGTATAGTTTATCACATCTATGTTTTCATTTTTCAGCTCGCGAACGATACCGTGGATACGCGATCCTTTCATACCTACGCAGGCGCCTACCGGATCGATACGGTCATCGTAAGACTCCACCGCTACTTTGGCCCTTTCGCCCGGCTCGCGGACGATCTTTTTAATGGTTATCAAACCATCGAATATTTCGGGCACTTCGAGCTCGAACAAACGTTGCAGAAACTCGGGAGCCGTACGCGAAATAATGATCTTCGGATTGCTGTTCAGCATATCGACCTTGCTCACTACCGCTTTCACATTATCGCCCTTTTTGAAGTAATCGGCCGGTATTTGTTCCGATTTGGGCAGCAATAATTCGTTGCCTTCATCGTCGAGCACCAGCGTTTCTTTCTTCCAAACCTGGTAAACCTCGCCGGTTACGATCTCGCCCACGCGATCCTTGTATTTCTTGAATATCTCGTCTTTTTCCAGCTCCAGGATCTTGGACACCAGCGTCTGGCGCGCAGCCAGGATAGCGCGGCGGCCAAAGCTTTCCAAAGTGATCTGCTCAACGAACTCGTCGCCTACTTCCAGGTCTTCGTCAAACTTGTGTGCTTCCGCCAGTTCAATTTCAAGGTCGTCATCTTCCGAAAAGCCATCTTCCATCACTGTACGGGTGCGCCAGATCTCGAGGTCACCGTTATCGGTGTTCACGATCACGTCGCAGTTCTCGTCGGTACCGTATTTTTTCCTGATCATACTGCGGAATACGTCTTCCAAAACGCTCATCATGGTTGGACGGTCGATGTTCTTGAAGTCCTTGAATTCCTGGAAGGAATCGATCAAATTAATATTGCTCATCTCTTACTTAAATGATATTACAACTTTTGTTTCTGTTATCTGCGCCAAAGGGATCACGCTTTCGATATCTTCGGCTTTCTTACCTTTTTCTTTTTTAGTTTCTTCTATCATGACGGCATCTTCGGTCAGGCCCGACAATTTGCCCTCGCGTTTGCTGCCATCAGCCATTTTGATCACCAGCCTGCGGCCGATGTTCTTCACATATTGCCTGGGCAGCGTCAGCGGCGTATCGATGCCCGGCGACGATACCTCGAGGTTATAAGCGTGATCTATCACATTTTCCTCTTCCAAATGAAACCCCACATGCCGGCTTATCGCTACGCAATCGTCGATACCGATGCCTTTATCGCCGTCCACCAATATCACCAGCTTGCCATTGGAATGCATTTTCACACTCACCAAAAACAACTCCGGCCTATCGGCTATCTTCTCCTCAACCAGTTCACGTACCCGTTTTTCGATATCCATTTTGCTCTAAGGAAAATAAAAGAGGGGGCTGCGGCCCCCTCCTATTCGTTTTAGTACGGTACAAATATACAAACTTTTATTTAAAAAGCAATGCTCTAATACTTAAAAAGCAAATCTTTATGCCCTGCCGAACCTTTGCCCTTCTGCTTCCGGACAAAATCCCAGGCATCCTTAGCGCCACTGTAATCAAAGGTCCTTAAAAAATAGGTTTGCCCTTTACCAAAAGGCGTGTCAGGTGTGAAGGTTACCTCGTTTCCTTCGACTTTATATTTTCCGGGCTGCGCATGCTGAAAGTCCTTCATATCAGTATCGTCCGGCATTTTGTAAACCGGCAGCAAATTTTGCCAGGCCTCGTTTGATGTATCCCGGCTTATATCATCGATGATCATTTTATCGAAACCCGCGATTTGCAAAGAATGGCCTTTATCCACCAATCTGGCTCTTATATTAGGTTGCAAATGCTGCCCACACCCGAAACATGTCAATGCCAGAAGAATTAGACACACCTTTTTCATAAACTCCGCTAAGTTAATTTCCTCAGTTTGATTTCCTATGGACGATACTGTTACAATCGTCCCCCAATTTCACAAATCACATAACTTAAAGTAATAACCAATTAACATTTGCCATTTTGAACAGCCGTCAGCTTCACCGCAATTTTGCGCTGTTAAATCATCTCAAAAATGGACTCAGCACCAATAAGATCAACGCAAAATAATCTAAAATTAAGTACAAATACCAGGAAAGTGATTTTTATCGCCGCAGCTATGATTTGCTTTTTGCCGGGAGTTAGCCCCTCGCTCGCCTTATTACTTGGATTAATGCTTGCGCAACTGATCGACCACCCTTTTGCGCACATCAGCCACAAGGTTACCAGCCTGACGCTTAAGATATCCGTAGTGGGTTTGGGCTTCGGCATGAACGTTTACAGCGCCGTGAAAGCAGGGCGCGAAGGCCTGCTGTTTACCACGGTTTCCATCATCGGCATACTGGTTGTCGGTTATTTAGCGGGAAGGCTTATGCGGATAGATAAAAAGACATCCTTCCTGGTTTCAGCCGGCACTGCTATTTGCGGCGGTAGCGCTATCGCAGCGTTATCGCCTGTGATCAAGGCCGGGGAAAAACAGATCAGCGTGGCGATGGGAACGATATTTATCCTTAACTCAGCTGCCTTATTCTTATTCCCGTTTATTGGCCATACGTTGCAGTTAACTCAATACCAGTTTGGCTTATGGTGCGCCATTGCCATCCATGATACGAGTTCTGTTGTTGGCGCTGCGTCACATTATGGCCAGCAAGCGCTGCAAGTGGCCACGACGGTTAAACTGGCCAGAGCGTTGTGGATCGTACCGGTAGCCTTCGTTACCTCGCTGGTGTTTAAAAGGAAAGCCAGGGGCGTTACTGTTCCCTATTTCATCGGGCTATTCATTTTAGCGATGCTGATCAACACCTATGTGCCCCTTATCAAGCCCATTGTGCCTTTCATTACCTCAATAGCCAGGGCCGGACTTACGTTGACCTTGTTCCTTCTCGGCACCAGCCTGTCATTCAAAAATCTGAAGACGGTGGGCTTTATGCCGTTGCTGCAGGGCCTGATGTTATGGGTTTTGATCTCGGTTTCCTCGCTGCTGGTAATATGTACTATTGTGTAACCTATTTCTTCAACGTCTCCTCAAACAGCTTGAATATTCGTTTATACTCATCCGTCCAGCTACTGGGCTGAACAAAACCGTGGTCCTCTACCGGATACGGCGCCAGCCACCAGTTGTCTTTATGCAGCTCGATCAGCTTTTGGGTCAGGCGCACGATGTCCTGGAAATTCACATTCTGATCCACCATGCCGTGCAGCATCAATAGATTGCCTTTCAGACCGTCAGCAAAATAGATCGGCGAACTTTCCTTGTAAGCCTTTTCATCGGTATAGGGCAGGTTCAATATCTCCGCCGTGTAACCGTGGTTATAATGCGCCCAGTCTGTTACCGAACGTATAGCCCCACCTGAAGTAAAAACGTCGGGCGCGGTAAACATGGCCATCAAAGTCATAAAGCCGCCGTAAGATCCTCCGTAGATACCCACTTTTTTTACACCATATTTCTGTTGCAGGTACTTCACAGCGTCCACATGCTCGCTCAGATCCTTGCCGCCCATGTGACGGTAGATACCCGTGCGCCAGTCGCGCCCGTAGCCCGCGCTGGCGGTATAATCGATGTCCATTACATAATAACCGTTGTCAGCCAGCAGATTATTGAACATGTACTCGCGGAAATAGTACGTACTCCAGGAATACGTGATATTTTGCAGATAACCGGCGCCATGCACGAATATCACAGCAGGTTTTGACGGATCGGGGTTTTTCGGCTCATAAACCCGTGCGTAAACATCAGCACCATAGCGGTTCTTGAAAGTGAATATCTCCGGTGCACGCCACGGGTACGATTTAAATTCGGCCGTCATGGAGTGAGTTACCTGCACCGGCTTTACTCCAGGTTTATTAGGCTGAATGTATAAATCGGGCATGGTATTCTCGGTCGAATACATTATTGCCAGCCATTTTTCATCGGGCGAAAGCGTAACGTCATTGCCCCCCTTCATCGAGGTAAGTTTGACAGGAGTCCCGCCTGTAACCGGCATCCGGTAAAAATCCTTAACGCCCGGGTGGTCCATATTGGCGGTGAAATAAAAGGTTTCTTTGTCGTTCGATAGCTGAAGCGTTTGCACTTCCCATTTGCCGCTGGTGAGTTGTTTTTTCTCACCGGTGCTTATGTCAGCCACATAGATGTGCGAATAGCCGCTGGCCTCGCTCTGGAAATAAAAATGGGTGTCGTCTATCCAACCTGCGTCGCGCGCGCCGCCAATACCCGGTCCGCCTATCCAGGCGTCATCATGCTGGCGATCGATCAACGACAGACGTCCCGTAGCTGCGTCCAGCTTCATGATCCATCGATCTTTATAATCCTGCGCGCCGATAATAACTATGGCATTCCTGCCGTCTTCGCTCCACTCGGGCCCGTAAACATTTACATCCCGGTCGGCATTGCGTTTGGTATATTCTTCAAGTTCTTTCGGATAATCTTTAATGTAAGCGGGAATGTCTTTTATACCCGGAATATCAGCGACGATCACTTTATACACTGTGTCCTTCTGCGTGTCGAAGATGAAGGTTTCCGATGTTGATTGCGGGCCGCCCACCTTCTCGCGGTTAGGGATATCTTCGGTCCAGCCGGACGAGGTCACATAGTCCGGGACTATGGTTCGCTTTTCATCTTTCGGGGTCGTAATCAGCCGGTAGGTAACATATCTGCCGTCGGGGCTAAGTTCAAGCCCAGTGATGCGCTTGTCATCCACATTGATCTCCTTCGGCCTCTTCGGTTCCATCTCTTTGCGCTCGACGGAATCGTATTTACGTTCCTTTTCGTTCTTTTTGATCACATCGAAAAGATCAAGCTGCTGCTGCTTCAGCCACTTATCCTGCTGCCCGGAAGCGGAAGCGACCACACTGGCCTGTCTGCCCCTTCTGCCGCCAGCGGGTGGTTGACTGGCTCCCGCACCGTTTCGCACAAAATTGGTGAGCTGCACCAGTTCGCCGCTGTTCATTTTTAATTCGAACAGGTTGTCATTGCGTATGAACAGCACGCTTTGCTCATCGGCGCTGAAACGCGGACTGCTTTCACGGTCGGTCGTGTTGGTGAGGCGGATAGTCTTTCCCTTCGGGATATCTGAGAGAAAAATGTCACCATATTGCTCGAACAGTTTTATCGTGTGTTTTTTGTTCCATTCGCCGAACTCAGGCGTCATACTCCGGCGTTCTTCAAGGCTTAGTTTTTGCGGTTCGATGTTGCCGGTCGTAATGCTGAATGCAGAATCATGATCAGAGCCTTTAGGGTTCCAATCGAAATAGAGTTTTTTGCTGTCGTCGCTCCAATGGATATCCGATGGCGAGGTGCCCATCCATTTTGGGTCGCGCATGATCTTTTCGACGGTAAGCGGGCCTAACTGCTGGGCAAAGGCATGGCAGGAAATCGCCACAAGGAATAGCGTAGAGATTTTTTTCATAATCAATTATTGAGATTGCAGAGACGCAAAATTTTGCGTCTCTGCAAAGCAATATTACTATTTTAGGATGCAAATTCAGGTAACAAAAAGGATATATGGTGCTCAGAGGTAACGGTTTTATTTTGCGCGACTGGAAAAAAGGCGATGAAATATCATTGCAGCGGAATGCAGACAATGTCAGGATATTCAATTGCCTGACCGATAAATTCCCGTCGCCCTATACCATGGACTTCGCTGAAGCCTGGGTGAACATGCATAGCGACCAGGACCCTATGCTGATCTTCGCGCTCGATATCGGCGGAGAAATCGCCGGCGCAGTCGGTATCGAATTAAAAGAAGATGTGTATCGCAAAACCGGCGTGATAGGGTATTGGCTGGCCGAGCAATTCTGGGGGCGCGGCATCATGCCGGAAGCCGTTAAGCTGGTGACTGCCTATGCATTTGAGCGCCTTGGCCTCATACGTATGCAAGCAGGTATTTTCAGCAAAAATCCACGTTCAATGCGTGTGCTGGAGAAAGCCGGTTACCAAAAAGAGGCTATTCTCAGGAACTCGGTCGTAAAGAACGGCGAAGTTTTAGATGAACATATTTATGCTGTTCTGAAGCAGGCATTTATCGCTCCTCCCCTAAACCAAATATCAGGTTAAATTATTGAGAAACAGCAAATTACGATGAAAAAGGCGAAACATTTTTCATGGTGACCGCCGTATAATGCTTTGTACATTCAACAAGCATTTAAAACCTGTTAACCATGAAAAAATTAGCCCTAACCAGCGTTGCTATGCTGTCCATTCTGGCTTCATGCCAAAAATCAGCAGTTGCACCGGTATCACAAGACAAGCATTTGAAGTCCTCAACGTTACAAAACGCAAACGCTTCAACTACCCAAAATACGCAACAGGACATGGACCTGACCGGCGGTATGGTCGTGAGCAGCTGCAGCCCGGATTTACTGAAAATCACCAGGGGCACCGTGCATATCGACGTTCGCGAGACCATTAACGGAAACCACTTTTCCTATACCTCACATCAAAATTCGCAGGGCCTGACATTCGTCGATCAAACGACGGGAGTTAAATATGTCGGCTCGCTAAAAAATGATCTGGTAGAAAATGGTTCATTTAATAACGGGAGTTTCGTCGCCACAGAATCTGAGGCCATTGTAGCCAATACAGCGGGCGGCAAAAATAACACCATTATTAAGTTCGATCTGCATGAGACTTTAAATGCGGACGGAACCATGACAGCCTATATCGATAATTACAGGTCTGTCTGCCAGTAAGCTCCAGCGAAAGATAATATACGTCTTCCAGCTATGGGCCGCATGTTGTGGCGAACGGGTTCAAATACCTGTTTGCCATAACACAAAGGCCCTCCACCAATAAACTTATAGCGCTTTACTAATGATCACGCTATGAACCTCACTGTTATCGTTTTAAAAGCATCGGTGATCATTGCAGGATTAGCTTTCCTGGCCAACGGGTTAGCGAATCCGTCAATAAAAAATAAGCCCTGGTTTGCGTTCGGGACCGTTGGCGTAACTATTTTGTTTATAATGCTCATCGTCGCTATACAACTCGTTATCGCTTCACATTGATCTGAACGCCCGGTAAAACACCCTTCCCACACCGTGAATTCACTCTCCAAAATCGCGTAGAAATACGAGGCGCGAATCCGTGCCATCACGCTTACTTTCTCTTCTCCTGCGGCATAGCTTTACACTAATAAAAAGCTTAAAAACAATCACTTATACACCTGCATAAACCGCACAATTGGGGAGAATGCTGAAAATCCGTACAAGAGTAAGCGCCCGGCAGGCCGAAAACGGGAACCAAGAGTAGGCAAAAAAGCACGCTAAAAATGAAAACCGAACACAAAGCAAAAGTTGAACAGAAGGTAGCCGCTGTGAAGGCAAGCTATGCACAATTAGGCTCGGGCGAAGGCGACCTGAGCGAACTGCTCCGCATTATCCATTTTCCCGGCTATACGACACCTGCGGAAGCGGTGTTTACCGTGGGCATTGCCGAATCATTGGCAACGATAGCCGCCGGGTTGAACCAGCTTCACCAAACGCTGGTCGAAGGCGCAAAGGCCGTTGTTGCCCGTTGAAGCACAACATGCATAAGCAGGTAAACAGCTGCCGGCTTTGTGCCGGCAGCATTTAAAAACCAAACCCAAGATAAAAATGCTTACCCTGTTTATCATCTGGCTCATTCGCCATATTTCCCGTAAAATTCAGGCTGCGGGATGATGGTGTATATTCCGGAAATAATATTTCCCCGTCAAAACAAAAGCTGTTCTTCCCTGTGTTATCATAGTAAGTTCTATTCCGCATCCCGGTGTCGCTCCACCCAACCCTATTATAGTTCAGCTAAACGATTGTTGAAAAGTAACTCGCTCCTTAACAGGGGTTTCTTGTATTCATCCATTAACTTTATGTAAATCTTACGTTTATGAAAACTACTTTTACCTGCTGCGTTATCACTTTGTTCCTGCTTTCGTGCCAAAAATCATCGGTTACACCGGTACATGAGCACGGACCCATTTCATCACATGCGCTGCAAAATACCGCCAATGCCGCGTTCACAACCAATCAGCAAGCTGATATTGACCTCGCGGGTGGCGGCCTGTTCGAGTTTAACTTGTGCAACGGCGACATACTCCGGGTCGTAAGCGGAGCTGAACATATCGACCTGCACGAAGCGTTCAACCAAAACAATGTTTCGATAGGTCAGCATGCCAATATTCAAAGCCTTAAACTGGTAAGTGTGATTACCGGCGCCGAATACAGGGGATCGGGCACGAGCAACTTTTCAGAAAATTTCTCCCGGACAACCAGCAAGATGGTCCTTACCGAAACCGAGTCGGTGATCACAACTACGCCCGGCGGGAAAAATAATTCCGTAGTGAAATTCGACCTGCACGAAACCATCGACTCGAACGGAAATTTAACGAGCTTCGTCGATAATTTCAGGGCGGGCTGCCAATAAGTGCACGGTTCAATTCACAATTCTGCCCGTCAGGTCAACCGTTTTGGCAAAGGGGTTCAGATACTTATTGGCTAAAACGGCAAATTCCAGGCGGGTGACGGGACGGTTTACGTCCAGCTCGCCCGGCAATTTGAATACCGGCTTCCATAGTTTGCGGATGGTGCCTTCCAGGGTTACTTTGTCCGTCAGCGTATAGTCGCTGATGAAGTAAAGCAGGTTACCCAGCGTAAGTTTTTCACCCGTCTTCTCCTGCCTGAACCAGATGAACGCCCGAGTGTAGATCTCGTTCAATATGGGTTTCACTTCAGCCGTGCGCACGGTATCGTTAGGTTCAAAATGCGTTTCTCCAGAGTTGGCGTTTTGCTTCTGAATGCCTTTCAATAACCCAGTTGCACATACCTGCTGAATGGCTCGCCAGTGTGGATCTTTTTGGGAAATGTCAGTGAAAGGCACCAGGTAGCCTTTGTGATCAAGTATCTCGCCCTGTATGGTGCGTACGCTAAGGTGTTTAGTGGTGGTTTTGAAGAAGGCACAAAAAGCGGCAGTAGCGCCGACGCCCTGGCCAAGGGTCATTTGGACGGCCGGATTGTTAGTGCCTGCATTAACATCGTTAGTAACCGACAAAGCCTTTTCGGTCACTAATAAATTATCAACATCTTTTGGAACGATCACACCCAACGGAATGGTATAAGTAGAAAACTCGTAAGGAATAAGGCGATGGGGCATGGCATCGCCAACCGCAATGGACGTGCGGTATAATTTCGACTGCCTGTCATATGGTTTGGCAATATCATCGATGACCATTCTAACCGCACCTGACACATGCCCGCCTTTTAGTATTATCGGTTTAGCGGCTATGCTATCCGGTGTACCAAATTGTCCATCCAGCCCGAAGTTTTTATATCCAAGCTCCGTTTGCAAAAAATATACGAAACCTAAAGCGCGCAGTTTCGCTGATTTATAAAGCTCTTGCCGATGAGTTATCGGACCCGTAATGCCGTCAGTATTTCTTGCCGGATCGATCATATATTTGTCATTTGGTATTCTCAGATCATCAAGCATTCGTTGAATTTCAGGTCCTTTTCGCCAATTGTAATCCGATGGATCATATTTCTCCGGTTTAAGTATCGTTTTATCTGCCTTGCGTCCGTAATTTTTTAGAACGGCTATCCACGTTACTTCCTCATAATCACGCTCATCGCCAAACTTCGCCCCAGCCTTCGCTGCCACTTCGCCGGTCTCCGTTCCGTCAACCACTACCCTGGCTTTCACTGTTACTTTTTCCCCATGTTCCATTATGATAACTTCCCATTCGCTGCCATCTTTGCGGATACTTTCCCAGGGGGTTTTGAGTTTGACAGTGAGGTTTTTGACTGTATCGGTTAATTTCTTCAGAATTTCCGCGCCGACAGAAGGCTCGAAACGCAGTATCGCATTTTTACTGGTATCATAGCCAAGCCGGGTGTGATAATATTCGGTTACCTTCCGCCTGAATTCGCCCCAGATACCTGACGGCAGGTCATGGTTGGCATCCAAAACACACATACCGCCCATCGTCATGCTGCCGCCCAGCCAGGGGCCGGGTTCAACCAGCAAGGTTTTCACCTTGCTCCGGGCGCTTTGGATAGCGGCAGCCACGCCGCAGGCACCGCCGCCGATCACCAATACATCGGTTCTAATGGTTTCAGCCTGGGCAAAAGTGGAAATCAGGATAAAAAGGGGTATCAGTAATCTTTTGGACATAGGTTGCAAATAGCACTAAAACGCTAAAATAGGGTAATCCGTGCCATCGCGGAAAAAATAGTCATGCTACGGTACTATTTTTATATTGCGGCCAGGCAGTTTAACAGTTAGCGCATAAATCATTAACTTGCGCGTTACCAATCGACCAAACTATGACTGACGAAGAAGTGAAATACCCTATCGGCAAGTTTAAACCGCCGGTTTCTTATACCCAGCAATCCATGCACGGCTGGATCAACGATATCAAAACGTTTCCCGGCAAATTGCGCCATGCCGTTACCGGCCTGACCGATAAGCAGCTCGATACGCAATACCGCACCGGCGGCTGGACTATCCGCCAGGTAGTGCACCACTTGGCCGACAGCCACATGAATTCCGTCATCCGCTTCAAATGGGCGCTCACCGAAGAAAACCCTACGATTAAAGCATACGAAGAAGCTGACTGGGCATTACTTCCGGATTATCGCCTTCCGATAGAACCGTCGCTGAAAATGCTCGATGGTATCCACCAGCACCTCGGCGCGCTGTTCGACAGCCTAACTGAAGAACAGTGGAACCGCTCCTTCGTACACCCGCAAACCGGGGCCACTGTTCCGCTGAAGCGCAACCTGGCGTTGTATTCGTGGCATGGCAAGCACCATTTGGCGCATATTACGGAGACGGTGAAGAAGTTTTAAGTCCGAAAGTCCGCATAAGTCCGGAAGTCCGAAAGATAGCTATCGGTGGAATCATAAAAGCATCGGTCAAATCAAAATATTACATTTGCGCTCATGACTTTGTGCGCCGGACTCGATTTTACCCTGCTCGGACAGGACCTGATTTTATTACCTCAAAAAGCGATCTATTGGAAACAGGAAAAGGCGCTCATTGCTGCCGATGTGCACCTGGGCAAGGTAGGGCATTTTCGCAAGGCGGGCATAGCCGTGCCGAGAGATATGGAGCAAACCGATCTGGGTGAACTTTCCGATCTCATTTTCGAACACAAACCGCAAAAGCTCATTTTTTTGGGCGACCTGTTCCACAGCGACATGAACGCCGACTGGGAATGGTTCCGCATGTGGCGGCAGCAGCACAAAAATCTGGAAATCATACTCATCCGCGGCAATCACGATATTATTCACGATAGCCACTATCTCAATCTGAATGTCGCGCTTCACGATCATCTGCAGGTCGGCCCATTCCTGATGCTGCACCACCCGCTTGACGGGGATACGCTCTCAGAGATCGATGCCTATGTCTTTTGCGGTCATATCCACCCCGGGGTCAACCTCGCGGGCAAAGCCCGGCAGAGCATTACCATTCCGTGCTTCGCCTTTGGCCAAAAACAGGCCGTATTACCTTCATTCGGGCGATTTACCGGTCGGATCGCCATCCGCCACCAAAAATGCGACCGGATATTCGGTGTGCTGAAGGATAAGGTAATAGCGGTGGGTTAGGGTACCCCCCGGCATTCATCGGTGTAATCCTAAAATAGAATGTTTCTAAATAAGTTTTCTCCCCTTGATAACCACGGCTGATTTATTATATAATAAATACTTTTGCCTCATAAATCTGATTCATAATGAGTGAATTTAAGGAAACCTTTAACTCCTCGCTGGGTAAGAAGCTGATCATGGCCTTAACGGGCCTCTTCTTGTGTACCTTCCTCATCGTGCACCTGGGCGGCAACCTGTTGCTCTTCAAAAACGACGACGGTTATGCCTTCAATGTATATGCTAACTTTCTGACGCACTTCCCGCCGATTGAAGTGATCGCGTATATATTATACCTGTGTATCCTGGTGCACACGCTTTATGCCATCATTCTGACGGTGAAAAACCGCAAGGCACGCCCCGTGGGCTATGCGGTGACAGCATCAGATAACGCCAGCTGGAACTCAAAAAACATGGGTTTGCTCGGTTCGATACTGTTCCTGTTCATAGTCATCCACATGAACGATTTCTGGTACAATTATAAGTACACCGACAAGGTGGGTTTTAAGGAATACCGCACCGATCTTTCTTCTGGCATAACCCAATCGGCTGATTTTATGCCGGCTTCCGCCAAATTTGAAAACTCTGTTTCAACTGAAAATAACACTGAGATCGTCCGTGTAAAAGACCTGCACGCACGCGTTCAGCATAGTTTCGGCAACCTGATCTATGTGATCTTCTATGTGATCGCGATGGTGGCGGTGGCGTTTCACCTTAAGCATGGTTTCCAGAGCGCATTCCGCACGCTGGGATGGGTTCACCGGAAATATACGCCGATTGTTGAGTTCATCGGCACCTGGTTCTTTGCTATCATCATGCCGATAGGCTTCGCGTTGATGCCGATCGTATATTATTTCACAAGGAGTTAAAATTAATTTACGAATTACGATGTACGATGTACGAATTGGCACATCCGCTAAAAAATCTAAAATCGTAATTCTAAAATCGTAAATAAAAAGAATATGACTTTGGATGCTAAAATTCCCGCCGGCCCGATAGCCGAAAAATGGAGCAAGCACAAGTTCAATTTGAAGCTGGTGAACCCGGCCAACAAACGGAAGTACGATATCATTGTGGTGGGTACGGGTCTGGCTGGCGCTTCGGCGGCAGCATCGCTGGCCGAGCTGGGATACAATGTAAAGGCATTTTGTTTCCAGGATAGCCCCCGCCGCGCGCACTCGATTGCGGCACAGGGTGGTATCAATGCGGCGAAGAATTACCGTAATGACGGCGACAGCATTTACCGCTTATTTTATGATACAGTAAAAGGCGGCGACTACCGTTCACGCGAGGGCAACGTTTATCGCCTGGCTGAGGTTTCGGTGAATATCATCGACCAGTGCGTGGCGCAAGGGGTGCCTTTTGCGCGTGAGTACGGCGGCTTGCTGGATAATCGTTCATTCGGCGGTGCGCAGGTATCACGTACCTTTTATGCGAGGGGTCAAACGGGACAACAATTGCTCTTAGGCGCTTACTCAGCTTTAAACCGCCAGATAGAGGCCGGTAAAGTGAAAATGTACACGCGCAGCGAAATGCTCGACCTGGTGATGGTTGACGGCAAGGCGCAGGGTATCGTGACCCGAAACCTTGAAAATGGTAAAATAGAAACGCATTCCGGACATGCGGTGCTACTTTGCACCGGTGGTTATGGCAACGTATTCTACCTCTCAACCAATGCTATGGGCTGCAACGTGACAGCGGCATGGCGGGCGCACAAGCGGGGGGCATTCTTCGGCAACCCGTGTTATACGCAGATACACCCGACCTGTATCCCGGTAACCGGAGATCACCAGTCGAAACTGACGCTGATGTCGGAATCGTTGCGCAATGATGGTCGAGTTTGGGCGCCGAAAACCGTAGAACTGGCGCAAAAGCTGCGCAAAGGCGAACTGAAAGCGGCCGATCTGAAGGAAGAAGACCGCGACTACTTCCTCGAAAGAAAATATCCCGCTTTTGGTAACCTGGTTCCGCGCGACGTGGCTTCACGAAACGGGAAGGAAATGGTGGACGAAGGCCGTGGCGTGGGAACGACAGGCATAGCCGTGTTTCTTGACTTTGCCGATGCGATCAAACGCCTGGGTGAAGATGCTGTGCGCGCCAAATATGGTAACCTCTTCGACATGTATTACCAGATCACCGACGAGAACCCCTATAAAGTACCTATGCGCATTTACCCGGCGGTACACTATACCATGGGCGGCCTTTGGGTTGATTATAACCTGATGACGACTATCCCGGGTTTGTATGCTTTGGGCGAATGTAATTTCTCCGATCACGGTGCGAACCGCCTTGGCGCATCAGCGCTGATGCAGGGTTTGGCGGATGGTTATTTCGTGATCCCTTATACCGTAGGCGATTACCTGGCCAAACTCGGTCCAAAACCGGTGGATACCAATCACCCGGCATTCGAGCAAACTAAAAAGGAAGTAGAAGAACGCATCAATAAGCTGCTGGCGCTGAAAGGCACCAAAACCGTAGATGAGATACACCGCCAGCTGGGCCATATTATGTGGGAATACTGCGGCATGGCGCGTAACGAAGAAGGACTGAAAAAAGCTAAAGGCATGATACAGGAGCTTCGTGCTGATTTCTGGAAGAATGCTATCGTGCTGGGCGAGAATGAAGAATTCAATATGTCGCTGGAAAAGGCCGGTCGCGTGGCCGATTTCTTAGAACTGGGCGAGCTCATGGTTGATGATGCATTGATGCGTAAAGAATCGTGCGGCGGCCACTTCCGGATCGAATCGCAAACTGATGAAGGCGAAGCCAAACGCGACGACGAAAACTTCGCTTTCGTAGCCGCATGGGAATACAAAGGCGATAACCAGCCGGAAGAATTACACAAAGAGGAGCTGGTTTTTGAAGAAGTACATTTGACACAAAGAAGCTATAAATAGAATCAAGAGTCAAGAACCAAGAATCAAGACAAAAAATCTTGGCTTTTGATTCCTGGCTCCCGGCTCTTAACCTTGAATAAGAAATGAGTGCAAACAACTTGAACCTGACGCTGAAAGTATGGCGCCAGAAAAATGCGCAGACAGCAGGTAAATTCGTAACCTATAAGGCTGAAAATATTTCGCCGGATATGTCATTCCTCGAAATGCTTGACGTGGTGAATGAAAGCCTGGTGCATAAGGGCGAAGACCCGATACATTTCGACCACGATTGCCGCGAGGGTATTTGCGGAATGTGTTCGCTGTATATCAACGGCCACCCGCACGGACCGAAACGCGCTATCACCACCTGCCAACTGCACATGCGTAGTTTCCACGATGGGCAAACAATCACCATCGAGCCTTGGCGCGCTTCCCCCTTTCCTGTCATTAAGGATCTGGCTGTTGACCGCTCCGCTTTCGACAGGATACAGCAAGCCGGAGGTTATGTTTCGGTGAATACCGGCGGTGTTCCGGATGCCAATGAAATTCCTATCCCCAAAGTTATAGCGGACGAAGCGTTCAACTCAGCAACCTGCATCGGTTGCGGCGCCTGCGTAGCTGCTTGCAAGAATGCTTCGGCCATGCTGTTTGTTTCGGCCAAAGTTACCCAATTGGGTATGCTGCCGCAGGGTCAGCCGGAGCGTTACCGCCGTGTGCAATCGATGGTGGCGCAAATGGACGCCGAAGGTTTTGGCAACTGCACCAACACCGGCGCCTGTGAAGCCGAATGCCCTAAAGAGATCAAAATGACCAACATCTCGCGCATGAACAATGATTACTTCAGCGCCAAGTTGTTCCGGTCGGAAGAACTACATGAGCAGTCGCAGGGGGAAGGATAAATAGAGCCAAGAATCAAGAGCCAAGAACCAAGGCTTTTTTGATTGTTAAATATAGAACGGCCTCTTCAGAAATATTCTGAGAGGCTTTTTATTTTAAAGGTTTTACTAAAAAATTTAGGAAATATTTTGATAATCTAAATTAATTAATTTATAATTGCTTGTATAAGGTTGTATAAGGTTTTGCAAAAATTATGGAAAGATTCGTAAAGGTAGGTCAAGCTGCTAAAGAATTGAATATCAACCCAGAAACGTTGAGAAGATGGGATAAATCTGGTAAATTTCCAAGCATGCGTCATCCGATCAATAATTATAGAGTTTATTCGGAGGCCCAAATGATTGACTTGATAAGCGAATTAAAAAGTCATAAAGAATCTATCATTACAATTTTTAATGAAAACACTCCATATTTTGAATCGACTTATGGAAAGTTATATCAGCAAGATGCGATAAGTTATTTGAAGACTCTGGAGTCAGGTTCTGTTGACTTAATTTTTGCAGCCCCTCCTTCTAATATTAAAGAAGCCGAGTGGGATGCTTTTTCTTCGCCAAAGGAATATGTGGATTGGAGCATGCTTTGGATTAAAGAAGCGCATCGGGTTCTTAGCGCTCGAGGTTCGTTATATATATGTGGCTTTTCAGAAATTTTGGCTGATTTAAAATGGTCGGCATCAAGTCTTTTTAAAGGGTGCAAATGGCTTGTGTGGTTTTACCGGAATAAAGGAAATCTTGGCAATGATTGGGGCCGCTCACACGAAAGTATATTACATTTTCGGAAGACCGACAAATTCATTTTTAATGTAGATGAGGTTCGTATTGCATATAACGAACATACTTTAAAGTATCCAAAAAGAACTCAGGCTGAGACTTCTCAGTTCTCCAATGGTAAAAAGAGCACTTATGTTTGGGAACCTAATCCCTTAGGAGCTAAGCCCAAGGACGTATTTGAAATACCTACCATTTCTAATGCTTCTTGGGAAAAAACTATTCATTCTACACAGAAGCCAGTTGAGCTTTTGCGTAAAATCATTTTATCATCTTCTAATTCAAATAGCCTCATTCTGGATCCATTCGGTGGGTCTGGAACTACATTTGCAGTAGCAGAAGCATATAAGAGAAGGTGGATAGGTACAGAATTGGATTTATCGTATTGTAAAGTAATTCAAAACCGGATTAATGATAAAGAGCATTTATCACGTATTTTAAGTTGCGAGGACGAAAAGGAATCTGTTAAAAGACGATCTAAATTACGTGGTTAATAATGAATCAATATCTTGTGTTATAAGTTCAGAGAACCTTTTTATGTGTTTATTGTAAGGTTCTTTGAATGCAGTCGGCGGTGGATCCAGATAATAAACTCCCTCTAATTCAGTGATGAATTGATTATATACCATAAACAGTCCCGATACCAAAGTGTAACTAATATTATTGGCCTCCTTTCGCTGAACGTCATTCAGAAAGATTCCTATAACTTTCAAATCATGTTTTACGAACCTCTCCAAAAGTATTTTGTCCATGAACATCTTTCCCATTCTATCCTTTGATGTAGTTTTTACGGAAACAACAATTTCGTTTTCATTAATGTATTTTTCCGATTCCTCCTCTGACTCTGGCAAAAGCACTAACTCATCATCGGAAGATATGTCTAATTCTTTTTGAACTGGTTCAAGAATAATATTCTCTCTTATATTGTCGGACGGAAGGTCAGGATATGGGGAGAGAATTAGGTCGTTCTCACACTTGTAAAAGTCCATTTTCCCATCGGCTGTTTCGTATGGTATCTTTATTACAACCTTTTTATTGGGAATACCCAACGTAGTGAACACAGCTTTAATCAATTCCTCGAACCTGTTACCTACGTGTTTTCTAGCACTATTTGGATCACCAAGTAAGTCAAATCCGGCACCAATTGCTTGTTGTATAGTATATAGTGTGCTATCAATAATGAACTTTTCTTCATCGGTAAAATTCCTTTCTCGATTTCTTATTTTTTCCAATATTAATTGCAATTCAGAAAAACTTCGGGAGAACTCTACAACATCCATAATAAAAAGTCTTTTATTGATTGGACGCACAAATTTCTTTGTACTTGCTATTGTCGAAAAATAAAGCTTATACTGGCCCTTCTCCTCGAATCCACTTAAGATATTAGGCAAATAGTTTAAAACTTTAATAACAATTGATTCGAATTCTGATAAGGAAATTTTTTTCTGTTGTAAATCTTTATCTAATGGAAGCATTGAAGGTTTATTACTTTTTATATATCAAAACTAATCATTTCCTTGACGAATATAGTGACAAGTCTTTTCGTAACTTAGACGACTCTCCTTTAATCGAACAAAAATGACGTCTGACAAAATAATCTTTTTTGTTTTCTGTCTTGCCTTGAGCATAAGCTCCGCCACCGCCCAAATCCCCACCCGCGACCCGCATACCGCCGGCTACGTCACAGCCACCGAACTGCCAGACGGCACCGTCCCTTTACCCAACGCTAACGGCAATTTTATTATAGGCCCAACGCACAATCCGGCACCGGAATCAGTTGTACAGGCCGGTGTACCGCAGGGAACCATCTACAAGCTGACGATGGAATCGAAGGATAGTAAAATATATCCCGGCATCGCGCGGGAGCCGAAGACGTTCGGCACTATCGATCCATCGGACCCGGCTAAACTGATCGTTACCACAAGCCATCCTGCCCCATACACCCGGCATGTCGAAGTTTATGTGCCCAAACAATATGTTCCCGGTACGGCTGCGCCTTTTATCGTCGGCGCTGATGGGCCGGATCACATGCTGTTCACCGTATTAGATAACTTGATCGCTGAACACAAAGTGCCCGCGATGATTGCTATTTCAATCGGAAACGGCAGCGGTGACGCGCAGGGCAGCGAGCGCGGGCTGGAATATGATACCATGTCGGGACTATATGCAGAATTTGTTGAAAAGGAAGTGTTGCCGCTGGTAGAAAGCCAGTGCAACGTGAGACTAACTCATGACCCGAACGGGCGCGCTACGATGGGCGGAAGGTCGGGCGGGTCGTGCGCGGTGAT
>JAFDZL010000486.1 GCA_018266935.1 Bacteroidota bacterium | reverse complement strand
AAAGTATCATGCTTAATAGTATAAGTATAATTTAGCTGGCTGACCGCAGCACCGGTATTTTTTAGGGTCAGCTTATCGCCGCTCGTGCTATAGCCGGTGCATTTTGAAAAAAAGGTTGATTGTACTTTACCCGGCCAGATAAACTGTATGTATAGCGGTCCCTCGCTCATATTGCCGGTGAAGAGTATTTCGGTTGTGCGCCATTTCCCGGTAAGCGCATCGCTGCCCGTCTCTTTTTTACATGAAAAAGCAGACAATAATAAGATAAAGGCTAAGGTAATTTTCAGTTTCATAGAACCGTTTTTCTATGTATTTACGAGGCAACACAGCCGATTGCTACAGCAGCAGTCGTAATCTTAATTTTCTGCAAAAAAACTAACCCCCAACCTCTGATCTCTGATCTCTAATCACTACCTTTGCGGCTTTAAAAATAGTGTCTATGAGTCAGCCCGTGCAAATAAAGAATGCCTTAATTTCAGTCTATTACAAAGACAACCTTGAACCGATCATACAGGAGCTGCACCGCCTCGGTGTGAAGATATATTCAACCGGCGGGACGGAGACTTTTATACGTAGTCTGGGGGCCGATGTGATAGCTGTGGAGGACCTTACTTCATACCCATCGATCCTAGGCGGCCGTGTGAAGACGCTCCATCCAAAGGTATTCGGCGGCATACTTGCGCGCCGGGATTTTGAAGGCGACCAGCAGCAGATGGCACAATACGAAATTCCTGAGATCGACCTGGTGATCGTCGATCTGTATCCGTTTGAAGAAACGGTTAGATCAGGCGCAGGACAGGACGATGTGATCGAGAAGATCGACATCGGCGGCATATCGCTCATCCGCGCAGCGGCTAAAAATTTCAAAGATGTGGTGATCGTTGCCTCAAAAGATGATTATACTGAACTGGATAATATGCTGAAGTCGCAGAACGGCTCGACCACCATCGAACAGCGCCGCAGCTTCGCCCAAAAAGCGTTCAACATCACTTCACACTACGATACGGCTATTTTCCAGTATTTCAACCAGGACGAACAGTTGCCGGTCTTTAAACAAAGCATACAAAAAAGTACTGTACTGCGTTACGGCGAGAACCCGCATCAGAAAGGTGTTTTCTACGGCGATCTCGACGCCATGTTCACTAAGCTTAACGGCAAGGAGCTTTCTTACAATAACCTGGTTGATGTGGACGCGGCTGTAGCTTTGATCGATGAATTTACCGAGCCTACAATCGCTATTTTAAAACATACAAACGCCTGTGGTATCGCCAGCCGTTCATTCATTAAAGACGCCTGGATCGATGCATTGGCCTGCGACCCGGTATCAGCTTTTGGCGGCGTGATCATTGCCAATGCCGAGATAGATGCTGCTACCGCGGAGGACATGAACAAGCTGTTTTTCGAGGTACTTATAGCCCCTGCTTATACCGACGAAGCAGTTGCAATTTTAAAGTCGAAAAAGAACCGGATCATCCTTGTTCGCCAACCGGTAGAGTTGCCTGTAAAGCAATTTAAGACCTTGCTGAACGGCGTTATCGAGCAGGATAAGGACCGCGTGGTTGAAGGGCCGTCACAAATGCGCTCTGTCACTACAAAACAACCTACCGAACAAGAACTGAAAGATCTTCATTTTGCCAATAAAGTGGTAAAACATACCAAATCAAATACCATCGTTTTCGCTAAAAATAGCCAGCTGATGGCCAGCGGCGTCGGTCAGACTTCACGCGTGGATTCGCTGAAACAGGCTGTCATTAAGGCCAATAGCTTTGGGTTCGACCTTAATGGCGCAGTAATGGCGTCTGATGCCTTCTTCCCGTTTAACGACTGCGTGGAACTGGCTGCCGAAGCGGGCATTACGGCGGTGCTGCAACCCGGCGGCTCGGTTAAGGACCAGGATTCGATCGACATGGCAAACCGGACAGGCATAGCCATGGTGATGACCGGTGTTCGCCATTTTAAGCATTAATTGATAGTTAAAAACAATAAGTTGAATTTTTATTCGCTTTTGTTAACAAGTATTGATGCTTTTACGTATAATTTTCTAAACTTAGCAAATTGATTTTTTGAAGTAGCACACCATGGGTTTATTTAATTTTTTTACGCAGGAAATAGCCATTGACCTTGGCACTGCGAACACCCTCATCATACATAACGACAAGGTAGTGGTTGACGAGCCCTCGATCGTCGCGTTCGACCGCACCACTAATAAAGTGATCGCCATTGGCCGGCAGGCAATGCAGATGGAGGGCAAGACCCATGAGAACATCCGCACTGTTCGCCCGCTGAAGGACGGCGTGATTGCCGACTTTAACGCCGCCGAGCACATGATCCGCGGCATGATCAAAATGATCAACAAGGGCAAGGGCTGGTTTTTCCCGTCATTGCGTATGGTGATCTGCATACCGTCCGGTATAACGGAGGTTGAGAAACGCGCCGTGCGCGACTCGGCGGAGATCGCCGGTGCGAAAGAGGTGTACCTGATCCATGAGCCAATGGCTGCTGCCGTGGGTATCGGTATCGACGTAGAGGAGCCCATGGGCAACATGATCATTGATATCGGCGGTGGTACAACAGAGATCGCGGTTATCGCGCTTTCAGGTATCGTGTGCGACCAGTCGATCCGCGTAGCCGGTGACAACTTCGACTCAGATATAGTTCAATACATCCGCCGCCAGCATAACATTATGATCGGCGACCGCACCGCTGAAAAGATCAAAATTGAAGTGGGTGCGGCGTTACCCGAAATTGCCGACCCACCGGCTGATTTTGCCGTACAGGGCCGCGACCTGATGACCGGTGTGCCGAAGCAAATCATGGTATCTTATACTGAGATCGCACATTGTTTAGACAAATCGATCTCCAAGATCGAGGAAGCTATTCTGAAAGCGCTCGAAATTACACCGCCGGAACTTTCGGCCGATATTTACCAGACCGGTATTTATCTGACGGGTGGCGGAGCTTTGCTGCGCGGCCTGGATAAGCGTGTTGCCGCCAAAACCAAACTGCCTGTTCACGTTGCTGAAGATCCGCTTCGCGCGGTGGTACGTGGCACCGGCACGGCGTTGAAAAATATTGGTAATTTTAAATTCCTTATGCAATAATTTCAATTTACGATTTACGATTTTAGATTGACGATTAGCCAGTTAAAATCGTAGATCGTAAATCTTAAATCGTAAATCCCCGAAATGCGTAACCTCCTGATTTTTATCACCAAGTACAACGCATTTTTCCTTTTCCTGGTCTTCGAAATAGCCGCGCTTACCGTGTATGTCAAATACAATTCATTCCAGAAGGCTACGTTTATCAGTTCGACTTCTAAAGTTACCGGGGCCTTATATACCCAGGTGAATGGACTGAAGGATTATCTGCGCCTGAAGGAAGTGAACGATAGCATCGCCAAAGAGAATGCACGTTTGCGTAACCAGCTCAAATCTTCGTTTTATACAGACACAGCCGTAAAGCATGATGTTACAGATTCCGTTTATAAGCAGCAATACACCTTCATCTCGGCAAAAGTTATCAACAACTCGGTAAACCGGGCAACCAATTATATTACCATCAACCGCGGCAGCAAACAAGGTGTGGCCAAAGGAATGGGCGTTATCTGCAGTTCGGGGCTGGTGGGTAAGGTGATATTTGTGGGTGAACATTTGTCGGTGGTTCAGTCGCTGCTGCACAAAGATTCGCGATTCAGCGCTATGCTGGCTAACGGCAAAGAGATTGGTTATATCGAATGGAGTGATGATCTTGACCCGCACAAAGGTATCCTGAAGGATGTTTCCAACAACGCGCAGCCAAAGCTTGGCGAGCAGGTGGTTACTTCACAATACTCGCTTTTTCCGGCAGGCATACCCGTCGGCAAAGTAAGCAACCTGCATACACGCCAGGGCGGTTATACGCTGAATATGGAAGTGGCGCTTGCGGTTGATTTTAGTAAATTACTATACGTGGACGTGGTGGTGAATAAGCTGGCGCAGGAGCAAACGGGACTGGAGGCCCAGGAAAAGAAAGATGAGTAGGACGATTTTAGTGAATTTTATCCGCTTTTTTGCGCTGGTGTTTTTGCAGGTGTTCTTGCTGAAGAATCTCACCCTGTATAATCTTTCCACGCCTTACTTCTACATTCTTTTTATACTGCTGCTGCCCTTCGAAACGCCGAATTTACTGTTGTTTGCTTTAGCGTTTATCCTGGGCATCACTATCGACGCCTTTTACGATACACCGGGCCTCCACGCGGCATCCTGTGTGCTGCTGGCTTTCGTCCGCATACTCTTCATCAGTATAACCGTACAAAAAGAAGGCTTTGATAACGAACCCGAACCTACCATGAGCGTGATGGGTTTCCGGTGGTTCTTTACCTATGCTTTGATACTCACTTTATTTCATCATTTTTTCCTTTTCAACCTTGAAGTTTTTCGCTTTTCAGAAATACCTTACACACTCAGCCGTTTTGTATTGAGTTCGATATTTACAGTATTTTTGATGCTGCTTACCGGGTTTTTATTTTATAGAAGGAAAGAACGTACATGAACAAGTTTTTTGGGCGCCGATACATTATTTCCGCTATTTTCATTGTGCTCATCCTTGTTCTTCTGGGCCGACTGTTTTATATCCAGATCATCGATGACCGTTACTTGATTTACGCCCAAAGCAATGCCCGGCGCACGTTCTATCTGAACCCGGCCCGGGGCCCTATTTTGGACCGGAACGGAAAAATATTGGTGCAAAACCAGGCCTTCTACGATATCATGGTGACACCCAACCTGGTGAAGCCGCCGTTTGATACCACTGAATTCTGCAAGTTACTCAATATTGATACCGCCGAATTCAATAAGCGGATGGCCAAGGCGGTTAAATATTCGCGGTCGCAGCAGTCGGTATTTGAAAAACAATTATCCCCTGAGGCTTATGCCTCAATTGAGGAGCGCTTGTCCGAATTCAGCGGCTTCCAATCATCCACGCGCTACCTGCGCACCTATCCCGATTCGGTGGCAGCACAGTTTCTGGGTTACATTGGTGAGGTACACGATAACGATATCAAAAAATCGGGTGGATATTACCACCCCGGTGACTTTATTGGGGTTACCGGCGTTGAACGTTCTTATGAAAACGTGTTGCGCGGACGCCGCGGCGTCCAGTATAGGTTGGTCGATTCGCGTGGCAAAGCGCAAGGCTCTTATGCAAACGGCGCGCTCGATACCGCCGCCATCCCCGGCGAGCGCCTCGTATCTTCGCTGGATTTGCGCATACAGAAACTGGGCGAAAAATTAATGCAGAATAAGCTGGGAAGTATTGTGGCGATCGAACCTTCCAGCGGCGAGATTTTATGCTATGTGAGCAGCCCAACCTATGACCCCAACCTGATGGTAGGGCATGATCGCGGAAAGAATGCGGCCGAATTATACAAAAACCCTTACAAGCCGTTTTTTAGCCGACCGATACAGGCGTATTACCCTCCGGGATCATCTTTCAAGCCAATAGATGCACTGATCGCCGAACAGGAGGATTTGATCACGCCTCAGACGACTTATTACTGCCCGGGCTATTATGTATCCGGTAACCGTCGCATCCATTGTTATCATAATGAGGCGCATGGGACGGTTGATTTAGCCAGAGCTGTTGCGGTATCATGCAATGGATACTTTTTTTTGGTGTTTGAAAAACTGGTAAACCGTTATGGCTGGAAGAATACCGATTCGACCTTTAACGCCTGGCGTGCCAATGTGGCTAAATTCGGTCTGGGCGCCCGGCTCGACCTGGATATGCCGAGCGAAGGCCGCGGAAATCTGCCCAAAGCATCCTATTATGACAAAATTTATCATAAAGGTGCCTGGCGTTCAAGTACGGTGATCTCTCTGGGCATTGGCCAGGGTGAGTTGCTGGCAACACCGCTGCAATTGGCAAATGTGGAATGTATTATCGCAAATCATGGGTTTTATTACAAACCACATCTTGTTAAAGGCATAGGTGATAAAAACGTGATAAAGCCGGAATACACGCAGAAGAATTATGTGAATATAGATTCACAGTATTTTGAACCGGTGATAAACGGCATGCAGCAGGTGGTTGAGAATGGCACCGCTGCTGCTTCTAAAATACCGGGAATAATCATGTGCGGAAAAACGGGCACGGCGGATAATCCGCATGGCGAACCTCACTCCGTATTTGTTTGTTACGCCCCGCGCGATAACCCAAAAATAGCTGTCGCGGTTGTCGTCGAAAATTCAGGCCAGGGTGCGCAATGGGCCGCGCCGATTGCTAGTTTTATCGTGGAGAAATATCTGACAGATAGTATCTCTGTCAGGCCCTCTGGTATAACGCCCGAATACTTTATGAATGCCAATCGCCTGCCCGACCTGAGTTCGTATAGCGATAAGCTTAAAGCGAAACCGGTGCCAAAGGATACGCTCAATAAAATGGGTATAGATACCTCGGACAAGGAAAAAGCGCCTGAAGAAAAAGGCCAGAAGCCGGTAAAATCAGCTTCGAACAGGAAGAACAAGCCTGTTCATCGCCAGTTGACAGCCTCGTTGCCGGAAAGGAGTGAGGATGAACAATAATCAGCCGCAGCGGAGCTTTTTCTTCAACGTCGATTGGCTGATGGTATTCATTTACCTGGCTCTTTGCACTATTGGCGTCCTCAATATCCATTCGGCAGTGTTTAAGCCGCAGTCCCCGTCCTGGTTCGATCTCAGCACAGATTATGGAAAGCAAATACTGTACGTGATTATCGGAGGCTGCATAGGTATTATGATACTCCTGCTCGACGGTCGTTTTTTCAGCTCGATGGCGCCATTCTTTTATGGAATCGCCATCGTTCTGCTGATGCTGGTGCTTGTTGTGGGCCGGAATGTCGGGGGTAACCAGGCATGGATATCGCTGGGCGGCGGGTTCAGACTTCAGCCTTCCGAGTTCGCCAAGCTGGCAACATGTTTGTTACTGGCACGCTATTTAAGCGGCACAAACATCAAAGTTACCGACACACGGTCGTTTCTTACTGCTGCGGCGATCGTCGGTTTCCCGATGCTGCTGATCATGCTTCAGCCTGATGCCGGTTCGACGCTCGTGTTCAGCTGCCTCCTTTTTGTATTGTACCGCGAAGGCCTTTCGCCTTACTTTTTGATACTGGAAGGTTTGTTTATCACCCTTTTCGTTCTGACATTAAAGCTCAATAACGCGATCGTCCTGACCGGTGTTTTGGCCGGGATCGCCGCGCTCATCATTTTCTTCGGCCGGCGTAACCGCAAACTGATAAGAGTTATTCTTATTGGGCTGACCATTTGCGTAGGTTTTGTTTTCTGTGTACGGTTTATTTATACCAAGGTGCTGAAACCCCACCAAAAAGTACGGATAGATATCGTGCTTGGAATAACCAGCGACCCCAAAGGCAAAGGCTATAACGTGCACCAGTCGATGATCGCTATAGGCTCTGGTAAAATGTGGGGCCGCGGGTATATGCGGGGTACACAAACCAAATTTTCCTTCGTACCCGAGCAAGGCACCGACTTTATTTTCTGTACGGTAGGCGAGGAGTGGGGCTTTGCCGGATCGATTGTCGTACTGGGATTGTATCTATTGCTGGTGTTGCGCATCGTCCGGATAGCCGAACGGCAACGATCGCCCTTTTCGCGAATTTATGCTTACGGTGTGGCCTCGGTCATATTCTTCCACGTCTTCATCAATATCGGCATGACTATCGGTATCGTACCGTCGATCGGTATCCCATTGCCGCTTATCAGCTACGGAGGATCATCGTTATTGAGTTTCACGATCATGCTGTTTATCCTGATTAAACTGGATTCGAACAGGATGGGATTTATTTATTAGTTTGCAGATTGGAATAAATTAATGAAGAGTCATGGACCCCGTTGACGACCCGCTAAACTATAGGTTTGGAATATTTTATTTTAATAAGAATGATAATAGAACGGTAGTTCCCAAGAGGGCAAGAACTTTTGGCTATACGCTGAACTTTGCGAGTTGGAAGAGTTACGTATTTGTAATGCTAATAATAGGTTCTGTTACTTTTTCCGTTATTATATCCAACCGTTGAATGAATTAACCATTATTATCATCGATGTCTTGTCCTGCCAACTGCCCGCTGAAAACCGCCAACTTAAACATATCGTCTCCTCAGCAGCGCATACAGCTTGTCTGCCGTAGCTTGTTTGCTATCCCAGTGGTTTTTAACGGCGTAATTGCTTTGCAGAAAATCTTCCGCTTCTTTAAACGATGAGAACCGGTTCAGAATATCTATCGCCTCGCTATAGGCCAGGTTGTAGCCATTAAAAAGATCTTTGATATACAGTAACTTGTCATTCAGATTGATCGCCTGTTTCAGGTCGGTGATAGGCTGACCATGCGCCTGGTCGGAATAGCTTTGTGTTTTTTGCAGCTGCGCCGATATCCGCTGGTTGATGGTCATAGGTTTTTCGTCGGGTACTTCTGCCTTAACTTCCTCATGCTTATTTTCCTTTTTCGGCTCGGCAGGTGCAGGCTCTTTTTTAGGCGCAGGCGCGGGTTCTTCCTCTTTTACCGGGGCGTGGTATTTTACCTGGGGTATTTCTTTAGGTTTTTCCTCATGATGCGCGGGCTGTTCCAGGTCGAAACCGGCTTCATCTTCATCCTCAACCAGGTCAGCCTCGTTCAGTTCCAGTTCATGCCTGATGATCATGGGTTCATCATCGCGCACTACTGAAAAATTATCATCCGCGCCGTTGGCCGCAATGTCAACGTGCGGAACGGGCTTGTCTTCAACCTGGTTCTCATTAACGGGCTCTGCTTCGGGTTCCGGCTCAGATTTGAGTTTTTGTACCACCGGTTCAAAAAACTTTTCTTCCTGTTTCTTTGCAGGTTCCTGCGGCACGGTCAATTCCGGGTGATTCTGCAGGTTCAGCTTACGCAGAACTTCCGAGTGTTCGGATAAAAAATGAGCATTTGCCACAAAAAGTTCAAGCTCCAGGTCGTTCAGTTCCTTTTCAGTTTCTTTCAGGTATTCATACTGATCGCTCAACTCCTTCAGTATGGAGCCGATCTTTTTAAAAACTTCCTGCTGCTTCATGGCGTATTGCAAATGCTTATCAAAAGTAGTATTTAATTGTGATATTTGCCGGTTACAGGAGTGTAACATGCTTTACAGCGAAGATGTTTTCAGGCGCAGGGGCGAAATGGGCGGCAGCATCGAAGTGATCTGCGGATCGATGTTTTCGGGTAAGACCGAAGAACTGATCCGCCGCCTGCGCCGTGCGCAGATCGCCCGGCTTACTGTGGAGATATTCAAACCCCGCACAGATACCCGCTTCGATGAAACCGCGGTGGTTTCCCACAATGCCAATTCCATCCTGTCAACTCCTGTTGATTCTTCTTCTGCTATATTGCTTTTAGGCAGCGACGTTCAGGTTGTCGGTATTGACGAAGCGCAATTCTTCGACGCGGAACTACCCAATGTCTGCACGATCCTGGCCAATAAGGGGGTGAGGGTGATCGTCGCCGGCCTTGACATGGATTACCGCGGCCAGCCTTTCGGTCCTATGCCCGAGCTGATGGCCATGGCCGATTCTGTTATCAAAGTACAGGCCGTTTGTGTGCGCTGCGGTAACCCTGCCGTGTATTCCTATCGACTGGCGCCGGGCCAATCAACCGTTTTGCTGGGCGAGAAGGAAAGCTATGAGCCCCGATGCCGCGCGTGCTTCCTGGAAGGACAGTAAACAAGTTTTCTTTGCAATAAAGCCTGTTTATCAGCATTTTATTTTTTATTTCCCCTGCATTATCTGAAATCGGAAAAATCAATTTAACTTTAAGGGCCAATTTATAAGTATCAAGGAGATCATGAGAAAAATCTACATATTGTTATTGCCGGTACTGCTAATCTGTGGTATGTCATGCAGCAAGGGGCCTAAAAACAGCGGCAATTCCGGGAACGTTACCGGAAACCAGGGCGTCGATCCGCCATCAGGCTCAACCGACGGTGTAACCTTCATAAATGGAGGTAAATCAGCCATTTTTAATCTCTATGCGCCAAGCAAAAAATCGGTAGCCGTTATTGGTGAATTCAACAACTGGTCGCCCACGGCGATGAAGAATTCGGTGGATGGCAACCGCTGGTGGGTGCAGGTGGATAACCTCGATCCCACAAAGGAGTATGCCTACCAATACCTGATCGATGGTACGCTGAAAGTTGCCGATCCGTACACCCATAAGGTGCTCGACCCGAACAACGATTCGGGTATTCCGTCATCCGTTTACCCGAACTTGAAGGCTTATCCTACAGGTTCGGCAACCGGTATCGTGAGCACGTTCTGGTACGGCGCCCCGGCCTACAGCTGGAAGGTGAGCAATTTCCAACGCCCCGACCCCAAAAACCTGGTGGTTTACGAATTGCTTGTGCGCGATTTTGTGGCGACGCATTCCTATAAAACCTTGACGGATACCTTGAACTATATCGCTAACCTGGGCTGCAATGCCATAGAACTGATGCCGGTAAACGAGTTCGAGGGCAACGATTCATGGGGATATAACTCCAATTTCATGCTTGCGCTGGACAAATACTATGGCACGCCGAACGATTACAAAGCATTTATCGATGCCTGCCACGCCAAAGGGATAGCCGTCATCCAGGACATCGTACTGGAAGACCAGTTCGGTTCTTCCCCATTGTGCCAGATGTACTGGAATTCGGCAGCGAATGAGCCGGCAGCTAATAACCCCTGGCTTGATCAAACTAATATGCACCCGGCCGCGGTTGGTTACCAGATGAACCACCAGAGCGCGGCCACACAGTATTTTACAGAGAATGTGATGAAATACTGGATGCAGGAATACCATATCGATGGTTACCGCTTTGACGAAGCCAAAGGCTACACGCAAACCAATTCAGGCGGCGATTACAATGTCTGGGCTAATTACGATGCGAGCCGCGTCGCGCTTTGGGAAAAGTATAATACCTATATGAAAAGCATAGATCCCAGTTTTTACGTTATTCTGGAAATGTTTTCGGTGAACGATGAAGAGGCAGTTTATGCAAAGCAGGGCATGATGTGCTGGGCTAACCTGAGCACCAACGGCGAGCAGGCCACGATGAGTTACAACGACAGCGGCGGTTCGTGGGACCTGAGCGGACTCTTCTATGATTCATGGGGATTCAGCACTTCAACCGGCAATGTTTGTTATTTTGAAAGCCACGACCAGGAACGCCTGCAATTTAAGAATGAACAATATGGCAATAGCAGCGGTGCCTATACCATCAAAGATCTGGCCACGGGCCTGAAGCGTGATGAAATGGCTGCTGCATTCATGTTCTCGTCACCGGGGCCGAAAATGTTGTGGCAATTTGGAGAGCGGGGATATGATATTAGCATCGATGATGCCGGTACAGGCGGCCGACTCGGAGATAAGCCGCCGCATTGGGAGTACATGCAGGATCCAAACCGTCACCACCTTTACCAGGTTTACTCGGATATGATCCGTTATAAGATCAATAACGCCGTATTTAATACTACTAACTATACTTACAACCTGGGTGGGGCATATAAATTTATCCAGTTACTGGGCACCGATGGGACGAATGTGGAAATTGTGGGCAATTTTAATGTGACCCCGATGAATGTGACTATTACCTTCCCGGCAACAGGAACATGGTATGACAACCTGAACGGCACCAGCATCAACGTGACCAACACCTCGTATTCAACTACGCTTCAGCCCGGTGAGTACCACGTGTATAGTAATTCATTGCTGAAACTTTAGTTCTGAAAGCAGAAAGCTTAAGGCTAAAAGCGGAAAGCATAACAGCGCTTTTGACTTTCCGCTTTTAGCTTTCTGCTTACAACGAAAAGAACATCGCCACAGCTGCCGCGCCCATGCCGATAAAAGTGACCCAAAGTAATGGGGTTGACAACCGACCGCTCTTATATTCGCCCATGATCCTTTCGTTCCTCGATATTTTGATAATGAGAAATAGCAGCGGAACCGCTGCCACGCCGTTGAGCACAGCTGCAAAAACCAGCGCTTTTACCGGGTCGATACCAACGAAATTGATGATAAGCCCCAGTAACGTAGCGACAACGATCACCATATAGAAACCACGCGCACGATGCGGCTTTAAGTTTAGGCTGGCTTTCCAACTGAAGGCCTCGGATACCGCATAAGCCGCCGATCCTGATAAGACCGGTACCGCGAGCAATCCCAGGCCGATAATGCCAACCGAGAAAATCAATTTTGAAAGGAAGCCTGCGTGTGGAAAGGTGTGTACAAGAGGTTCGAGCGCTTTTGCGGCATCGGCTGCAGTTTTTATATCTTTTACTCCGCTTTCGTGCAATACGGCTGCCGCCACCAGGATAATGCACCAGGTGGTGATCTCGGAGACGATCATACCGGTATTATTGTCTATCCGCATCCTGCTGATCAATACGCGGTCAACCAAGGGCCTGGCGCCTACTTTGTGATTGCCGTTCTTTAGCTCTTCCACCTCCTGTGATGCTTCCCAGAAAAACATGTAAGGAGAAATTGTAGTACCTAAAACGCCGGTAATGATAAACAGGAATGCAAAACTGAATTCGAAATGGGGTATCACGGTAGCCTTTAGTACAGTGCCCCAATCCTGACGCACGATGAACACAGTAATGGGATAAGCCAGCAGCGCAAGCGCCAGCCATTTGAGGATACCGGCATAGGTTCGGTAATTCGTATATATCTCCAGCACGAGAATTATTGTCGTAAGCACTAGGGTGATTACTACAAATGGCGCAGGTATCAATAAGCGTACAGCTTCAGCCATTGCGCCAATGTCGGCGCCGATATTGATGGTGTTGGCTACAACAACGAGTCCTACAACGGAGTACAATATTGTTTTGCCGTAGTGTTCCTTTACGATAGCTGCGATGCCTTTTCCGGTGACTAAGCCTATACGCGCACAGGCCTCCTGCACGGCCATCATAAAGGGCAGCATATAAAACGCCGTCCATAATTGCCCGTAACCGAACTGTGCCCCGGTTTGCGAATAAGTGGCGATCCCGGACGGGTCGTCATCGGCGGCGCCTGTGGTAAGCCCCGGACCTAATAAGGTTAAAAACCGCCAGACCTTTCTTTTTTTGCGTGAACTCGGGTTTTGAGGTATCATAAAAGTGTTTGCTTATAAATATACCCAACCCGCATATTGTTTGGAAACAAACCGGAAATAATCTTTTCAGATTGGTTTATAATGCTTTAGCTGAACCAGGTGTTTTGACAGTGGCTTTGTATTCCAACAAGAATGAATGCATATTGCGGCGCCCAGCGCGCTGGCCTGCGCCATTGAAGCGGCATATACATTTATTCCGGGATATGCATTGGCCAGCAACTGCATAAATATTTCATTGTGGCTGAAGCCGCCATCGACAAAAATGCGTTTCACATCATTTGTCAGTACCAGGTTGGTTGAACGCACTTGTTTTTGTACAAGCTTTCGCATAAAATCCTGGTACGCTTCGGTCGGAGGATCATTGTCCAGATTTTTGTCAAAAGTCAAATTTTTAAAATAGACCGGACTAACATGAAACTGCTCTGCGATCTGTTTTACCGTTTCATCATGTTCGTGCCCGGCAAATAGCCTGGACGATTTTACCGGGGCACCCTTGTAAGAAAGATAGCACAGGCAATCCTGCTGCAGCTCAGCTGTCGTCAGCGGTGAATGGTTGAAGGGATTCATGCTGATGGACCAGGTGCCGGTCGAGATCAGCACGAATGGTTCTTTAAAGCTTTCAAGGTACGGTATCAGCGCAGCTGAGCTATCATGTAAGCCTATGCCAACTGCGCAATAGCGGGAATTTATGGTTTTGTCTGATCGTTGGATTGGCGCAAGTTTGGGCAGGATTCCTTCCTGCTTTACCCATTGATGATAATCGTTTGTCCTGAAATCCCACAGCGCGGTATGACAGCCGATGCTGGTAATATCCGAATAATAGTGCCCGGTCAGCAATGAGCTGAGATATTGCGGCAGGTGCAAAGCGTATTTCAGTTTTTTGAATAGATCCGGCCGTTCATTTTTAAGGCGAAACAGTTGCAAGCCCGAATTCAGGCTGCCCAAAGCAGGGGAGGCCGTTTCTGCTGAAAATTGTTCCTTACCTCCATACTGCTCATAAAGTTTTTGGCTGAGTTCTTCGGGGTAAGGCTTGAGGTAATTATAGAGAGGCGCTATCGCATGGCCGCGTTCATCAGTTAAAACGAAACTTGCTCCGTATGCGCTAAAATTGATCGCTTTAAGTTCAAATTCTAGTTGTTCGCCCACATCGCTAAGGGAATTGAATATGAACGATTCCAGCGCATCGACATCTTCGCAGGGGAAACCGTCTTCGTCAGTAATTTCCTTTAATTGGGCGGATTTTTCAAAAACGATGTTGTAATCCTCGTCGAATAGACATAGCTTCTTGTTGGTCTTGCCGACATCAAATATCGCTATGACCGGCTTCTTTGCCATTTTATAAGCCTGTGGATATGGTCTTCGAGCCGCGCTCCTTTAAAAGGTTCTTCCTTACATTTTCCTGCCGGAATAGGGTGATCGGCTGCAAAGCGCCGCCTGCCCTTAGCCGCGCTTCAGCAACCAGCGGACGAACATCGGTACGGTAGGCTTGCTGCAGTACCTCCTGCGCCAGGGCGACATCGTTCCTTTGCTGGGCTTCGACTAATGCATTCCGGTCGATGATGAGCGCTTGTGCATAAGCGATTTTGATCGCCTCGACTGACTGGATCAAATCTTCTATCGGATCCTTTACATTGTGCGATGCGTCGATCATCCATCCCATGTCTTTAGCATGGTTCATGTTGCGCGCGTCCATGCCTTCGACCAGCTCGTTGAAGATCAAAAACAATTGGTAGGGATTGATACTGCCGACGGTCAGGTCGTCGTCGCCGTATTTGGAATCGTTGAAATGAAATCCGGCCAGTTTGCCTTCCATCAATAAAAGCGATACGATCTGTTCGATGTTTGTGCCTTGTAAATGGTGCCCCAGGTCAACCAGCGTTTTGGCTTTGTCGCCAAGTTTTGAAGCAAGTAAGTGAGATTGGCCCCAGTCGGCGATGGTGGTCGAATAAAAATTAGGCTCATAGGGCTTGTATTCGATCCACATTTTCCGGTCAGATGGTAAAGCTTCATAAATTTCCTGCAGACTTTCAAGCGTATTCTGAAACGCCGTCCTGAAATTCAGTTGCCCCGGAAAATTTGATCCATCCGACAGCCACACCGACAGCGCTTTGGAATCGAGTTCGACACCGTATTTGATCACCTGGATATTATGTTCGATAGCTTGCCTGCGCACAGCCTTATCTGTGTGATGCAATGAGCCCAACTTATAGCTCAGCTTTTGATCCTTTTGATCCTGGAAGGTATTGGAATTGACAGCATCGAAATGCAAGCCCAATTGCGCCGCGAGTGCTTTGACGGACGAGGCATTTTCAGGAATATCCCAGGGGATATGCAGCGAAATGGAATTGCTTGAACGGTTAAGCGCATGGATCAGGCCGACATCTTCTATTTTTTCTTCCAGGCTGCGCGGCTCACCCCCTTCCGGAAAACGCCCGAAACGCGTGCCACCCGTTCCCAACGCCCAACTGGGTATCGCGATATTGAAAGCAATAAGCTTATCCAAAACCTCAGTCGTGTTGACTATTTCGCCGGCGGCAAATTCAAAGCGGCGCTTGTGCTCCCCGAGGTGCTGATGGTTATGTTCATCAATAGCTTTTGTTTCTAAGTGCATAGTTGATCAGGGTAAGTAAAATACTTCTCTTAACGGGGTAGTGACGGGTGAATTATCAGGGTTGGTTTCCATAATGTCGGCCATATAAGCCCACCATTTTTGCATGATCGCTTGCGCAGGGAGGCTATCCAACAATTTTTGATCCTTCGCCTTCAAGAAGCCAAACAGGCTGCCCGTTGGTTCATCCAGGAATATGGAATATTCGCTGATTCGCGCTTGCTTTAGCAAAGCTGATAGCTCCGGCCATAATTCGTCGTGCCGTTTTTTGTATTCAGTCCCGTAGCCCGGGATTAACTTCATTTTGAATGCTACACGGTCCATGGCTTTTATTTACTAACGAACGAACGCAGCCGCTACGCCGCCATCTACATTGATCACATTCCCGGTTGACTTATTCAGCAGTCCGCCAACCAGCGCAAAACAAGCGTTGGCAATATCGTCCGGCAATATCGTTTCGTTCAGCAGCGTCCGTTTAGCATAATAAGCGGGCAGTTCCGCAACGGTAATGCCATAGGCTTTTGCGCGCCCCTCGGCCCAACCGCCTGCCCAAATGTTACTGTCGGCGATCACTGCATCGGGATTCACTACATTCACGCGGATATGATCTGCACCTAATTCAGCAGCATTCAAACGACTCAGGTGCAATTGTGCTGCCTTGGCGCTTCCATAGCCCGCGTTGTTCGGACCGCTTACCAGGGCATTTTTGCTTACGATATTGATCACATCGCCGCCGATGCCCTGTTTTTTCATAACCTCGACAGCTTTTTGGGTGACGAGAAATTGTCCCTTCACCAGCACATCATATAAGATATCCCAATCTTTTTCGGTATGGTCCTCAATCGATTTCGAGATCGACAGCCCGGCATTATTAACCACAAGGTCGATCCCGCCGAACGCAAGGATCGCTTCGGCTATCGCATTTTCCACCTGGCTGGCATCCGTCACGTTCAATTGTGCGCTGGTAACTGCGTCCTTACCGAATAATTTTTTAAACTCTGCCAGCGCGCCTTCCAGCCGTTCGGTGTTCAGGTCGTTCAGCACCACCACCGCACCTTCTTCGGCTAATTTTTTTGAGATCGCCTTGCCAATACCGCCGGCACTACCTGTTACCAAAGCTATTCTTCCCGACAGGGCCTTCGGTTTCGGCATTCGCTGCAATTTGGCTTCTTCCAATAGCCAATATTCAATATTGAAGGCCTCCTGGCGCGGCAATGAAGTGTATTCCGATATCGCTTCGGAGCCTTTCATTACGTTGATGGCGTTGATATAAAATTCGGCCGCCACTCGTGCTGTCTGTTTGTCTTTAGCGAAAGTGAACATGCCCACGCCAGGATATAGGATCACCACAGGGTTGGCATCGCGTATGGCGGGGCTGTTTGGGTGCTTGCATTGGTTGTAATAATCCGCATACATGCTGCGGTATGCCTCAAACGCAGGGGCCAGTTTTTCTTTGATGGCTTGAGCATCGCCGAGATCGTCATTTGCGCCAAGCTCAAGTACCAATGGACTGATCTTCGTTCGCAGGAAATGGTCGGGGCAACTGGTACCCATCGGCGCCAGTTTACCGAGGTCGTTGGAATTGATGAACTCCAGCACCCGTCCATCATCTGTAAAATGACCGATCATCCTTGTTTTAGATGAACAGAAACCGCGCAGAACAGGCGCCAAAGCCACCGCTTGTTTTTTGCGTTTTTCGGCAGGAAGGCTTGTTATTTTTTGTCCGCCGAAAACCGGGCGCTTTTTGCCGAAGTTCTGCTCCAGGTAGTCCGCACACTTTTCGATTACTTCCAGCGTGTTTATATAGCTGTCATAAGCTGTATCTCCCCAGCTGAACAGCCCGTGCGAACCGAGCATAATACCTCGAATACCAGGATTGTTGTTCAGGCATTCCCGTAGTTTCAATCCCAGGTCGAAGCCGGGCCTTTGCCATTCTACCCAGCCGATATTTCCGCCAAAAAGCTCTTCAGTTATTTTTTTGCCATCCTTCGCCGCAGCGATTGCTATCGCCGCATCCGGGTGCAGGTGATCGATATGCTTGAAGGGCAAAAAGCCATGCAGCGGTGTATCGATCGACGGCGCTTTGGAGTTCAGGTCGAAAATACAATGGTTAAACAGTTCCACCATTTCGTCTTCGTGCTCAATTCCCCGGTAAACATTTTCCAGGCTCCGTAGCCGGTCAACGTACAAGGCCGCTAAACCGCTTTTCTTTAACGTACCTAGGTCACCGCCGGAACCTTTGATCCACATTACGTCGACATCACTGCCTGTTAGCGGATCCTTGTCCATCACTTTGCACGAGGTGTTCCCCCCGCCATAATTGGTCAGCCGCAGATCAGCCCCTAACAGATTAGAACGGTAGATGAGTAATCCCACTTCGTCCCCTGCCAGTTCAGCGGCTTTTTTTTCATCCCACAAATAGCTTACGTGTTTGAATTTTTTTGTTTCCACAGGTTATTTTTTCGTCTTCTTATTAGATAAATCAAAATTATTATGAACGCTATTGCCAATCCAACTTGCCACCCTTTAATCTTAAGAATGTAGAAGTAATCACACAGGGCGTTTGCAGCGAGGTGCATATTTCGTTTTATTTAATGGAATTCCCATATCCGACGATCAGCACTGACAAAATGATAACCGCGATACCTGCTACCAAAGTGCCGAATGCTTTCCGGCTGACACCCTTCCATTCCTTCAGCGCGAGACCCCACATATTGGCAACCAAAATTATAAAAGCCATGTGCAATATCCACGAACTGGCGCCATTGCCCAGCCTGCTTTCGCCCATGCCATAGAAAAAGAACTGTAAAAACCAGGTCGTTCCGGCCAGTGCTGAGAAAAGGTAATTTTTCAGCAGCGGCGCGCGACTGTTTCCATAATCTCCGAAAGTTTTATTCCGCGCGTTCAGTATCATACACCAGATGAAGTTCGTGGTCAAACCTCCCCATAAAATTACGACGTAAGTCACATTGTTTTGGAAAAGGAAATTTCCCTGGTCTGGGTGAGCTGCCTTCCAAAGGTTATTCGCCTCGTTAGCCATATCTTTTCCAGAGTCAATGCCAAATGCGAAACAGGCACTGAGAACACCCGATACGATCGCCACAAATAAACCCAGGCCGAATT
This sequence comes from Bacteroidota bacterium, assembly GCA_018266935.1. GTDB lineage: Bacteria > Bacteroidota > Bacteroidia > Sphingobacteriales > Sphingobacteriaceae > Mucilaginibacter. The sequence goes on along the minus strand of JAFDZL010000486.1, from coordinate 7,673 downwards.
TGTAGTCGGCGTTGTGCGACGCAACTTCCTTGTCCCTGCTCAATTCCTTCTCCTTCAGCGTGCCGGCCCGTCCGCAAATAATAATGCCTATGATACAAACCACGATGCCGATCAGCACCAATTGCCCCCAGTGGGTATTGAACAAGATCGAAATAGTGTCCTTGCCGGGCTTAGGATTGAACTGATAATAAATGGAGGGTATCAATGAACCGAAGATTGAACACAGTCCGAGAATGATCGTACTGCCCAGCGCCACGCCAAGATACCGTACCCCTAAGCCGTAGGTCAAACCGCCGATTCCCCACAGCAATCCGAAAAGATAGGTAAAGAACAATACCGTTCCGTTGGTGTGACTGATAATAGCGCTAAAACCCGGTATCGTAAGCCACGCAGCCAGCGGCGGAACGATAAGCCAGGAAAATAATCCCCCGACGATCCAGAAGCTTTCCCAGGCCCAGCCTTTTACTTTTTTGTAGGGAATATAAAAGCTGCCCGAGGCAAAGCCGCCGATAAAATGAAAAATGACGCCGAGTATGACCTGCATCCGGTTTGTTGGTTAGTGAAGCTAAATTAGCATTATTGGCTTAGCTTCCTAATCATCACAAATAAAATATACTATTTGTGGCTGTTCACATAGTCCATCGCCTGCTGAAAGGTAGCTACCCAAATTTCTTTTTTATGCGCTTTCAACCAGGCTAACAACGCACGATGCGCTTCCGCGGAGGTCGTTAGATAATCACCACCTACACCGTGGAACATAAAAATACCCATCCCGCCGCTGTCTTCCACTTTTTTAGCAAAATCGATCAGCTTATCGGCTGGTGTACCCGGGTCAAGCCCATACGATGGCACCTTTAGCGGGTCGAGATGCGCGAAATCAGTGATCACCGCATTACTATCGCCGCCGATGCGCGCGTATTTCACCAGGCCGTATTTGCGCAGCGTGTCCACGTAGTCCTTACCGCCTACGGATGTTTCAGTACAGGGATAAGCATAAGTGCGGCCGGTCAATCCATCCACCGCATAGAGCAGATGGTTCATCATGTCTATTTCGCGAATAATGCCATGAGGTGTGTAATGACGGGAGGAAACGGGATTGTCTTCCGTGCCGGCGCATGGATGATATAAAGTATGGTTGCCTAATTCGTAGCCGTTTTTGGCCAGCCTGCGCCATTGCGGTATCGTTTGAAAATTAATGTTGCCCGTGAGGAAGAACGTTGCTTTAAAACGCGCTGAATCCAGTTGCGGAACCGCAATGTTCAATTGCGATGTCAACGCATCGTCATAGGTGAGGACGATGACGGCCTTTTTGTGTTTTGGCCAAACGATCTTTTGCTGGGCCTCGGCGGCAAATGGCAGTAAAAGAAGGAGTAAAAGGATTTTTTTCAATTGGCATTGTGTTTTAAAAAGCAATTTAGCTCTTTAAGCAACAATTTACCAATATCAATAATTCTGTATCTCTACATTGGCACAGAACGAGGTGCCTTTAAGAATGAGTACTTTTTCCGAGTTTTTGGTTTTGTAAACCTCGTTCCGGTAATCTTCGACCACCGCCATTACCTGGGAAATGTCAGTTACTACGCGCCAGTCGCCGGGAACGGTGATAGTGGTTTGGCCAAAAGCCTGCGAAATATCCAGCACGGCAGCACCCTTTAGTTCTGATTGGGAAAGATCGATCTCGGTGCCGCCAAACAGGTTCCTGATCCTGCCGCCTTTAAAATCTTTCGAGATAACGGTCCGCTCGATGCTGCCGAAAACCGTATCGGTTATGAAATAATCTTCTGAATTTGGGATGACTGTCGGTGTGTAACTCATGGCCTTCGATTTTAAATTCTTAACCAAAACTAAGACGCCCGGCAGCTTTGCCGAAGTTAAATATTGTTAAATAGAGCATCCTGTCGGTGAACGACGGGTTTCGGTCGGTGAAGGTGTTTTTAATCGTGGAAATAGTGTTTGCTGACCCGGTAAGGCCGGCCTGTTTTAATTTTCCACAGCGTATTTCATCAGTTAAAAATCGCTATCTGCTTAGAAGGTAGCCTTTTACACAGGGGACATTATAATGCTGTGGATAAATCGGCCCGAAAAATTAAATACGGTATGCCGACTTTAGTATGGGTAATTACAATAAACCGGCATGCCTGAAAATGACATGATGACGCTGGCCGAACTGCATAAAGAGGCAAGCGAAATTCAATTGAAGATCCGACGACTACTGCTGCACAATTACAGCTATGACGATGGCATCGCCGATCAGCTCACCAAAATTTCCGTTATTTCCGACCTCAGGCAAAAATTTATTGCCATTGAAAAAGAGATCAGGCTTCGCACCGATTCAGGTCAATAATACTTATTTCGTTAGCCTAAAAATGTATTCCTCTGTAACCGGGGTGACGCCATTAATAACGGTATGGCGCGAGTGGCTGAAGGTGAATGTATCGGCTGTTAGCTTGTATATTCTGCATTTCAGGCTGTAAGCGTATTGCCCGGTGTCAGAAAGGTAAAACCCGGTATCGGCCACAGTGTGGAAGAAGCCCCGATTATCGAGCCCAAGCGAATTATCGACAAACTTTGATCCCCACGTACCATCGGTTTTGAATTGATAATACGACCCGGACGGATTGGGATAGGTGGCTCCGCCAATAACGGTTTCAGTCGTATCGCGGAAAACCGTAGTGACAGATTCAAAATTCCAGGTGCCTAGCATTGACTTTTCCAGCGTTGATGGAGGTTGCTTTGTAGTAGTTGTGGTTTTTTCCTTTTTACAGGACAAAAATGCGGCTGCAAACAATAACGGGAGTATCAGCTTTTTCATTGACGATTTTATGATAATTTTAACGCTTTTAAATGATCTTGATCTCAACGGATCGTTAACCGGCCATTAACAACTTATATGCTGACTACATTACGCTCAAAAATCCACATTCGTCACTACGCGATTGCCTGTGTATCAATTTTTTTACTTTTTGGTGTGATTTGTACGCCTTCACTTGCACAACATCCGGTAAAAAAGACCCCTGTTTCCAAAAGTGTTATCACGCCGGTGGGCATTGTTAAAAATATTCCCGATTCGGTTTTACTCGATATCGTACAAAGGCAAACCTTCCGCTATTTCTGGGAGTTCGGGCACCCCGTAAGCGGGCTGGCGCGCGAACGTGACAATACTGTCAAAGCGCAGTACTATTGGGATTATATCAACGAGGCCGACGGGCAGCCCAATTTCAGCAAAGGCACTTTCGGGCCCGAGGCCTGCGCGATCGGAGGAACCGGCTTCGGTATTCTATCGACGGTAGTTGCCGTGAACCGCGGATGGATAGGGCGCGATACAGCCCTGAAGCGCTTAGTGAAGATCGTCGATTTTTTGATCAAGGCGGAATGCTACCATGGTATCTATCCCCATTTTATGAACGGCGTGACCGGCAAAACGATCCCTTTTGGCAGGCTGGATGACGGCGCGGATATTGTAGAAACTTCGTACCTGTTTATGGGCTTGCTTACCGCCCGGCAGTATTTTAACGGCGATACGCCATTGGAAAAATATTTCCGCAACCGGGTAAACGATATGTGGCGCGATGCCGACTGGAGCTGGCACAGTAAGGGCGGCAGCGAGCACCTGTACTGGCACTGGAGCCCGCGGAACGATTTTGACATGAATTTCCCGGTGTTCGGGTACGACGAGGCGTTGATCACTTATATCGTTGCCGCATCTTCACAAACACACCCGATATCGAAAGAACTTTATGAAAACTCATGGGTAAAGGGCGGCGGCTGGAAGAATGGCAAACAGTACTACGGGATCACGCTGCCTTTGGGTAACTACGATGGCGGCGGTCCGCTGTTTTTCGAGCAATACACCTATATGGGTATCGACCCGAACGGCCTGAAGGACGACAACGGCATCGACTATGCCGAGCAAACCAAAAACCACACGCTCATCAACCGCGCTTATTGTATCGCCAACCCGAAGAAATATAAGGGCTATGGCGCCGATTGCTGGGGTTTGACCGCGGGCGATAGCTTCAAAGGATATGTCGCCCATTGCCCCGAGGACGACCGCGGCGTGATACAGCCTACAGCGGCACTTTCGTCATTCCCGTACACGCCCGAGTACTCCATGCAGGCGCTAAAACATTTTTATTACGACCTTGGCGGCAAAATATGGGGACCGTACGGCTTTGCCGACGGCTTCAGCGAGACGCATAACTGGTACGCCAAAACCCACCTCGCTATAGACCAGGGACCCATTGTGGTGATGATCGAAAATTACCGCACGGGGCTGATCTGGAAGTTGTTTATGAATTGCCCGGAAATAAAAACGGGTTTGAAGAATTTGGGGTTCACGAGCAGTAAGTACAATTAGCGGTTGCGCGACACCCGTTAAATCACGGTATAAAATACCGTTAAAATACCCTTTTTCACAGATGGATAGCGGGTTATCTTAGTATAAAAGATCAACTAAAACTATTACTATGCCAACCTGGAAACCTATCGTTGGGCGCAGCTTTCAGCCCGAAGAATTCGCCGCTTACTGCCAGTCGCTGCAGTTCGGCGCCTGGCGCCCGTCGCTTATCGTATTACACAATACTTATATCCCAAACCTTGCTGCCAGGCCCAACGGGTTTAGCAGCGGCGATATGCAGGGGTTTGTGGAATATTACCGCGATGAAGAACATTGGAGCGCCGGCCCGCACCTGTTTATCGACGACCATAAAATATGGGCTTTTACGCCGCTCACAACACCGGGCGTACATTCGCCGGAATGGAACGCTGTATCATGGGGTGTGGAGATGCTCGGCGATTATAGTGTGGATGAGTTCGATAGCGGTCGTGGTCTTGCAGTGCAGAACAACGCCGTAGCAGCTTTAAGCACGCTGTATGCTACGCTTGGCATTCAACCCAATGATGATACCTTTAAGCTGCACAAGGAGGATACGATCACCACGCACAAGAATTGCCCCGGTAAAAACGTGGTCAAAGAAGAAGTGATGCAGGCGGTGATAGACCAGCTTCCGAATGACAGCCTGGGCGATCACATGCGGCTGCAAAGGATAGCTTAAAGTTGTTCCTGGTACAAGAGCACATTATGTCATACCCTATACTGCATTAAAACCCTGCCATCCGTCGCGTGTTTATAGAAAATCAAATTAAACACGCGGATCATGGAAATTTTGAAAATCCTTTTCGGGGAAGGCAAGCACCTCGACACGCTGCAAATGTGCGACAGGGGCATCGTCGTATTTATCCTCGCCCTAATACTTATTCGTATATCGGGGCGGCGGTCGTTCGGGCTAAAGACCCCGATAGATAATATCATTTCCATTTTGCTGGGTGCCGTGTTGAGCCGTGCTGTTGTCGGTGCGTCGCCATTTGGGCCCACGCTTATTTGCTGCCTGGTCATTGTCTGCCTCCACCGGTCTATAGGCTGGCTCATTGTGCGGCACGATCGCGTTGCACGGTGGATCGAAGGCCATCGCATACTGATCTTCGATGACGGCCGTTTTAAAATGGAACAACTGAAACGCGGTCTCGTAGGTAAAGAAGATATTATGCAGGGTGTACGGAAATCAGCATTGACCGAGGATTTGTCCAAAGTCGATAAGATATACCTCGAGCGCAACGGCGATATCAGCCCGGTGATGAAAAATAAATAGCGGCTACTTCCCCTTTGAATGTCTCGCTGTACTTCTTAGTGCGCTTTATTTTTCCGTTAGTTAATCTGAATAATTTCCAATTCGCTTTTCAGGAGGAACTGCCCAATAAAAAGCCCTCACTGTGCGCGGAGGGCTTTGGGCTGTTTTTGTTGTTTGATAGGATTAGTTGGTTAGAATAACTTTCAGTGCTTTTTCTTTCGCGGCATTGCCGAAGGTTTCGTATGCTTCCATTGCCTGGTCGAGCCTGAAGCGATGCGTGATCAGCTTTTTCGGCTGCAATTTTGCCGACTGAACAGTTTTCAGCAGCATCGGCGTGGTAACGGTATCGACCAGGCGCGTGGTGATCGTAATATTCTGCGCCCACAAGGTTTCGAGGTGCAGTGTTGCGCTTTTACCGTGTACGCCTATATTGGCCACGCGCCCTCCGGGTGCTATAATGGCTGTGCACAATTCGAAAGTTTGCGGTACCCCCACGGCTTCAATGGCACTATCGACGCCTTTGCCATTGGTGAGTTCTTTGACGCGTTCGGTAACGTTTTCATAGCTGTTGTTGATCAGTTTTGTGGCGCCGAAGGTTTTGGCTACCTCAAGCCGGTTCTGGTCCGGGTCGATCATGATGATCTCCGCCGGGGAATAGAACTGGGCCGTAAGCAAAGCGGCCAGCCCGATGGGACCTGAGCCGACGATAGCAATCGTGTCGCCGGGTTGTACCTGTCCGTTCAATACGCCGCATTCAAAACCGGTGGGCAAAATATCGCTCAGCATTACCAGGGCTTCTTCGTCAGAACCTGCAGGGATAGGATACAAGCTGTTATCCGCATGCGGTATCCTGACGTATTCAGCCTGTGTGCCGTCTATCAGGTGCCCCAGTATCCAGCCGCCGTCTTCGCAATGCGAATACATGCCTTTCTTGCAATAGCTGCACTTGCCGCAGGAAGTGATGCAGGAAATAAGCACATGATCGCCCTTTTTAAAATTACTTACCGCGCTGCCGACTTCCTCGATAATGCCTACGCCTTCGTGCCCTATAATGCGGCCGTCGGTAACTTCGGGTACGTCGCCCTTCATAATGTGCAGATCGGTGCCGCAAATGGTCGTCTTCGCGATCTTTACGATGGCATCGGTTGGTTTTTTGATCGTTGGCACAGGCTTCACTTCCCAGGCTTTATTGCCCGGTCCGTGATATACCAATGCATGCATCGTTTTGGCAGTCGTTACTACTGCTTTTGCTTCCGGTTGTGCGACTAATGTTTCCATGATCTTTTTTTGCGTCGTTTATGACCGTACAAAGATCAGGAGCTAGCGGGGGTTAACAAATGATAGTAGTCACTAAATCAGCCGATAGCGACTAAATTTATATTAAACTTTCATTAAGCCTGTGTTATGTTATGAGCAGACAAGGCCGGCTGGTCTCAGCGGCTCTCCGTATCATGGTTTTTTGCCGGAACTGTTTGCAGGTATGCATATATCGCATCGATTTCCGACGTTTTCAGCATGCTGAACCGGGGCATCGGCGGGCTTAGCTCCATATTAGGGCCCCGCCCTTCGGCCACCGCGGCCCTGAACTGCTCTTTTGTAAAATCACCTATACCCGTGTTCTTATCAGGCGTTATATTAGGGGCGACCACTTTCTGTCCGTTGTTCCCGGTCAATTTTAAACCGCCGGCCAGGTAACCGGGAGTCAACTCGGGATGGAGGGCATTCAATTTGGTAAGGCTGCGGGAGTGACAATGAAAGCAGGCCAGGTTGTCAACCAAATAATAACCTAAAGCAACCTGGTTACTTTCCGGAGGCAGCTTCACGTTGTCCCGGTAAGCGACCGGTTTGGCATGCATATTCATATAGATCTTGCCGATAAAAGTGAAGTGAGTTAGTCCTACTGTTGTGTCGGCAGCTTTTAGCGATGGGTCATCCGAACGCAGAAAGGTGATAATGGCGTCAATATCTTCATCAGCCATGTTGGGCCGCAGCATATACTCCAGGAAACGGCCATCGCGGGCAATGCCGGTTTTGAACAGGTATTTC
>JAFDZL010000485.1 GCA_018266935.1 Bacteroidota bacterium | reverse complement strand
GAATAAATATAAGCTTGAATTTGGTTTTGAAATTTTCCATGTTATAAGGGTTAGGTTCTTGTACATCTATTCCGTCAGCTTGTTTTCAAAAATAAGGATAATGGTCGCGCAGGATATGAGGGCTGTCATTGATAATCTTCGATCAGATTATAATGCCGCCATTCACCCCGCTTCATCTGATCGATCGCTTCTTGTAAGCGTTTACGATTAGCTTCCGTTGAAAGTAGATGAGCTGTCTCATCCATGCGTTTGGATTTGACTTTGTTCTTTTTACGCGTCTTTTTCATTTTCAAGTTTTTATAAAGCCAAATTCGAAATTGGACATTCGAAATTCGAAATTACGCTATTCCGTCATCAGCCTCCTGATCAACTCCGCGCTCTGCTTTTTCCCTTCTTCCAGCCTGTCTTTGAAAAAGGCCTGAACATCATTGAAATGCTTCTTGTAACCTTCCATATCGCCGTAACCGATAATGGCCGACCATTCCCTTACCGCCGAATGGAACTCCAGGTCGTCGCCGCGGATAGTTTTGTCATATAAGGCGGTTTCGATGGATTCTTCCAATAGTTCTTCGTTCTTGAACAGGTATTCAGCAATACCCAAACGTAAACGGAACGGCGGCGTCTGCCCGATCAGGTTGTCGTAAGGGTTCACGCCGAGGTGGTACCACGCATCCACCATGCTCAGTATGCTCAAGTGCGAATTGGGTTTGCGCTCGCCGGGGCTTTGGGCTAATGAAAATTCTTTCATCACCTTATCATTGAACATAATAGGCTTCCGGCTTTCATGGAAGACAAAATCACGCGCGCGATACAATCTTGCACGAAATGCTTCTTCCTCCTCCTTGATCATTAGCTTGAATAACTCCGACTCAGATATCGCATAACGTTTTACATGCTGGCGCGCATAAGGGTTCAGGATAGCCAAACCCGCATAAACGTGGGCCTTATAGCTGAATATGCGCAGGGTGGTCAATATCTTCACATTATCGATGCCGCCGACATAAGAACCATTGTCCCAGGGGAAAAAGCCGGCTTCCTTCCAGGCGGTGCCCATGCTTTCAAAACCAACGTGCGTCACCGCCTGGGTGTCGGCCACGATTTTATCATGCTCGTGGTAATCGGCTATCTCTACAATGTCCGTCTCAACGGCGGTGAACAGCTCATACATTCTTTTATAGGCCGCGTCGTCCGAACGGTGCCTGACTAAAATCAGCTTCTGCCCTTTCGGTTCAAAACCCGGACCGTGCATGGCATGGAAGGTAATAATCTGCGCATCTGCGGGCAGATATTTTTCGAAGATGGCTATTTCGGGATGTTTTACGGACGTCTGCCCGGCTACTATTGCGCCGTATTTGGTCGATGGCCCATAGGCTGCAACTACAGAGGCAAGCTTATCAGCCTCGACCGAGTAAATGATCAGATCGCTGGAACGTGCCACGTCGCTCCCACTGTCGAGCACTTTAATATCAAATGGTTCAAGCTCTTCTTCAAGCTTAGCCCTGTATTCAGGTAAATCACAGCCGGAAACCGTATAGCCCGCTTTTGCGAACGCTTTACCATACAATTTACCCATGTCGCCCAGGCCGATGATACCGATATTCATGTTGCTAATATAACTATGCAAAAATAATTTCCGCCTAAGGTGACATTTGTCTTGCGCTTATCGACACTGTTTTATGTAAATTGGTATATCTTTTTATGTGGATAAGTAGTATAAGTGTATAAAAACATTTCTTTTTAGCCGATTAATTATTAATTAACTTACCATCGTAAATTTGTATTTATTATGGACCGTGTCTTCAAAAGTGGCCTTATTTTAGTTTTTTGCTTCAGTATAATACTACAGGCAAGAGCGCAGGATACTGCAAAAAAAGTGGAGCGGCTGCCTTCCAGCGAAGTGAAGGTCCCGGCCGCAAAGCCTGTGCATCATATACATAAGTCCGTCCCCCCGGTAGTTCTGCCTAATGCAAATCCCGTGGTTAAACCCGGCGATACGGCACAGGCCAATGCTTTAAAGGCGCAAATGGATCCGGCGCAATTGAATGACAAGAGCCTGAACGGGCAATATCAATACCTGCTGTCAAAAACATACCATTACCAGCAGCCGCTTTTGGCCGCTTTATGGAAGAACGCGATGGACACGCTTGCTGCCGGCCGCAATTTACTGAAGGACGCCCAGGCTAAGTTCGCAGCTCAGAAAAAATTAGCTGATAGTTTGAAGAGCACTGCCAGTACCACTGCGCAATCGCTGACCGAATCAAACGCCAAGGCCGACGCCATCAGCGTTTTCGGTATGACGGTATCCAAATCCAACTACAACCTGGTAATGTTCGGGTTGGTGGCAGGCCTGGGAATCGTACTGACCATTGTTATCGTTACTACAGCCAAACACAAACACGAAGCTAAGTACCGCAGCATGTTGTATGACGAACTGGATGAAGAGTTCAAAACCTTCAAAGCCAAAGCGCACGAAAAAGAACTGAAGCTGGCCCGCGAGCTGCAAACCGAGCGCAATAAATTGGACGATCTGCTGAATAAAGACGGCAAATAGCTAAAAAGATCAAATCACGCTTATTAATTTCCGACTTCTGGCCTCCGACCGCCGTTCTATTCCGTCCTTAAACTTTTTACCGGGTTGGCCAATGCTGCCTTTACGCTCTGGTAACTTACGGTTAGCAGCGTAATACCCATGGCGCCGATACAGGCCACTATGAATATCCAAAAAGAGATTTCGGTATGATATTGATAGCCTTTAAGCCATCCCGACAGGAAGTACCAGGATATTGGCACCGCTAACGCGCAGGAAATGGTCACTAATATCACGAAGGTTTTGGACAGCATCCCCCAAAGGTTTAATACCGAAGCCCCCAGTACTTTGCGCACACCGATCTCCTTCGTCTTTTGCTCAGCCACGAACGATGCCAAACCAAATAAGCCAAGCGAAGAAATGAATATGGCCAATATGGCGAATATGGACGCCAGTTTGCCGATGCGCTCTTCATCGGAGAATTTCTTAGCATATTCTTCGTCCGTAAAGTGATATTCAAAAGGAGCGGAAGGATTATACCTTTTGAAGACTCCGCCTATTTTAGCCATAGCGTCCTGCAGGCGGGCAGTTGGCTTCATCCTGATCGTTATGATGTTAGCCCAATTATAATCCACGGAGAAGATGGTAGGCTGTACCGGCGTGTACGGGGATTGCATGACCATATTATCGATCACGCCGACAACTGTGAAGGCTTTTTTATCCCTGCGAATTATCTTGCCTATCGGGTCCTTAAATCCCGTAAGTTCAACGGCGGCCTGGTTCAATATCATTGCCGAAGTATCGCTTGCAAAATCTCTCGAAAAATCGCGCCCCTGCCGTATGTGCCAGCCGATCGTTTTGCCAAAATCCCGCGTTACCGCTATGTTACCGAAAAGAGGGTTGGTACCTGGTGTCTTGCCCTCCCAGTCGAAATCGATGGTATTGCTGTAAACTTCCGTTGTCGGGCTGGATGACTCAGCCATGTTCTCCACCACGCCTGTCGAGATCAGGTCGCTCCGGAGCGCATCGTAATGCCCGTACAGGTCGGGCGTACTCATGTCGATAGAGATCAGGCCCTCGCGGGTATAGCCTACGGGCCTGTCCTTGGCAAACTGAATCTGTTTAAAGACAATGATAGTGCCGATGATCAGCGTTACCGAGATCGTGAACTGCAAAACCACTAATATCTGCCGCGGCAGTGAAGCCATACGACCAGCCTTGAAGGTGCCTTTTAGCACTTTTACCGTGTTGAACCCCGAAAGATAAAAAGCAGGGTAGCTGCCCGAAATAACGCCAGTGAATAGCGTAAACAAGATCACGACAAGCCAGAAACCTGCATTGGCCCAGGGTATCGACATCGATTTATCAGCAATGACATTGAAGAACGGCAATGCGCAAAGCGCGATCACGATAGCCAGCACCAATGCCAGCCCGGCCATCAGCACCGATTCACTGAGAAATTGCGTGATCAGTTGCTTTCTCATTGACCCTATGGCTTTACGGATACCAACCTCTTTGGCGCGTTTTTCGGACCGCGCCGTGCTCAGGTTCATGAAGTTAATACAAGCCAGCAGCAATACAAACACGCCGATAATGCCAAACAGCCATACGTAAGTAATGCGCCCTCCTTTGATCTTGCCGTTCTCAAAATCGCTGTAGAGCCGCCATTTGTCCATGCCGTGCAGTAAAAGATGCTCGTTTCCCTCTTCCTTCTTTACATATTTCTGGGTGATAAGCTCGATCTTGGCCGATGTTTTTGCCATATCCACATTATCGTTCATCTGGACGAATATCTGGAAGCTGTGGTTATCCCATTGTGTTTGAGCATTCTTCAGCCAATTTTCAGTAGTTAGATATTTATCCCATGACAGCAGGAAGTGGGTATCGTTGAATGTCGAATTCTTCGGAATATCTTTATAAACCCCCGCTACTTTAAAATCATATTTGTTGTTAAAGCGGATGGTTTTGCCGATCACATCGTCGCTGCCGAAAAGCGCAACGGCGAATGAATGATCGATCAGCACGGATGACGGATCGGTTAGCGCCTTCAAGTTGCCGCTCACTGGTTCAAGGGTCATCATCGTGGGGAATTCGGGCTGAACCCACATACCCGACCTGGTGATCTTCTTTTCACCTGCTTTGGCGACAAACCCAAAGTTCCACGATGTGAGGGTGACATATTTGAAATCGGAGCCGTATTTATTCCGCAGTTCCACGCCAAGCGGGATGGCCATGGCCTGACCGGTGCCGGTCTGGTTGTTAAACGTTTGGGTGATCATTACCTGCGCGATTTGTTTATGGTTTTCGTGATAATGATCGTAGGTTAGCTCATCGAACATCCAAAAGCCAATGAGCATAGCCACCGCCATGCCAAAAGCCAAACCCAAAACATTGATAGACGAATAAACCTTGCTCTTGAGCAGGTTGCGCCAGGCGATCTTAAAGTAATTTTTGATCATATCTCCAATTCCTAATACGTTAGTAGCTAAAAGACGCGCGGGAATTGAAGACGTTGCAGGGAAAGTTATTTTATTTCGGATTTCGAATGTTGAATTTCGAATATATTTAATTGTGAGCAGAATGTCACCCCTGGACTCATGAATCATGGTAGAAAAAAAAGCCCATGCTCACCCTTCGAGCACCTCAGGGTGACACTCAGGCGGATTCAAGTTTTATTGAACTTTGCTAATATGCCCGTAACAAGTTCTTTTGATTAGGCAAGTAAAATTAACATCCAAAATCGACCCTGCGGAATCACGCTTACTTATCGGCTTAACCAAAACGGAATCTGATTTATTAATTGTCCCATGATAACATGGCAACTCAAGCACTCGTATTGTGTCATGAGCAGAAGTAACAATTATAACAGCCGAATTAAGCGAAAAGTAGCCACAAAGCCCTTTAGCGTATGAAAGTACCTTGCCGCGAATTTGATGGTTCAAAGTAAAATATTGCCACGTGTCCCGACATTTAGCTAAGTGATTAAGTTTGAGACTATCCATCGTTTGCCCGGAACAGATGAGACTTGTGTAAACCAAAACTATTATGAGTAACCCTCGGCGCATTGCTAAATATAGTCATAAAAACAAAAAAGCCACCCCTTTGCAGGACTGGCTTTATAAAAAGATAGGGTCTTGTCGATTATCCCAAAAGAAAGCAATTGCAATTTTGTTTTCTTTAACGCTATAAAATACTGAGCAATTTTTTGTGAATATGTGCTTTTCGAATTTTTTTATCAAATTCTATGGATTGGTAAACCAATGGGTACTTTGATAACATCTCAAGAACCCGTATAGTGCGCTCTTCAAACTTTCGCACAGCTGAATCTCCCCATCTTACTGCGATCTGAGATCGGATAGCATCAAAGGTATCGTTAGCTTTTTGAGTGAATACAACTTCAAATATCATTTGAATATGGAAAGTTTTTGCTTGAATTCGTCCATTGTAATATAACGGCCTGCTTCAAAATCTTCCATACCCTCTTGTATTCCTTTAATCACATGCTCCGGCAATTCTTCTTTCTCATCGCTTTTAACAAAAGAAATCTCCAATGCTTCCAAAAACGCTTTAACGATCTTCTCTTGATCTTCTGTCGGATTAATTAAAAAAGTACTCATATTCAAATTTAAGAAATTTCAATAACAAAAAAGCCACCCGTTCCCGGATGGCTTGATATATCGTCTTGATTCTTGGCTCTTGACTCCTGGTTCTGACAACAAACTCACACCTTGATCTCAACTTCAACGCCGCTTGGCAATTCAAGCTTCATCAAAGCGTCAACAGTTTTTGAGTTTGAGCTGTAGATATCCAGCAATCGCTTGTAAGAGCAAAGCTGGAATTGCTCGCGCGCCTTTTTGTTCACGTGCGGTGAACGCAAAACGGTAAACACTTTCTTTTCAGTTGGCAGCGGAAGCGGTCCGCTTACTACAGCGCCCGTAGGCTTTACTGTCTTTACGATCTTCTCGGCTGATTTGTCAACCAGGTTGTAATCGTAGGATTTCAATTTGATTCTGATCCTTTGGCTCATGATTTTGTTTTGTTTTGTGATTTCACCGTCCCGATAGCTATCGGGATACTGGTGATTTCACCGATTTTTAATTTGTCACGCCTAAGAGCTATTTGCTAGGCAATGACCTTGTTAATTATTCATTAAGACTACACCGATAAATCTGTGGAATCACAAACTAATCGGTGTAATCGTGTTTACTACTCTTCTACAGCGCCTTTCCTGCGTCCTTTCGACTTGGCAATAACCTCGTCCTGAACGTTGCGCGGAGCTTCAGCATAATGGTCAAACTCCATGGTCGATGTTGCGCGGCCCGAAGTGATGGTACGCAACTGCGTTACATAACCGAACATTTCGCTCAGCGGAACCTGTGCCTTGATCACCTGCGCACCGGCACGGGTATCCATACCCTGCAGCTGGCCGCGGCGGCGGTTAAGGTCACCGATCACATCGCCCATGTTTTCTTCCGGGGTCAGTACTTCGATCTTCATGATCGGCTCCATCAGCACCGGGCGAGCTTTTGGCAGTGCTTCGCGGAACGCCGAACGGCCTGCGATCTCAAACGAAAGCGCATCCGAGTCAACCGCGTGGAACGAACCGTCGATCAAACGAACCTTCATATCCTGCAGCGGGTAGCCGGCCAATACGCCGTTATCCATAGCCGATTTGAAGCCTTTTTCAACCGATGGGATGAATTCCTTCGGAATCGAACCGCCCACGATCTCGTTCACAAACTGCAAACCATGGTGTTCAGCGTCAACAGGTGAAATAACCACCTTGATGTCCGCAAACTTACCACGACCACCTGTTTGTTTCTTATAAACCTCGCGGTGCTCAACGGTACCGGTGATAGCTTCTTTATAAGCAACCTGCGGAGCGCCCTGGTTCACTTCCACCTTAAACTCACGGCGTAAGCGGTCCATAATGATGTCCAGGTGCAACTCGCCCATGCCCGAGATTACGGTCTGGCCGGTCTCTTCGTCGGTTTGTACGCGGAAGGTTGGATCCTCTTCGGCCAGTTTAGCCAAAGCCATGCCCAATTTATCAACGTCGGCCTGTGTTTTAGGCTCGATAGCCAAACCGATAACCGGATCGGGGAAGTTCATCGATTCCAATACGATGTGGCGCTTTTCGTCGCACAAAGTATCGCCGGTTTTGATATCCTTAAAGCCCACCACAGCGGCAATATCACCCGCGCCTACATTAGGGATAGGGTTTTGCTTGTTGGCGTGCATCTGGAATATTCGCGAAATACGCTCTTTATTTTCAGAACGGGTATTGTACACGTAAGAACCAGCTTCCAGGTTACCTGAGTAAACGCGGATGAAGCACAAACGGCCCACGAACGGGTCGGTGGCTATCTTGAATGCCAAAGCAGCGAAAGGCTCTTTTACATCGGGCTTAACCAGGATCTCGTCACCGTTATCCGGGTTATGACCAACCACACCTTTTGAATCCAGCGGCGAAGGCATCAGCTCCATCACGTAATCCAGCATGGTTTGCACGCCTTTGTTCTTGAACGAAGAACCGCAGGTCATCGGAACGATCTTACCGGCCAAAGTAGCCTGGCGCAATGCGTCCAATACCTCACGCTCGGTGATGGTCGATGGATCCTCAAAGAATTTTTCCATCAGGCCGTCGTCGAATTCAGCAACTGCTTCCAGCAATTTCTCGCGCCATTCGGTAGCTTCTTCAACCATATCATCAGGAATAGGCACTTCGGTAAAGGTCATGCCTTTATCGTGCTCATTCCAAACTACACCTCTCCAGTTGATCAGGTCAACCACGCCTTTGAAGTTATCTTCGGCGCCGATAGGCAACTGCAGCGGGATAGCCGTGCTGCCCAGCATGTCTTTCACCTGCTTAACAACGTTTAAAAAGTCGGCGCCCGAACGGTCCATTTTGTTCACAAAACCGATACGCGGTACGTTGTAGTTGTTAGCCAGGCGCCAGTTGGTTTCCGACTGCGGCTCAACGCCGTCAACAGCCGAGAACAGGAACACCAAACCATCCAGTACGCGCAGCGAGCGGTTCACCTCAACGGTAAAGTCCACGTGCCCCGGGGTATCGATGATATTGATATGGTAATTGTGACCGCGGTATTTCCAGTTAACGGTGGTAGCAGCCGAAGTTATGGTGATACCACGCTCCTGCTCCTGCGCCATCCAGTCCATGGTAGCCGCACCCTCGTGCACCTCGCCTATTTTGTGGCTCACGCCCGAATAGTAAAGGATACGCTCGGTAGTAGTGGTCTTGCCAGCATCGATGTGCGCGGCAATACCGATATTTCTTGTGTATTTAAGATCTCTTGACATTATTAATATTTTGTGATTTCACCGATCCGATTTTATGATTACACCGATTAGTTTGCAATCATAAAAAATCGGTGTAATCGAATTATTAAATCGGTGTAATCCTTTATTAGAAACGGAAGTGTGAGAACGCCTTGTTGGCTTCAGCCATTTTGTGCGTATCTTCCTTCTTCTTTACTGCTGCACCTTCGCCTTTTGAAGCCGAGATGATCTCGCCTGCCAGCTTTTCGTGCATGGTTTTCTCGCCACGTTTGCGGGCATAGCTGATCAGCCACTTCATACCCAACGCGATCTTACGCTCGGGACGAACTTCAGTAGGCACCTGGAAGTTGGCGCCACCTACGCGGCGGCTTTTCACTTCTACCGAAGGCATGATGTTATTCAATGCTTTTTTCCAGGTATCCAGGCCGTTCTCATTGGTTTTTTTCTCAACGATGTCAACAGCATTATAGAAAATAGAGTATGCGGTCGATTTTTTGCCGTCATACATCATATTGTTCACAAACCTTGTAACCAAAGTATCATTGAACTTTGGGTCAGGAAGGATAATTCTTTTTCTTGGTTTCGACTTTCTCATTGTGCTTATCCTCCTTTATTTCTTTTTAGCAGGTGCAGCTGCCTGACCTGGTTTAGGACGCTTGGTACCATATTTACTACGACGCTGGTTACGGCCGTTCACACCCGAGGTATCCAGCGCGCCGCGGATGATGTGGTAACGACCACCGGGCAAGTCCTTAACACGACCGCCGCGGATCAACACAATGGAGTGTTCCTGTAAATTGTGGCCTTCACCAGGGATGTAGGCGTTCACTTCTTTACCGTTTGTAAGGCGCACACGGGCAACCTTACGCATTGCTGAGTTTGGTTTCTTAGGGGTAGTGGTGTACACACGGGTGCACACGCCTCTTCGCTGTGGACAGCTGTCCAACGCCGGCGACTTACTCTTGTCAACCAGAGCTACTCTACCTTTTCTAACTAATTGCTGAATAGTAGGCATTCTTGCTTCTTTTTCTTTTTTTTACAGTTTTCCCCTGATTTTAAGGGACTGCAAAAGTACGGACTTGTTTTTTGATTTTCAAGTGGTTGGCAGAAAAAGTTTTAATGGCTATTGAAGACGTTGTAAAAGTTGCAAGGGTTGTCGTCGCCGCAGTAGTCAAAGAAATGGGAAAACTGCATATTCCGGTGCGGAAATATTGGAGGGATAGGGTAGCTGTCAGGGTAATTGCACCCTGTTTCAAAAGCTGTTGAGCAGCTCAGCTTAATCCACCCAGACCGATATTATGCGGGTCCGGCTGTACTCCATAAAGCGGATGCGGCGGGCGGGCAGGTCATACTGCCTCATCGTCCTTAGTCCTGTCTTTAATGAATCCAGGATGTTCTTCCTGCGGTCGAACGATATTTCCGCATCATTCAACTCACCGGCGATTGCCCAGGGGCAAACGGCCCTGAAATTTTCAGCTTTGGGCTGAATATCGCTCATCGGAGGATAAACCTGCATCCAGAATTCGGCATCGGGATAAGAAGCTTTAACTGCTGTTTCGCGGCGCCCGGTTTCAAAATCCGAAAACGCTGTGCCGATCGGTATCATGTGATCTTTCATGGTTGTTCTTCTAACGGTGATATACGTTCAAAAGATATACCATATGACCGCTTTAGGCTTTAGTTGTTAGATAAAAGTTTCTAACAACAAGCGAGTTATCAACAAAACCATACCGTTTTTACTGCTTTTTGTTATAAAACTACCCTTTTCCCCTTTTGGCGAAATTTTTAAAATTGATATTTTATATATCTTTACCCCAGCGGCCCTATGAATTATGATTAAACCTTGCAACAAAGTATGGTGGCTAAAACTAAAATGAACACTTCCGTTGGCGGAAACATCAGGAAATTACGCGAAGAAAACAAATGGAGCCAGCAAGTGATCGCCGATCATTTGAGCATTTCGATTCCCGCGTACTCAAAGATTGAGACTGGTGTTACCGATGTCAATTTGTCGAGGCTCGAACAGATCGCTCATTTCTTCAATACCGATCTCGCCACCTTATTTGGCGATGGCAAAACTGACGCTCCGCCGGTGTCCACACACTACACCCGGCTGGAAAAAGACCTTGAAGAGGCCGAGAAAGAGATCATATACCTGCAGCGAAAAGTCATACAGTTGTTTGACGAGATCCATAAGAACGGAATAGGCGCCTGAACTGCTGATCCGGTCGTATAAATGCAGATCAAATGACGGATGCTTTTTATACTTTTGAAAAGCTCTTGCATCCGCTCATGACCAACCGTTTCTACCTCAAAGCGATTTTATTTTTGCCGTTGCTGGCTATATCGGTATGCCGGGCGCAAAACCTGCCGCAACACGACTGGCTGGTAAACCCGCCGAAAACCAAAGCTCATATCTATGTATCAGGCGGCGAAATATCGCTTGATAACGGCCTGGTTAAGCGAACCTTCCTGCTCAAGCCTAATGTCGCTTGTATAGATTATGTCAACCTGGTTAACGGTCAGCAATTGCTGCGTGCTGTCAAACCTGAAGGGAGTATCGCTATTGATGGGAAGTCATATAGCATAGGCGGCGTGTACGGTCAAACCGAAAATGCCTACCTGCAAACTGATTCTGTCGGCAAATACGTCGCGCATGATGAAGACCTGCGGTTCGTGTCATACGAGGTATCGGAACTGAAGCCCTTTGTTCACTGGCAACCCAAAGGCTGGGCGATGAACATGCGACAGCCAACCGGCAAAGAGATCGCGTTTATTTATCGTTCACCTGAAGCCGCACTAAAGGACATTACTGTAAAAATCCATTATGAACTTTACGACGGTATCCCGCTGATCGTAAAGTGGCTTTCTGTGGAGAACGGTTCATCAAAAACCATTACCATCGGCCGAACCAAAAACGAGATCCTAGCGCTTACCGAGGAAGAAAGCGCCGTGGTAGGCACAGCCGAACAAATGAAAAAGCAGCATGGCATCTATGTGGAAACCAATTATGCGTTTAACAATGCCATGCGCTATGATCTGAGTGACAAGACCACGCACTGGCTCGCTGACAGCAGCTATACATCACAGGTGAATTACAATTACCAAACGCCATGCCTGCTGGAGGTATATCCCGAAAAAGTGACGGCCGTTGACGTAAAACCGGGCGCGGTTTTCAAATCGGTGCGCACTTATGAACTGCTGATGGACAGCTACGACCGCGAGCGCCGCGGCCTGGCCATACGCAAAATGTACCGCACCGTCGCTCCCTGGACCACTGAAAATCCCATATTCATGCACCTGGTGAGCCACAACGACGGCGAAGTCTATCGCGCGATCGATCAATGCTCAGCAACGGGCTATGAAGCCTTGATCCTTAGCTTCGGCAGTAATTGCGATATGGAGGATACTTCCGCGGCTAACATCAGCCGCTGGACCAAAATAGCGGCTTATGCACATAGCAAGAACATCAAAATAGGCGGTTATTCATTATTCAGTTCCCGCAGGATAGACGACGAGGACGATGTGATCGATCCGGCAACAGGGAAACCCGATGCAACTGCTTTCTTCGGTCATGCGCCGTGTATGGGAAGTAAATGGGGTTTGGCCTATATCGCCAAACTCGAATCCTTCATCGGTCATACCGGTTTTGATATTTTCGAGAACGATGGGCCCTACCCCGGCGACGTGTGCGCCTCCACCACCCACCCGGGCCACAAGACCCTGGGCGACAGTCAATGGCGGCAGATGGAATTGCAAAAGGGCCTGTACCACTGGTGCGCCGAACATGGGGTTTATGTCAACGCCCCCGACTGGTATTTCCTCGACGGGACCAATAAGATCGCAATCGGCTACCGCGAAGTTAACTTTTCGCTGCCGCGCGAAGATCAAAAAATCCTGAATCGCCAAAATATATATGATGGTTTGTGGGAGAAAACGCCGTCCATGAGCTGGGGCTTTGTACCGCTCACCAAATACCAGGGCGGCGGTCCCGAGGCTGTACTTGAGCCGCTATCTGAACATTTAAATGACTACGAACAATTGATGATGCAGTATTACGGCGCCGGTGTGCAGGCCTGTTACCGCGGACCGCGTCTTTACGACAACGAAAAAACCAAACAAGCGGTCATCAAAACGATCCGCTGGTACAAAAAATACAGACCAATACTGAATTCTGACATCATTCACCTTCGCCGCGCCGATGGCAGGGATTGGGACGGCATCATGCATGTAAATCCCGGACTTAAAACAAAAGCCCTGGTGATGCTTTACAACCCTTTGCATATACCGATCAAAAGAACCATACGATTGCCATTGTATTACGCCGGACTGACCAGCACTGCTATTGTAAGTGAGCAGGGCAACTCACCGGTAAAATATACCCTTAACCGGGATTATACGATCAACTTCACTTTCTCCATCCCGGCAGCATCCTATACCTGGTTTGTTGTGGAGTAATCATCGTGCCGGACCTCATTAATTAGCTCCCATTATCAAAAAAAACACCGATCAAATCTGTGGAATCAGAAAATAATCGGTGCAATCCTAATTATCGTGACGGCGGAGGCGGTGGCGCTCCCGGTGGCGGCGGTGGCGGCGGCAAACCATGGTGCCTTTCGGCACAACCGGTTATTAGCATGGTGCAAATGGCTGCCAATGTCACCAGGCTCAAAATTTTCCTTCTCATAGCTGCAAATGTTTATACAACTAGCAAGCCCCCGACATGCTAATTTGTTTTAAGGGATTAGAGATTAGGCCCAATCTATCAGTTTGCCAATGCCAAATGACTTAATGACTTAATGACCCAATGACCTAATGACTCAAACTATCCAGCTTCGCCAAACTGCGTTTTTCCGGCGGAAGTGCCTTATACTTTTTATAACTGTCGTTAATGTAGGCCACCAGCGACTCACTGTTATTGCTCGTGATGAACTTATAGCTCGGGCGAAACAAGGTCATGAAATCTTCCAGTTCTTGCCCCTTCAGCGGCACTAAACTGCCCACATAAGCACGTGTAAACACTTTATCGACAATGCGCTCCTCCTGCTCGGTCTGGAAATACCTTTTCAGCCGGCGGGCGTTCTTAGCGTCCCGGCTAAACCATGTCGAAGGCGAAAGCGGATAGACTTTGGCCTTTTCATATACTTCAGGATATTCCTTATGCGGGTCGAATGACGACTCACGATTTGCGGTAATCGTCACCTCTCTTAACTGAATAGGCTGATTTTTCAATTCGACATGCTTCTGCGTCAGATCGACCACATACAACGTATCCGCGACATAGCCGGGCAGCGAGAATATCAGCAAATGACCAGTTTCAGTATTGATGGCAAACCGGCCGTTCTTGTCAGTTAACGTGATCTGCTTGTTCGTCATGTCCTTAACGAAAACATTTTCCAGCCTGATACCATTGCCAGATTCGACGACCTGCCCCTTCACAAGTGTTTGGGCATACAGGCAACCGCATGCCAGGAGAAACAGAAGCGTTATACTTAGCCTTTTCATAGCGATCCCTGATTCAGCTTAAATATAGGGCTATTAATAGCTAAAACTCACATTGATAAGCCCCGGTTTTAAATTTAACATTTAAGTGACCCCGAAACAATAAAAAAACCCGGTTTTCACCGGGTTTTAAAGCTTATTGAGGTTTTGTCCATGTATTATTATCAGGATTAATATCCGGGAATACTTTATCCGGATCATAAGTCACTGATTGTATCTCATCGGGTGAGTTGTATTTGAATGTCCAGGTATTATTCCTCTCCCAAATTTCAACCGGCAATTTTATCCTGTCGGTTTTGCCGCTTACCGTCTTAATCTCAACGATCACCGGCATCGCCATTTTTTGCAGGTTATCTATGGTGATCAGGCTGTATTTGGTGGTATCGTTCAACTTAACATACTTCACATCCCTGACAGCCACGTCTAATTGCCAGTTGTTCAGGAACCAGCCACGCCAGAACCATTGCAGGCTTTCGCCGCCGGCGTTTTCCATTGTGCGGAAAAAGTCGTCAGGCGTAGGGTGTTTGAATGCCCAGCGTTTGATGTAAGTGCGGAATGCAAAATCAAAACGATCTTCGCCCAATATCTGCTCACGCAGCATGGTGAGGCCCGCACCCGGTTTGCTGTACAGCAAGGTACCGGTGTTGCGCTCCTTCAGGTTAGCCGGCTGACTCAATACCGGCTCAAGGCCGGCGTGAGTAAAGCCCTGCGCTGCACGGTGCATATCCGTAGGACCGTGCCTGTATTCGCCATTATTAAAATCGTACGTGGAAAGCGTATTGATGAAGGTATTAAAGCCCTCGTCCATCCAGCCGTATAAACGCTCGTTGGAACCTACGATCATCGGGAACCAGGTGTGACCAAATTCGTGGTCGTTGACGCCCCAAAGCTGGCCCTTTTTAGCCCGGTATCCGCAGAAAACTATCCCCGGATACTCCATTCCGCCTACGATACCGGCTACCGCGGTGGCGTTAGGATAAGGGAACTCAAACCATTGTTTCGAGTTGAACTCGATAGATTTCTTCACATATTCTGTCGAACGGCCCCAGGCGTCATTACCATCGCTTTCGATAGGATACGCTGATATCGCCATCGCTTTTTTATGGCTTGGGAGGTCCATTTTGGCAGCATCGATAATAAACGCAGCTGACGACGCCCATGAGCAGTCGCGCGCGTTATGTATTTTAAAGTGCCAGCTTAACTCTTTTTTCCCTGCCGGGCGCGATGAAGGTTCAGTAACCTCCTGCGCCGTACGGATCACCACGGTTTTTTCGCTGTTTGCCGCTTCCGCCCACCGTTTTTGCTCCGTTGGCGTATATACGTCCTGCGGGTTCAGCAATTCGCCCGAAGCTACCACAATATGATTGGCAGGTGCGGTGACGGTTAAGTCAAAATCGCCGTACTCGAGGTAAAATTCGCCCGGACCGGTATAAGGCTGCGTGTTCCAGCCCAGCACATCGTCATAAACGCACATGCGGGGGTACCATTGCGCCACCTGGAATATTTTGCCATTTTTAGTGTCCTGGATACCCATACGGTCAGAGCCATAGTTTGGCGAAATAAATGACCATTCGATTTTCAGCTTCACCTGTCCGCCGTTCGGCATGACGTCATTCGGCAGGAAGACCTCCATGCGCGTATCGCTGATGATATACTTAAGTTCCTCCGATTTACCTTTGGCATCGATCAGTTTTACCGATTTGATCTTGTCGCCGGCATCGAAGGCCTGGCCGCGACCCCAGTTGCGGCTAACCTGCTGCAGGGGCGCGTTGGTGTCCCGGGGGTTTTTAACCCATGGCACAATTGCTGTACCGCGCGAGTCGAGCCTGAACAGGTTCTGGTCGAGTTGCATCCACAAAAAACCAAGCCTTTGCGGGCTATTATTGGTGTAAGTTAATACCTCGGTACCGCTGATCTCGTTGGTTTGATCGTTCAAGCGAGCGCTCAGCTGGTAATCGGCGCGGTTCTGCCAGTATTTGGCGCCCGGCGCGCCATCTGACGCACGAAATTCGTTGCCATTTTTTGAATAGAACGGTGGACCGAAAGTTTCGTGGTAATCATAAACCGAGTTTGAAGGACCTGCAGGCTGTGCGTTTTGCACCCTGGGTGCAGGAGATGGCGAAGGCGCGTTGGTTTGCTGCGCCTTCACGGTGCCGACAATTGTCAAAAGTACCAATGACAAGTTGGCAATGCGTTTCAATTTCATTTTAGTTCAGTTAATTAGCTGCGCAAGTTAATACAAAATGAATAATTGCACACAGGGTAAGATAATTGTTACTTTGTGTTTAGTTGATTGGTTGATTGAGTTAGATTGAGTTGATTAAGTTAGTCGCCCGAAATTAATCTAACTTCTATCAATACAACCTATTCAACCCAATCAACTTAATCCAACTTAATCAACTCACCCAAGGAAATGCTCCCGATACGCTTCTTCATTAAACCCGAAGAAAAGGAATTTACCGTCTTCAATAACAGGGCGTTTAATTATGCTGGTTTTCTCCTGCAATAGAGGCACGGCGGTTTCTATTGAAGTAATAGTTTCTTTCACGTTATCATCAACTTCTTTCCAGGTAGTTGACTTTTTGTTCAGAAAGGTTTCGAGGCCGACTTTTTTGCCCCATTCGTTCAGCTTTTTGGCCGATATGCCTTCTTTCTTAAAATCGTGGAACTCAAAATCAATATGGTTATTCTTAAACCAGGTCAGTGCTTTCTTTACCGTGTCGCAATTGGGGATGCCATAGACTGTCATGCGGCGAAAATAATAAATTACTTGCTTCCGCCGCCTGAATTGTTATTGCTGCTATTACCACCGCCTTTTTGATCATCATTATTAATGCCATGTTCATTTTTTTTGATCTGGCTGTTCAGTTTGCCGATCCTGAAATTGAAGCGCAGCGCAAATGAACGATAATAATTTTGGTTCGACAGCTCTTGGTAAAATGCGGTCGAATTTACCGTGGTGCGGAATGTATTGAATTTGCTGTAAGGATTATTGACAACGGCAGCGATGGTCATCCTGCGATTGAAGAAATCCTTGGAGAACAGGTACTGATTGAAGATAAAGTCGCTCGACCGTCCCTGCAAATTCACCTGCCCGCTGAAATAGCCCATGTTGAACGATGTTGCCCAGCCCTTGCCAAACCTGTACCTGATGTTGCCAAAGGCGTTACCGGTAAAACCGTCGTTGTGGTACGTGCTGCCTTGAAATGTGCCGCTCAGCCAGATATGGTTTAACTGCCCATTGAGGCCCATGGTCAGGTCTTTTGCCAGCGTAAGGTTGGTATTGATATTCAGGCCGATGGTTTTATGGGTACCTAAGTTCTGAAAAGTAGTGTAAGTTACCGTATCTGATTTATTGTTGATGTTTTCAATCTGGAGGCTCGATACGTTCTGTATCGAGTTGTTCGAGAACGCGTAGCTCAGGTCGATATTAATTGCGCCATGCGAAAAGTTACTATAAGTAAGGTCGAAGGTGTTATCCAGTTCCGGTTTCAACTGCGGGTTGCCCGAACTGATAAAAGTCGGGTTCGAACGGTCAACAAAAGGATTCAGCTGGAATATACCCGGCCGTTGGATGCGCTGCGTGAACCCAAAGTTCAGACTGCTGCTTTTGAAATTGCGCTGGATCGACACTGAGGGGATCAGGTTGCTATAGCTTGGCGCCGTAGTTACGCCTGAAGAAATAAAATCGGCGCTCAGGGCCGTATGCTCCAGGCGCAGCCCTGCCTTGCCTGTCCATTTATCCATTTTTAGCTGGTACGAGTTATACAGGCTTAATATATCCTGGTGATAGTTGAAATCGTTTGTCAGCGCATTATTGGTTTCATATTGCTGCGAAACAGTATCGCGGTCTGCGACATGGAAATTGCTGTAATTATTACGCAGGATGGCCTTAGCCCCGGCTTCTATCGAAAATTGCTTATTGAGTGGGCTGGCGTAATCAATTTGGATCGTGTGGTCTTTATTTCCTGCATCATTGTATTGCTGATAGTCCGGGAATATAGCCAGCGGGTAATTGAACCGCTCACTGAACACATTGTCATTGAACTGCTTATTAGGCGCGTAGCTATATTTATAGGAGAAAGTGAGCAGCTTGTCCTTCGAACTTTTGAAGCCGAGCTGATAGTTCACCGATGCGTCAAATCCCTCAAAAGTATTATTGCCGGAGTTATTCAAAAGGAATCCCTGTTGCGCAATGCCCGCGCTGTCCGTAGCCGATACCTGCGGGCCGAACTGGTTCTGATGCTGGTTGAAAAGATCAAAAGAGGCTGTCAGCAGGTTGAGCGTATCGATCTCGTAACTCAGATCTGTCCCGCCATAGTGAAAAGTACCATGTTGCGTGTTTGTCCCGTTCTGGATAATGTGCGTATCGCTGGCAAATATATCTTCGGTGTTGTTGGATGCGGTTGTCAGCGTGCCGTTGCTGCCCATTCCGACAAAAAACGACATGCCAAATTTACCCTGCTTAATAGTCCCGTTTAAATTACCGCCCGCGCCAAAAACCGTATTGAACCTCGAGTTCAGCCCGATATTATACCCCTGGTCGGCGTTTCTTTTAGTTATAATATTGATGATCCCGGAAAGCCCTTCCGCATCATATTTGGCAGGCGGCGTAGTGATCACTTCTATGCGCTCGACATTGGTCGCCGGCATTGATTTCAGTATGTCCGAAGGGTTTTTGGCCACCAAAGCCGATTCCTTGCCATTGATGAGTATCTTATAGTTCCCGCTGCCCTTCAACTGGATATTATCGTTTCCATCGACCGACAAAAGCGGCACCTTGCGCATCATATCCAAAACCGACAGCGCCTTGCTGTCAGGGTCGGCCTGTATATCATAAGTAATGCGATCAACTTCCTGTTTCATCAGTGGCTTTGGCGCCGTTACAGAAACTTCCTTCAGTTGGTTAGACGAGGTGGATACCGCCAGTTTGCCCAGGTTAACGTCGTTACCGGCGCCGTTTACCGGTATAACCTTGCTTTTATATCCTATCGAAACCACCGCCAGTTCAAAGGGCCCCGTTGCTGTGGTTTTTAAGGAAAAACTGCCGTCATCCTTTGTCAAACCGCTTTTGATGCCCTGGTGCGTTTTGGCGTTCTGCAAAGCCACTGTAGCAAAGCTCACAGGTTTATTGGTCGAAGAGTCGATAACCGAACCCTGGACGGTCGTCGCTTGCGGCCCGCTTTGCGCGAGCAGGCTTAGGGACAGGAAGGAGCATACGACGGCGAGTAGCAGTGATCTCATGATTGGTGGTTTGCGCATTTGACGCACAAGGATAGGTCTCCGTTGCGGCGCAAATGGGCATTTTAACATTTGGCAATGCTGATTTAACATTTTTTAACTAATCGATTCGGATTTGTCACCCCTTTAGGGGGATGGTGCTGTTTCACTGCGATTTACGGTTCGAATACGGACTTCCTGAGAGAAGACTATTTCCTTTCCGGGCAAATAATTAACCGGATAAGATCTGTTGGCACCCGTGGTTGCGGTGAAAACTTATTCCTCAGGATAATGATTGAATAGTTACGATCCAGTCCCTGCTCATTGTAAGCCATAAACCCCGGCCATCCTCCGGTGTGAAACACACTGCGCCCTATGCCAGGCCGTGTAACGGTATGCCACCCGAAGCCATAGTCCATATTTCCTTCGGCTACTTTTCCCGGCGATAAAATTTCGCGCCAGTCTTCCTCCGAAATGAAACTATGTTTGTAAACCGCCTGGTCCCAGGTAAGTATATCTCCGGTCGTACTGTTTACACCATCTTCTCCATATATCCCGTCTTCCCAAAGAGCGTTCTTCCATACCGGGTGTTGTTCGGGCCTTACAAATTGTTTAAGACTATCATCATATTGATATCCGGTAGCATAATTATCAATGGACCGCGGCCTGGCACGGCGTGTATAAATAATTGTATGATTCATGCCAAGCGGTTTAAATATTTTATTCTCCATGAAATCAGTGAAGGTCATCCCTGACACTTTTTCGATCAGGAGGGCTAATACCGCATACCCGGTATTGCTGTACATATATTTTTGGCCTGAGGCAAACAGCGGATCAGGATGGTATTGTATCAGCATGTTAAGCATGTCCTGGTTAGTAGCAAATTTTGTCTTATCCCAATGCTGCTCAAAAAGAGGCATATAATCTGGCAGCCCGGAAGTGTGGTTCAAAACCTGCCGAATGGTTATTCCCTTGTAAGGCAAATTGGGGATATATTTAACAAGTTCGTCATCAAAGTCCAACTTGCCTTGTTCTTTTAAAACAACAATTCCCATCGCCGTAAACTGTTTTGAAACGGAGGCCAATAGAAAACGTGTGTGCTGGTTGTTTTCAGTGCGTTTTTCAATATCAGCCATACCAAAACTCTTTTGATACTGGGCCTTTCCATTAACTGCTATCAAAACACTTCCGCTGAACTGACCAGTTTCATATAGCTTATCAAAAATGCTATCTATCTTATTATAATCAGTTTGCTGCCCATAACATAGCCCACTAAAAAACACAAGTCCGGCCACCGCAGCTATTTTATATGATCTTTTCATGTTGCCTATTTATTATACGAAATCTTTCGTATGTAAAATCATCTGTTTGGAACTCTTCCCATTAGTACACAAATAATGTATTACTTCACCGCCGGATCGTCACGGTCTATCGTAATTCCCAGGCCCATACTCCCGGTTTTTGCGTTATACTGCAAACCAAAATGCGGGTCGCTCACCGCCTGCGGGTTGAGTGAATATTTCGGCGAAGCCAGGTATTTGCTTCGCAGTCTTTGGTGAACTTCTTCGGGCTGCTGTCTGCCGTTTACTACCAGGAACGAGTTGGTGAGTTTGAACGAGGTAAGGTCGCCTTTGTCTTTCAAAATATTTTCGCTTACCAGGTCGTCGGTCACCGACGCTATCATATCGCTTATTGAAACACCTGGCTTAAATCGTTTGAAGGCCCGGTCGGGTTTGCCGTCTATTTTAAATAAGCCAGCCTGTTGCGCTATCTTTACAGAATCAAGGGGCCCAAATCCAGGCTGCTTCATCCTGGGGTGCATGATCTTCATTCGTTGACCTTCCATATCTCTCCGGGCATTCATCTGGCGGATATACTTAACCCGGGCGTCGTCGTTGATGAATACTCCCGTTCCGGTCATTTCAACCGGACCGTAGTAGAGACCGTAGTTTTCATGAATGCCATATTTAGCCTTGTATCTTTGCTGCATTTCGGCTGGCTGTTTATTGCCATTCACAATAAACTCTGTATTGCTCAACCCAAACCATTTCACTGCTCCCGCATTAGGCACTACCTTATCGGCCACCAGGTCGGCGATCACACGAAGTGCCCTGCCACGCTCCTCGGCATAGCTTGAACTATCGTCACCTAATCTTTTGAACAGGGTTACCGATTTCGAGGCCCTTGGATTAACGCCTCTTATAACAATTTCGCCGCCTTTGCCAAAGCTATCTGTTTTCCATGCTTTAGCTTTGCTGTCGCCATAATAATCCTTTACATAAGCTGAATCGGCATATCGTTTCTTATCGAAATTGCCATTCTTCTTAAATTTCGCTGCAGGTAATTTTGCTTTTGCCACCTCCAGGTTCTTCATCGTTACCGTGCGTTTCTCATCTATTGCCTGCCTGATCCGCTTCACCATGAATTCGTATTCCGGCAACTGAAGCTCATCTACCTTTTTATCATTTACAGAGACAGCGATCAGCTCGTTATTATAGATCGTCAGGTGGTATATATTGCCATCGGTGCCCTGCGCTTTCAGATCGCAATTGGCCAGGTCGGCATCGTTCTCCGTAAATACTATGCTGTTAAAGCGGATCGAAGTATCTACCTTTTTAGTAGTATCCCCGGTGACAGTCGTGTATTTAGTTGACAAAGCCAGCTTGTTTAACCCCGGTTTTAGCATTGCCTGTTTCGGCGCGGCGGTCGTATCTTTCTTTTTCGTTATAACACTGATCAGTTTCTTTACTGCCTGGTGCGTAGTTTTTGGCAAACCCGTAAATGCCGACAGTACAACCAGCCCTGCTATCAGCACCACCTTCTCGGCCATGCTCAGGCGTTTATTTTCCTTGTTCACCATGCGTTTCAGGCGGTCGCGCAACTGGTTGCCCGAGCCTATGCTCATCGCCAGAGGCATACGGCTGTTATCCTTATTACCAAAGGCCAGCAACGCTTCCAGGTAATTGGCTTTGCGGTTGGTACGGCTCAGTACCATGTCATCACAACAAGCCTCACGTTCAGCGCGGATAAGCGATGACAGCCACAACAAACCGGGATTGAAAAAGAACACTGTTTCCACCAGTCCCTGTAAAATATTCACCAGGTAATCGCGCCGGCGGATGTGGGCCAGTTCATGCCAAAGAATGCTTTCCAACTGCTCAGGAGTTAGCTGAAAAATGATGCCCATAGGCAGCAGGATCATCGGCTTGAGCCAGCCCACGGCTACCGGAACTTTTACCAGTTCCGATTGCATCAGGCTAACGGTCCGTTTGATTCCGATCTGGTCGGCAAATGATTTGATCTTATCTTTAAACTCGTCTGAAACTTCGTGTACCTTATAATTTCTTATCCTTTGGATGTATAACAGGCCGCCCGCCATCTTCAGGCTTTTCAGCACAAATAGCAACAGCCAGGCCAGAAAGATCACATTGGAATATTCATTCAGGAGCATCACTACCCTATCGATAAAACTAAAATGCTGTGCACCTGCCTGAATAATGATCAGGTTCTCTTTCACCTGCCCGTTGATGAACTGCCCGACCTTAACTGCGCCCTCGTCCGTTGCCGGCGTGCGCATTTGCAGGTAGAAGGTCAGGCCTACCGATAAGCTGAACAGCACCAAAATGCTGCATAATAAATTATACCGCAGGGCAGCGGCCGACCTGCGTGTCAGCAGAATGACCAGCCCGGCCAATAGCGCAATGGCCAAACCTATCCAAAGCGAGTGGATCAGCGTCCAGCAGATGGCGTGGATGCTATGATCCGATATGTACGGTGTCCAGAATGAGCCTTTCATGTTCTTATGGTTTTTCGTCGATCTTTTTGATCAGTTCTTTAAACTCTTCCATTTCTTCGGGCGAAATTTTCTTGTTGCCCAGCAATTGCATCATCAGGCTGCTTGCCGAACCGTTGAACAGGTTGTCCACCACTTTGTCAAGCATATAACCCTTGGTTTTGCTTTCGTCAACCGCGGCCTCATAAACATGAGTCATCTGGCTGGCGTCTTTCGTTACAAATCCTTTATCGAGCATAATGAGCATCAGTTTTTGTGTTGACATATAATTCACCTCGCGCTTTTGCTCATTCAGCTTATCATTTACAAACCTTACCGTCGAAGGGCCATGTTCCCACAGTACCTGGAGTATTTCCAGTTCTGATTTGGTCGGTTCTGACGGTAAATTCTCCTGGCTTTTATACTTTTTCATACTCAAACATAAGAATTGTTTCTTATGTTCCAAATGTTTCATGCCAGATATTTTACAATTATCTGTAAATCAGACAAATAAAATAAGAAAAATTTCTTATCTTGAGAGCAAACAGGAGCCAAATGGTAAAAATTGGCAAGAAATTAATAATGCTATTTATTGTACCGCGTCATGGTAAGTTCGGTACCCGCGGTAGTAAAGCTTTTGATCATTTCGATAGCGCGATCGATCAAGGCGGGAAGTTCAGGCAGTTCGTCTTCATCAAAACCGTTTAATACGTAGTCCACCTGCTGGCCTTTAGGGAAATTATCGCTCACGCCAAAACGCAGGCGTGCGTAATTACTGTGGCCTAAGGTCATCTCAATATGCCTGAGCCCGTTATGCCCGGCGGCTCCGCCTTTGGGCTTTAGGCGCAAAGTGCCTAACGGTAAAGCTATATCGTCAACGATGACCAGCACATTTTCGATAGGTATCTTGAGTTCCTGCATCCAATAATTTACCGCCTTGCCGCTCAGGTTCATATAAGTGGTAGGCTTCACCAAATGCAGCATCCGGCCTTTATAAGGTATCTCGGCATAGTAACCCAGGCGCATGTTGTAGAACTTCGCGTTTTCCTGCTTCGCGAATTCATCCAGCACCATGAAGCCGATATTATGCCGCGTATCAGCATATTCCTGCCCGATATTCCCTAAACCGACGATGAGATATTTCATTTTAGTTCATAATTGATGGTTCATAGTTCATGGCCATCAAAGGTTCAATTATACAAAAATAGCGACAGGCTTTAAACCCATCGCTACTATCGGTGTGATCTTCACTAATCCCGATAGCTATCGGGACGGTGTGATCACAAAAAATCACTTACCAGCTTCCTGTTCGGCCTGACGCAATGCGCGGGAGGTAGTTACCGATACAATGGTATCCTCTTTTGCGTTGGTGATGGTCAGCTTGTCAAATTTCAGGTCGCCGACATGTACTGCTTTACCTACTTCCAGTTCGTCGATGCTTACGTCAATGGTATCCTGGTGATCTTTAGGCAGTGCTTTGATCCGCAGCTTGCGCAGTTTCTGGATCAGCTTACCGCCCATTTTCACACCCGGCGAAGTGCCGGTAAGCTTGATCGGAATTTCGATGGTGATAGGTTTTTTCTCGTCAAGCTCCAAGAAGTCAACGTGCAGTATCTGCTCCGTCAACGGGTGGAACTGGATGTCCTGGATAATGGCCTGTGCTTTTACATTCCCAACTGTCAGATCGATGAAATGAACATCCGGGGTATAGATCACCGGCTTCAAATCAGCTGCGGACACTGAAAAGTGGGTTTGGGTTTTCCCACCATAAAGAACTGCAGGCACATTGCCTTCATAACGCAGTCCCTTCGCGTCGCGTTTCCCTACGTTCTCTCTTGGAGAACCGCTAATAGCAATTGATTTCATTTTATTTAATTTATTTGTTTAGCCTCACCCCAACCCCTCTCCGGAAGAGAGGGGCTTTGATGAGAAGTTCTTATTCCTATTTTGCCCGCTATTAAAAGTCCTCCCTACAGGGGAGGATTTAGGAGGGG
>JAFDZL010000484.1 GCA_018266935.1 Bacteroidota bacterium | reverse complement strand
ATCGTATTCCGTGATCAGCGGTACCGAGCCGTGATTATCGTTCTTATAATATGCATAGCTAAAATTCAATCCATCCTTTTTCTTGTCTCTTTGCAGTAGGTCTTTCAGTTGCAATATGGAGCGTATATGATAAGTATCGCCTGTCGTATCTACCCGTACCTGCACCGTATCCATTCCCCCGGGCATAGTGTTGGCTATGCCAAGATACAGGGATTCCCCGTTGTAGTTATCCTGCCGGAAGGCATCGCGCGCCTGGTTCAGCAGCTTTTGTTTATCCCACCACATACTGGGGTCAATAGCGACGTAGGTTTTGAACATGCCGGGATGATGCACCATAATATTCATCACCGTCAGCCCTCCGAATGAATGCCCGATCAGCATCCTGTAAGGGGCCACAGGATAAAGCGAATCGATGTGTGGTATCAGCTCTTTTTCAAGGAATGCAGTAAATTTTTCGCCTCCACCTGATGTCTTCAGGTCGATGCCTTTTGAACCATCAGGATAGAAAAGTGAGTTTGTAGGCGTAAGGTCGCGCGTACGGTCGGTATTGGGGATACCAACTACGATCATTTCCGGGCAAACGGTATTCCCATTAACGCTACTCAATTGCTGCATCATACCCACCACACTTGAAAAATGAGCGTCGCCGTCGAGAAGGTATAAGACAGGGAAGCGCTTGCTGGTATCCTTAGCTTCATCGGGTATATAGACCCATATCTTTCTTTCTTCGCCCAGTATCCTTGAGTGCAAACTGTCTATGTTGCCTATTTTGATACTGGTATTCTCGGTCTTAGGACGGCCGCATGCTGCGACGAGCAGCATCAGCGCAGGTAACAGGAAACGTCTCATGGGAAGTTAAGTTTGATTGATACTAAGCTATTGATTTTTAGTATTTAATAAAATAGAGATCAGGGGAGACTTCAAATGCAACAAAACGGCATATTTTGCTGTTATCTCTGTATAAAGACCAGAACCATGAGCAAAGTAAGCAATATCATCTCCGGCATCAGGCTCGATTTCAGAGACGTGCAGCAAGAAGGCTTCAAAAAGCTTTTTACCAATGTTGATCAGCTGCGCATAAAGCAAAGTGTTGACAGGATGGGGTTGGATAAATTCATCGAGCATTGCGCCCGCATGGCGGCAGTAAGCGGGGCCATATCAGGCGGCGGCGGTGCGTTTACGGTAGCTGTGGGAATTCCGCTTGACCTGGTGAACCTGATATCGCAGCAGATACGCGTCACGCTCGGTATTATTTATTATACCCGGGGCAGTTATGAAATCACATTTGATGAATTCCTGTCCATTATGGCGGCCGCGCTGCAGGTGGAGGCGGGTGTGGCTATTACCAGGAACATATTGGAAAGGCTTTCGGAGAGAATGATGGTACGCTTAGGAGCCAGAACCGCCGGGCGATTGATCCCGATTGTCGGCGGAGCGATAGGAGGGGCCACCAATTACATGTTCGTTAAGCGCATGGCCGAATCGATTAAACGCATGCAGCCGAAGTACCAGCCGCTAACGATACATATTGACTAATATCGAATTTCGAATGTTCAATTTCGAATGTTCGATTTTGGATTTGATAATTTCGAAATTCTAAATTCGATATTATTTAGTGCTCCACTTGAACCATTTGATTCCAAGGGTTGCAAATACGACAGTATAGCCAAGGGTAAGCAGCAAAGCATTAGTCGCCTGGTTGTTCCATTTGGAAGGTTCAAGGCTCGAGGCAAGTATGGTTTTAACCGTTCCGTATGGCGTCCAGTTCACAATGTCTTTTAGATATTCCACATTTAATTCACCGAACATGCCTACCACGATAAACGCGAAGTAAATAAGCCTTGCAGACGAGTTTACCGTTTCGGGGTTCTGGATACGGCCCACAATAGCCTGGCCAAGTCCCAGGTACACCGCGCCGCCTACTATGGAAATAAGAAAGGTATAAATATAGCCGCTCAGGGACATGCTAATATGATCGAACTGGTAACCTGCTATAAAAACAACCAGGGTAAGCAGCATGATCATGGTAAGCTGAACAATCAGCCGGCTCGTCATGATGGTCCATAAAGGCAATGGCGACACGCGCAGGCGCTGGAAAACACCTTTATCGCGGTCGCGTGCTATAGAGTTGGTGTAACCCATCAGGCCTATAGCGACCAAACCCAGCGTTATTGCATTGGACAATACAAATGCAGGCCCGAACATAGGCATACTGACCATACTTTTCCATGAAAAAACGATGATCATAGGCACAAGGAGCGCCATTAGATTTGCCCTTCGGTTGCGCCAAAGCGTAGTGTAATCGGCCTTTAATAACGCCTTCAGCACCGCGGATGTTTTGGGTATAGTGATCTCCATTTGATTCATGATGGTTACCCCCTTATGTCTAAACCTGTTAATGCGATAAATACGTCTTCCAGCGTCACTTTTCCGCGGCGCGATACTGCGACCACTTCAGGGTCATCGCGGTGCTTGTCGATCAAAGCCTGTGGCGTGTCGGTGGCTATGATGCGGCCGTGATCGATAATACTGATACGGTCGCACACGGCTTCGGCTTCTTCCATCGAGTGGGTAGTCAAAACCACGCCATTCCCTTTTTCACGAATAGCCTCGATCCTCGACCATAATTGACGGCGGGATTGCGGGTCGAGGCCGGAAGTGGGCTCATCGAGCAAAACCAGTTTAGGATCATGTATGGTGGTAATGGCCAGCGAAACCCGTTGCTGTTGTCCGCCCGACAACTGCCCGAATTTCTTGCCTTCAGCCTCCGCCAGGTTGATCTCCCTAAGCAAGGTCTTTAATTTTTCCTGGGTAAGCGTCAAACCGTATAAGCTTGCGTAGAGCTGCAGTATCTCAGATACATTTAATTCAGGCTGGAAGCTGGTGGCCTGCAACTGCACCCCCATCGCCGCTTTGACATGCAGCGGGTGTTTTAGCGTCTCGTAACCGGCCACCGTAACGGTTCCGGATTGCTGTCTGATCAGCCCTTCCACCGCGCTTAGCGTGCTGGTTTTTCCCGCGCCGTTTGGTCCGAGAAGGCCAAATATTTCGCCTTGTTTTACATGGAACGAGACACCCTTAACGGCCTGGAAACTACCATAAAAAACGTTTAGATCATCTACTTGCAGAATATTGATTGGTTGTGTATCCATTCGAACGGGTTTGACGGTTCTACCGCGATTTTTTTGAACTGACTAATACAAAAATGCCTCCAATAAGGACGACAATACCAACATAAGGCGGCCAGGTTACATCGTGCCGCTTATTGGCCGAGACCTGCAGCGGGCCGATATCGACGACTTTTTCTTTAGTGGTATAAGAAAAGCCAGACCAGATAAGCATTGCCGCGCCGATGACGATGAGAATTATACCAATGTTCCTGCTCATAATCGATAGTGGTTTATTCACCACTAATATCAGATAAATTATCTGAATCTTTCAGTGCAATCGTTATCTGCCCCGTGAAAAAACCCCAAAAAATACCGTGAAAAAACGGGTTTTTTTGGGGTTGACAATAGTTTATGTTTGTGAAGACCCACTATCGACCCATGACTATTTTCGCACCTAAGGCTAACAAAACCTTGACTAAAGCCGCCGACCACTTCACCAAACTGATGCAAGAGCTTGATATTGAGAAGTATAACCTGGAAAAATATAAAGAACTGTTTATGCTCGGCAGCTTCCAGGCCATGTTCGATGCCGATCTTGCCTATCATGTCATCTATCAGAAATGCGCTCAAAACGCGCAATCAAAGTCGAGCCTGCTGCTTTGCCTGCACGAGGAGGAAAAACTGCCTGTGAGCAACGCGGGATGTTTTGACAGCAACATTTACCGCCAGAATATCATCAAAGCTATAGACGAATTGAAATTGCATATCCTGTCCGGCGAACTGGACTATCTTTTCATGTGATCTCCAGCGTACTTTATATGTCGCTTTTAGGGTATTGCAAGTCAGCGTTTTATCACTATGGTTAAATACAATCACTCTTTTTTTCTTAAGGTTAATTCAAACAAAATTATAGTTAATTGTTTTGTATTCATGTAGTTACTTATTAACCAAACTACAGTCAAACCTATGAAAAAGCTTGTTGTTATTGACGACGATCCCATTGATCATTTCCTTATCAAACACATGTTGCGCGGCAACGAATACTTTGATACCACTACCTACACCAGTTACGGTTCTTTGATCCTGGATTATATAGAGGAGTATGGCGATGAGCCTGAAAAACTGCCCGATGTGATCCTGCTTGATCTGAATATGCCCATGTTCACGGGCTGGGATTTTCTTGAGCGTATGCAGGCGATCTCATGCGCCGTTAAAAAGAATATTAAGGTTTATGTGCTTACGTCGTCAGTGAGGGTACAAGATACCGAACAAGCCGAACAATACCCGTTCGTCAGATCTGTTATCAATAAGCCCCTGAATCCGAATACGATTGAAAAAATTACCCAGAGGCACTTCGTGGAATAGAAGGAATATGGTCTTAGTTCTCCTTTAAAGAATCGACTTTCTTATTGTTTTTCTTGATTATATTATCAAAATCTTGTGTACATTGATACAGCAGATTGATGTATTCCTTGCGTTCGCTTTCATTAGCCGAATCGCGAAGCAAGGCTGTCAAACTCATTACCGAACATAATGAACGGCGTATCTCGTGCGAGTTCGACCACGCCATTTCGTGGAGAGCCGCATTTTGGATCCTGATCTTTTCTTCCTTCAATATCAGGTCGGTAATATTGGTCGCCATTACCAGTCTGCACGCCTGCCCGTTGAATTTAAGATCATAGGTTACAATGGACACATACAAGAGCTCGCCATCTTTTTTAAGGTGTTTCCATGTGCCGGACTTGTTCATTCCGGGCTCCAGCGAGCCTACATATTTTTTAAGCTTATTTTTGTCTTCTTCGGGCCTGATATCCGTGATCTTCATTGAAAGGAATTCATCCATATCGTAACCATAGACATCTGTCGCGGCATTATTCACCTTTACAAATCGCAAGTCGGCCGGGCGGTATATCCACATAGGGTTTGGATTCGATTCAAAGAGGTGACGGTACTGCTCCTCTGATTCTACAAGCCTCGAATTTTGTTTTTTTATAAGAAAATAGAGAAGTACTGTCACCACAACGACAGACAGAACATCGCTCAGTTCGCGCAGTATATCCTGTGTGCCCGGCTGCAAGCCGTGCCCCAGAATAGTGATCAATGGGTCGTTGCATATCGCCCACAACATACCCGTCACAAAAAAATAGAACGGGATCTTAAACGATCTGAGCTGCATTGTTTTTTTAAGGATAATCAGCAGAACCCGGGCAGGGGTATAATCCTGTTTACGATGCCGCAGGCGCAGAGGTTAACCGCCGGTTAATTTTATTTATAACATTTCTGTTACATGCCGTCAGTCGGCACACTCTTCAAGAGCGGCACCGCTGAGCAATACCTTATCTTTTTGCTGAATATTAGTAAATGCTTGCTCTTTTTTCTGTTTCCGGTATTTACTCAGGTTGATGAGGAGTACGCTGCCCAGGATAACAAATAAACCTGCCAGTTGCATAAGCGAAATATGTTCGCCGGCAAAAAGGACACCCAGTATAACCGCGATCACGGGATTAACATAAGCATACGTGCTCACCTGGGTAGCAGGCCGCACTTTCAACAGCCATACATAGGCACTAAAGGCAGCTATAGAGCCGAAGAATATCAGGTAGGTAAGAGCAAACCAGGATCGGGCCGGTATAGCCGCCAGGCTGAACCTGCTGAACTCGTGGTTCAGCAAACTGCCCGGGAAAAATAC
>JAFDZL010000483.1 GCA_018266935.1 Bacteroidota bacterium | reverse complement strand
TTGACAAACCGGCCTGTCTTCCTGTCAAATTTGCTTAAGCCACCATTAACCCCCCCCACCCATATATTGTTTTGATCATCTTTACAGATCGCACCTAATTCATCCCCGATTATGCTGAACGGGTCGGTTGGCCTGTGTACGTAATGCCTGAAAATGCCTGTTTTCGGGTCGTACGAATCCAAACCGTTATGCACGGTGGCTATCCAAACAATTCCGTAATCGTCAATAACGATCCTGGTTACGAGGTCGCTTGCAATGCTATTGATGTTTTTTTCGTCGTGACGGAAGCGATGAAACCTGTTAGTGGTACGATCGAACTTGTTCAAGCCGCCGCCAATGGTTGTTATCCAGATATTACCATCGCGGTCTTCGGCCATATCCTGTATGTAGCTGCCACCGATGGTTGTCGGATCCCTGGGATCGTTGCGATAAATCCGGAACTTATAACCGTCATACCGATCGAGGCCATCCGCGGTGCCCACCCATATAAAGCCGCGCTTGTCCTGCAATATAGTATTGACGTTCAGGTTTGAAAGACCGCTCGGCGTACCGATGTGCGAAAAATGCAGCTGCTGCCCCTGCCCAAAGGCAAAACGGGAAAAGGTCGCCAGCAGGACAACAAGCAGGACTTTTGATCCCAATTTTATCAAACCCCGCACGGGTTTATCGGATTTAAACATTAACCAGGAATAAATTTTTTAAACAGTGTTTAGTAATTGTGGGTCACTTTAAGCTCTTTTTACGCGGACAACTTCAAATTGGTTATATTTTCTTCCTAAATAACCAATAGTTAACTGTGTAGAAATGACACGCTTAAAGCACAAAAAATAGTAACATTGCACCGGGATGGTATTGAAAAAAGAAATAGAAAAAAGGGACGATATTCGTTTGCTGGTCGAAAATTTTTACTCAAAAGTTAAAAACGACGATATTATCGGTGAAATATTCAACGACGTGCTGGTGTTCAGATGGGATACGCACATACCCATTATGGTCGATTTCTGGGAGACTGTACTGCTGGGCGCGGCAACCTACAAAGGCAATACCATGCGCGTTCACATCGAACTAAACAAGGTACACCCTTTGAAAGCCGAACATTTTGCACGCTGGAAGAAGCTATTTTTTGAAACGCTGGACGAACATTTTACCGGCCGCAAAGTTGATGAGGCCAAAAGCAAGGTGGAATTGATGGAAGCGCTGATGCAGAGCAAGATCGCGCAGAGCGGCAATCCTAACTTTATTCAATAGCCGGATCGCTAAGCTACCACCGCGTCTTTGTTATATTTATTGCGGTAGTCCACCGGCGGCATGCCCGTTATTTTTTTGAAGACGTCCCTGAAGGCCTTGACATCGGTGTATCCTACGTCGTACATCACCTCATAAATGGTCTTGCGGCTGCTTTCGAAGCTCTTTTTCGCAGCTTCGATCTTTACTCGCTGAATATATTCGACAACAGTGTTGTGGGTCGATTTTTTGAAGCGGCGCTCGAAAGTGCGGCGCACCACGTTGAATTTTTCGGACAATTCATCAACCGATATCTTATTATGAAAGTTTTGCTCGATGTAATCCTGGGCATTCTTTACCACTTCATCTTCATGGTCCTTTTGTCCTTTGAAGATGATAAATGGCGACTGATCATTCCGTCCCATATCGATAACGAAAAACTTGGACGCCAGGATGGCCATCTCTCGGTTGACATATTTTTCTACCAGGTGCAGTAGCAGATTCCAATAGGAATTGGCGCCGCCGCTCGAATAAACGTTCTTTTCCTCGGTGATCACTTTTTCATCCACCAGGTCAACGGAAGGGAACATGTGCCTGAACTCGTTGGCAAACAACCAATGCGTGGAACATTTCTTGCCGTTTAGCAAACCTGTTGCGGCCAGCAGAAATGCGCCGAGGCATAAACTTGCCACCTGCGCGCCTTTATCATATTGATCGATGATCCAGGGAATAAAATCCCTATTCCTTTCGATGGCTGCTTTCAAATCGCCGCTAAGGGGAGGCACAATCACCAGGTCGGCTTTCTTCATTTCGCCCAGCAGCAAATCGGTGTGGATGGAGAAGGCGCCCGCATTTAACTTCACCTCTTTACTAAGCCCTACCAGCTTCACATCAAATAGGGGTGGTTTGCCGGCGTTCTGCAGAAATTGGTTTACCGCGGTAAATAAATAGCGCGGATCAGCTATTCCCTGCAGAACAGCGCTTTCGGGCACCAGGATGGCAACTGTTTTCATATAACAAAATTAAGGAGAAATGCTTGTTGAAATACGTATAGTTATATCCCCTTACTATTTCTTCTTTTTGTCCCCTGGTTTTTGGGCATCCGTTTTGAGCGTGTATGCCGGCTCAGACGCATCATAGGATTCGCGGAGCAGATCGGTATCCGCATTTTTCCCTTTTTCAAGCTCTTCAGGATCCGGCTCTGCGCCGGTGGCATGAATATCCTGCTGGCTCATCTGGTCCTCTTTATCCAGTTCGTCCGAATCGTCGAACGGGACTTCGTCTTTGGGGTCGATCATGGCTATTCAGTTTTTATCAAATTTAAATATTTTTCGGCAACGCTTCTCAAGTCATACCCGTAGTACCGTACGAGATTTGGTGTTATGGGTTAAATTTGCATAATCTTACCAATTTATTATGAACAAAGAATACCTCGAAAGCGTCATCAAACAGTTTGAGTATTATAAACTGCTTGGTGAAAAGGCCATGGCCCAAATGTCGGACGAACACTTGTTCTGGCAATATAATGATGACAGCAACAGTGTTTATACTATCGTCAAACACCTTTGGGGGAATATGCTTTCGCGGTGGACGGATTTCCTCACCACCGACGGCGAAAAGGAATGGCGCGACCGCGATGCTGAATTTGAGAACGACGCCCAGACCCGTGAGGAACTGATGACCAAATGGAACGAGGGCTGGGAATGTTTTCTTACCGCACTGCGCTCATTACAGGAAGATGACCTGGAAAAGATTGTCTATATCCGCAACCAGGGACATACGGTAATGGAAGCCATTAACAGGCAGCTGGCGCATTATCCTTATCATGTCGGGCAGATCGTCTGTATCGCTAAAATGGCTGCTGACGATGGCTGGAAAAGCCTTACTATACCCAAAGGCAATTCACAGGCATTCAATGCAGAAAAATTCGCCAAAGAAAAATCGCGGCAGCATTTTACAGATGAGGTGCTGAAAAAGGATAAGCCGTAGTTGTCATTTCAACCCGTAAACCACCACTGCGTTCGAGAAAGTTGGGAGGTAAACGTGCCCGTCAACAACAGTTGGCGCCGCGAATTTGGCGAAGTAACCTGGAGCGTTGCCTATGCCTTGCAAACTGCTCCACAAAACCTTAGTCACATCCGTGGCGTCCAAAGCATAGAGGACTCCCGGGGCAAGCGTACCGTCAGCATTGCCTAAGGGGGCGACCGCCCACAGAATGCCGGTACCGCTTTTGGTGCCATTGGCCGAAACGGATAGGTTCGCACCTGTTCCGCCGCTTATGCCTGCTATATTGGCGACCGTTGCATTGGCGGACATATTGCCATTATTGAACGGGAATTGGCGCAGCTTATCATTTTCGGACCAGATATAGATGTATCCCGAGCTTGCACCCTGGTAGTAAGCCGGCTGACA
This sequence comes from Bacteroidota bacterium, assembly GCA_018266935.1. Lineage (GTDB taxonomy): Bacteria > Bacteroidota > Bacteroidia > Sphingobacteriales > Sphingobacteriaceae > Mucilaginibacter. Next base: position 45,268 of record JAFDZL010000483.1, on the reverse strand, counting down.
ATGGAGGCTTATCCCAAGCGGAACAGTCTGCACCACCTGGTTGGCAGTGCCTGAGTAGCCTCCCATATTCGCTGTATTCAATAAATATATATTACCGTCCTTACAGCCGGTCACATAGTAGTTTGAGTTTGGTACCAGGAACGATCCCATCACGCCATAGTCCAGGTCGTTATTATTCAGGTCGAGGTAATTCGTCGGTGTAAAAAAGTCGGTAACCGCTAATGTCGATCCGGAAGGCGTAAGCTTAATAGCGCTTTCCGAGCGATTTGTCGGGTCGGCCGGGTTGGGATTAGGGCTCTGCTCGTCGGTACCATTGCCGGTGCTTGCGAAATGGCCGCCCTCGCCCACCGTCCCATTACCGGAAACCACGTATAGATTCCCCTGGGGATCGGCAACGATACCCATACCGCTTTCCCAAATGCCGCCGCCTTCACCGGTCGGGGTGTCGTTATAGACTATTTTTTGCTGCAGGGTCGCCTCGTCGTAACCCAGTATCCATCCGTGATACGGATTCCAGTCGCAATGCGACGAAAAAGAAATATATACCGTTCCATTCAGTAAAAGCAACGGCTGGCGTTGGTTATTGCGCATCGGGTCGAAGCTTACCGTCCCGTTCACGGCGCCATCACCGGTACCGGGCATGCTTGCGCTGAGCTGAACCGGGCTGCCTGCACGCTCGCTGCCGTCTACAATGCTGACGGCATGGAGATTCTGAACAAAATGGCTGCCGTCTGTACTTCGCGCAACAAAATACATCGTCTGTGCGGTCGAATCTATAACTGGTGTTCCGACAATACCCATGTTTTTGGTAAAATCCTGGTACGGGGTACACCAGCCTGAATTCATATCGGTAGCTGCAGGCGGTCGCATCCCATTTACGGTATAATTGACGTGCCAGTAGGCTTTACCATTGTCGGCGTCAAAAGCATAAACCGTATTATTTACCGTCGCAATAAAAACCACATTATGCGTACCCGAGCTTATGGATACATTACCTACCACCAGCGGCTGTGCGTAAACCTGGTCGTCAACCGAAAGCGTAAATAACCTGCCGAAAGTTGCGGTATTGACATTGCTGGTGGTTAGCTCGGTTTCTTTGTAATTGAGGCCGGCGCGGGTATTGTCAAAATGCTGTGTCAGCATGGAGATATGCTGTGTGCTTGGTTTAAGAACGATACTTGTAGTATCGCCGGGGGGCGGCTGTATCTTTTCTTTTTTCTTGCAACCGAAAAATACTATTGTGACTAAGGCCAGAACAATGAATTTTCTAACCAGGTATATATTGTTCATGAAAAGGATTAAATAATTTATCTATTTAAAGAATGCAATATAAGTTTTTATCCTTAAACGATAAAAATGTATCAGCATTGTCAATAAACTGGCTGGCAAACTTATTTTTTAAGGCCATGCGCTGTTTGCCTGGCCCGATCACTGGATTAAAAACTTATTTTTCGAACAGAATTATTCAGGTAATCTGCAATATAAAGGTCGCCCTTTTTGTCAACGGCAACCCCGTAAGGCCGGTAAAATGAAGCATGAGCCAGGTCGCCATTCTGTGCGCCCGGCGAACGGGTGCCGGCGAGCGTCGTCACGATACCATCTGGGGTTATTTTTCTTATCTCGTTATTGCCGACATCGGCTACATAAACAACACCTTTTTTATCAACAGCAATGCCGCAGGGGTGATTGAACGACGCCGCCGAGCCTTTGCCGTCTTTGTGACCGGCGTTGCGCTTGCCTTTGACGGGAGGGTTCCCGGCAATCGTGCTCACCATACCCTGCGAATCCATCTTTCGGATCAAATTGTTATAGGTATCGGCAATATACAGGTTACCCTTATCGTCGATGGCGATACCCTGCGGGAGGAAAAATGATGCGGAAAGGCCCTTGCCATCCTTAGCTCCGGGATCGTCATTGGGATTTCCGGCAATAATGCTCATATTGCCATCGGGACTAATTTTGCGGATCACATTTCTTTCCCAGTCGGTAAAATAGACGGTGCCGTCTTTGGCCACAACTACGCCATAGGGGTTATCCAGGCGCCGCAGGCTGTCGGGGTGGTCTTTCGTGGCAGGCGTCAAAGCGCCGGCCACCGTAGCAACAACACCCTGCGGTGATATTTTGCGGATCAGGCTGTTGTGCGAATCGGCTACATATACGCTGCCGTCGGGCCCGGCAGCTACACCGATAGGGAAAAAGAATGACGCTGTAGCAGCCTTACCATCCGCAGAGCCCTGCTGACCGTTGCCGGCAAAAGTGGTTACCATGCCGTCCGCACTTATTTTTCGGATCAGATTATTACGCGAATCAGCCACGAAAACATTTCCGTTCGAATCAACGGCCAGTCCCATCAGGTTAGAAAACGTAGCTTCGCCCGCTTTCCCGTTTGCGGAACCTGCCACACCTGTTCCGGCATAAGTGCTTACCTGCGGCGTATTGCTTTTGCAGGCCGCGAATGCGAAGGCAATGATCAGGACTGACAGGCTTTTGCTCATAACAGAGTTTAAACGGACAGGGCCTAAAATAAAAAATTAATGCGATTTCGGACCGGCATGGTGTGAACCGCCGCTATTTCCGTGCTTCTTCTTCCTGAATTTACTGCGGTTATTGTCCCGGCGCCTTTTGTGGTGTTTATGTTCTTTGAATACAGGCGCCTCGCCCAGTTCCGACGGAACAGGGTTCTGGACGATGGGCCTGCCGATCAGTTCCTCGATATTTTTCAGTTTCCGGTTGTCGCGTTCGTTTACTAAAGTGATTGCTGTGCCCGTCGTCTCTGCACGCGCGGTACGGCCAATGCGGTGGATATAGTCCTCCGGGTCGGCAGGGACATCGTAATTGATCACCAGGTCGATACCTTCCACGTCGATGCCCCTTGATAAAGCATCCGTACCGATGATCACCGGCAACGCACGGTTTTTAAAATCAAGCAATATTTGTTCGCGCTCGGCCTGTTCAAAATCCGAGTGGAAAGCATTCGCCTTTATGCCGGAGCCTTTCAGCTCGCGCGTTAGCCGCTTCACTTCGTCCTTGGTATTGGCAAAAATGATGGTACTGGCATAGCTGCCTTCCTTCAATAGTTTAACTACCAGCCTTGACTTTTGATCGTTATGGAGTTTATATATCTGCTGACTGATACCTTCCGCCGGCTGCGACGTTGCCAGGTTGATCTGTTCGGGGTTTTTCAGGATCGAGCTTGCCAGCTTGCGTATCGGGCCGGGCATAGTGGCCGAGAACAGCAGTGTTTGACGGTGCTGCGGTACATCGCCGATAATGCGCATGATGTCCCCGAGGAAGCCCATGTCCAGCATACGGTCGGCCTCGTCCAGGATCAGGTATTTGATATGGTCGAGTTTCAGGACACCCGACTGCAAATGCGCGATGAGCCGGCCAGGGGTGCCGATCAGTATGTCAACCTTATTCTGTATCCCGCGGCGCTGCTGTTCATACACGATGCCGTCGCCGCCGCCGTAGATGGCTATCGAGCTTAGACCTGTAAAATACGCCAAACCTTCGGCCTGCTGGTCTATCTGCTGCGCTAATTCGCGCGTCGGGGCCAGCACAAGCGCGGTGGTTTTGTGCCCCTCATCAGCCAAAGCTATCTTGTGGAGTACCGGCAACAGGTATGAAGCCGTTTTGCCGGTGCCGGTTTGCGCGCAGGCTATCAGGTCCTTTCCTTCCAATATCAGCGGTATCGCCATTTCCTGTATCGGAGTGGGTGTTTGGTAACCCATGCTCAGGATGCCCTCGGTGAGGTGTTCGTTAAAGTTAAAATCGTGAAATGTCAAATAATTAAAAATATCATCAAAGATACGAAAAAACGGCCTCTCCTGAAACAGGCGCTATCCGCCAAGAAAATGCAAAAATACCACGAGGCGTTCCTATCGGAACGCTTAGGGTTTGCGTTCAAAATTCTACCAACGAAATGTGCCTAACGGCACATGCACGTCCTGTAAGGACGTTTGGTCGGTAGAGCATGTAAAGGTAGAGTGAGGCGTTCCCATAGGAACGCTTGGTTAATTTAAGTATGGAATGTTTTATCTAAATTTATAGACAATTCAGATACGATGCGTCACATCCTTATCATCATAGCACTTTTTAGTTTCACAAGTTGTTATTCGCAGACCGATAAAAGCGTCGTTGACAATTGGCACAGCTGTCCTGTTCCCGCAAATCGTGATACGCTCTATAAATATAACTCATCACCAAATGATTGGGTTGTATCTATTAAAGACGGTAATGTGCACGCTGAAAAACAAAGCAGATATTTTACTCCCAATACTTTACCTTTCAAAATCGATCCGAAATTACGTAGGAAGTCATTTTATAGAGGGAAAATATGCATCATTCATGCGGGCGACGGTTATTTGGTTGGGAATGACCGTGGCGAATGGGGAGGCGACCTTTATTGGTTCTCAAACGATGGCAAAAAATATTATAAAGTCTCTGATGATGAAGTCAAACAATTTGTGACCAGAGATAACCAAATCTTTGCGATACAAGGTCTTGCTCATTTAGGTCTCTCTGAAGGCAGTATCATTAGGATAGAGAAGATCAATATGAAATGGGTTGCTAAAGAGTATTTGAAATTGCCTACCGCGCCCGAAGCTGTAGTTCTCGATAAGAATAAGAATTTCATAATAATCACCTCGAAAAGTCTTTTAAAAATCGACTCGCTTTCACATTTGGAGTTTTTAATTGAGAAAGGCATGTGGTATTATCTTTATCCAACCTCGATGGTTATTAAAGATAATGTCGTTTATAGCGGCATGAGGGCGGGTATCTTTAAATATGATCTATCGACGGGCGAACAGAAATGGTTAATGGATAACTAATTCTATCCGGCAAGATACTTACCCACGACAGGAATTTTGCTGAGTATAAATATCAGCACAAACGAAAGCACGAAACACACCACCGCCGTAATCGGGATACTCAAAAAAGGATTGCAAAGCGTATAGCTGATGCCCCAGTCGCTCATCAACGTAAGGAACAGGGCGTGGCAGAGATAGATACCCAGGCTGTAATTCCCGGCGATATCGCGCACCCGGGCGAGCGAACGCGGCAGGGGATATGGCGTAGCGCGAACCAGTAAGAATACCCCGGCCGAATACAGGATAATGAACGGTCCCAATGGTTCGTACATGATCGTGCTCAGCGAATGGGTGCTTTCCGATATGAAATAAGTGCCCAGCGTTATCCCGGCGAGGCATAGCAAATAAAATATCCACAACGGGGCTATAAATCCTTTTTGAGGTATCTCCTTATTGGCCAGGTAATAGCCCAGGACCAGGTAGCCTATGTAGCCGGTAAAATACCGCACATCCACCTGCGGCATGAAATGTGTCAAATAAGGCTGGCTAAATGCGATGACGATAAACCAAACCACCAGGAAATATTGTATCTCTTTTTCCGTCGCATTCCGTACAAACCGGCTCATTACAGGAATAATGAGGTACAACCCGATGAGCATATACACATACCACAGGTGATAATAAGCGCCATAATGGAGTTGGTGCAGCACTATGGTGACATTGTGCCAAACATCTGAACTAAAGTTCAGTTCCTCATCATACCAGCCATAGCCTATAAACACCAGGCTCCAGAAAAGGAAGGGCCAGATGATGCGCGAAAGTTTCGTTTTGAGGAACGATCCAAGCTCATATTCTTTGTTGAACAGCAAGGCGCCGGTGATCATCACGAAAACCGGTACGGCGAACCGCGAAAGGGCATTGTAGAAATCGGCCGCAAGCCAGTCGCCTACTTTCGCTTTTTGTACATCCATCAGCAAAGGCGATGAGGCGTGCAGGATAATGACCAGGAATAAAGCCTTCACCCGCAGGTTGCTGATCCATTCGATCGGCTGCGGTTTGGCAGTTACGGCTTGTGTCGTGATCGGCTGTTCCAGGGTGAAAAGTTTGTTGCCTCTCCTAAATCCTCTCCAAAGGAGAGGACTTGAATATTCAAATATAAGATATTTTAAAATGCCCCTCTCCACCTGGAGAGGGGTTGGGGTGAGGTAACAAAAAAACCGCTCCCCTTTTACAGGAAGCGGCCTCGGTTATAAGTCAGTTAATGTATGCGTTTTTATTTCTTCAGTTCCGTGATCTCGACCTGAGGCTTGAGCACGTCGTGCACTTTCGCCAGTACCAAAGTTTTCGGCAGGTTGAATTTCGCGGTCTTTTTGATGTCTTCCGACGACGCGCCGATCTTCACGGTGTAATCACCCCCTTCTGCCACCCAGGCCGAGCGCGCGGTATCAAACGATTCGAGATCCTTTGCGGTGAGGGTAAAACTTAACGTTTGTGACTCTTTAGGCCGTAACAATTTGGTTTTGCCGAAAGCTCTCAATTCTTCAGATGGTTTTGCCAGCTTGCCGGTTGGCGCGCTTACATAAACCTCTACTACTTCCTTACCCGCTAGATCGCCGGTGTTGGTAACGGTTATAGTGGCAGTGATCGATCCGTTGAGTGTCTTCGCGCTTAGCTTCAGGTCGCTGTATTTGAATTTGGTGTACGACAAACCATAACCGAACGGATAAGCAGGTTTTACGTCAAAAGTGTTATAATAACGGTAGCCCACATAAATACCTTCCTCGTAAGTTACCTCGGCAGGGCGCCCCATCATCATGCTTGGCCGCTGACCGGCAGGCATTGGCAGTTCCTTTCCGGGGAAGTTTTTCGCGGTCGGATCATCGTTATAGTTCACAGGGAATGTAGTCGCCAGTTTACCTGAGGGGTCAACCTTGCCGCTCAGCACATCAGTAATGGCGTTGCCCGCTTCGAGGCCCGGTTGCCATGCCAGCAGGATCGCGTCAACACCGTCGCGCCAGCTGGCGGTTTCAACAACACCGCCGGTGTTCAGTACAACTACTACTTTCTTACCCTTCGCATGGAACACGTCAGCGGCATTCTTTAGCAGCGCTTTTTCTGCATCGCTCAGGTTAAAGTCGTTTTCCACTTTGCGGTCGGCGCCCTCGCCCGCGTTTCTGCCGATGGTTATTATCGCTTCATCGGCGCTCTCCGCCTGCTGGTTCAGCACGTCCTGGCTGATCTCCATTTGCGGTATCGGCGGCGGCAGCATAAAGAACGACATCGCGTTATGCGGCTGTTTGGCCTTGGCTTCATCAATATAGCTTTGGTAAGCGCTTTTCAGTTTATCATCGATAGAATATCCACCGTTGTTCAGGCCCTGAACCAATGAAATGGTATATGCCTTGTTCACATTACCGCTCCCGGTACCGCCCGCTACCAGGTCGTACGAAGCATTACCAAACAGGGCGATCTTTTTGCCCTTCAAAGGCAGCGCCTTATCGTTATCCTTCAGCAGCACCATACCCTGTGCCGCAGCCACGCGCGATACCTGCGCGTCCTTCTTCAGATTAGGCTTATCAGAATATTTATATTTTTTGAATTCAGGAGACTCCAATACCAGCCTGAGTACACGCGCTACGTTAGCGTCTAGTTGCGCCATCTTGATCTGGCCGCTGTTCACGCCATCGATGATCGCTTTGGTTTGCATCGGCGTACCCGGCATCAGCAGGTCGTTACCGGCGTTCATTTGTGCCACCGGATCATGACCGCCGAACCAGTCGGTCATCACCAGGCCCTTATAGCCCCACTCACCTTTGAGGATAGTGGTCAGCAGCTCGCGGTTTTCCGAAGTATATGGACCGTTAACTTCGTTGTATGACGACATTACCGTCCAGGGGTGCGAGGCCTTGATAGCGATCTCAAAATTCTTCAGGTAAATTTCACGCAATGCACGCTGACTTGCGATCACGTTCACACTGCCGCGGTTTGTTTCCTGGTTATTGGCAAAAAAGTGTTTGATCGAAGTGCCGACACCCTGCGATTGCATGCCATTGATCAGGGCCGCAGCCATATTTCCGCTTATCAGCGGATCTTCGGAATAGTATTCGAAGTTACGCCCCCCGAGCGGATTGCGATGGATATTAGCACCGGGGCCTAAGAGTACATCGACGCCATATTCATGCACTTCGGTACCGAACGCCACCCCTACCTTGCGTACCAGCGCAGTATCCCATGACGAAGCCAGCAAAGTGCCTACCGGGAAAGCTGTAGCATAATAAGTTCTTGAGCTATCGCCGTTGCGGATTGGGTTGATCCTCACTCCTGCCGGACCGTCCGAAACAGTGATCGACGGTATCCCCAGACGTGCGACAGCGTGTGTTCGGCCGGCCGCACCGGGCACTTTTTCCGGTATGTCGTCACGCGGGTCTGTCGGCGGCAAGGTAAAAGCGGGAGTCGTCGCGGCCGGTACTGTTTTAGCGCCCGTAGTATCTTTCTTTTGGCGGGGAGGCCGCATGGCCGGCATCTTGAAGCCCATGCCGACAACCAGCCTGGCTTTTTCTTCGAGCGTTAAGGCTTTGATCACATCCTTCAACGGAGCCTTGCCCAACTGCGGCGCAGACGTTTTGGCCGTTGCCTTTGTCTTAGCCCTGGTTTGTGCTGATGCGCCAAATCCGATAAGGCATACCAGCATTAAAATTAAGGTAAATCTTCTTTTCATCCTGAGGGTTTATTTGGTCTGATCTCACCCAAGCGGTGATAGTAAATTGGCTATAAACTCATAGTGTCAATTAGACACAATGTTAAAGATTTTTTCAGGAATTGCAAATATTAAATACGCTTTTAACCAGCGTATCTAACATATTATAGACGCAGACAGGAAGATCATAGACGAAAAGGCGGTTTTAGCCGATAAATATTCATACGCAGCTATCAGGTAGAAAGCGCCTGAAAATTCACATTGGAATATGGCGGGGGAACGGGGTCAAAAGCCATTTACAACTTTGATTGCAGCAAAAATGCTTACGCCTTTCAGTATTAAAACCTTACCGTTATTGATATTTAAAGTGGGATTCATTCTTTTGTCAACCAGTTCGGCAAATACATTTGATATTTCATTAACGACGTGCCAGCCGACCGGAACCAGGATGACCACTTCGCCAAATACCTGGTTCATTTCAACGACGGCCGTTCCGTTAATATCCGCCCCGCTAAAATTCAATACGGTTTTCCCAAACACATTGGCAATATTCCCAAGCTTAAAATCCTTTGATAGAATATCTCTTTTCACTTCGCCGAACACGGCAGTTGTGTTAACATAGCTGTCGGGCTGGTATCCTTGTTCAAATGTGTTTGTCATAATTTTCGATTTAAATGTTATCCAAAACTAAACTAACAATATATCCATCGAAAGGATGTTTTGGCGACATGTTCAAACATGTCGGTAAAGGCGGTAGTTTTTACGGTAAACACCGCTGACATTAACTTACAGCGGCTTCACCGGGCTACCCGTCCACTCAGTTCCCGGCGCGAGGCGTTCGCCTTTCATCACTAAAGATAAGGCTTCGATCTTCGTATCATCGCCGACCTCACTGTCGTACAAAATAATGGTTCCGGCTCCGATGCTGCTCCTCGCTCCTATTTTCACCGCTCCGATCTTCATCACCCGGTCCTCGAACAAATGTGTCTGCGGACCGCAATCAGCATTGAGCATTGCATCATCACAAATGGTCACCATATCAAACTCGGTAATGTCGGTAGTATTCATCCAAACACGTTTGCCGATCTTTACACCGAGCAATCTCATCAGCAAAGGCAGCCAGGGCGTACCCTGCATATATTCCAGCAGGAAGGGTATCGAGAGCGCCTCGTAGGTCGAAGTGATCGCCTCGCTGCGCCATACGGTCCATGTCCACATGGGTTTTTGCTGTGCTTTGTACTTCCCGATGAACAGCCATTTCAGCGCAACAGTAAGCAGGAACGCCGGCAGGCCCATATAGCACAGGTAATAGAACGGGAAATAGAGGATGATCTTCCACAATGGTTCGTCAACCACCAGGTCGTGGCCATAGGCAATGAAAAGGATCGAAGAACAAATAATGGCCGTCTCCGGCAGTACGATACGGATAAATTCAACCAAAGCCCTGATTAACTTGCGGTATAGTTTAGGCTTGATCGTGAGTTCCGGCGGAAAGGGATTGCTTTCCTGCCGGCGCGGCAAGGCGATAGCGGGCGAACCGAACCAATCGCGGGACTTGTTTTCAGCCATTTGGACCGCGTCAGGCGGGGTTGACAATACCCCGATGAGCATATTGCCCTGCAAATGATATCCTTGCGGAATAAGCGCACTGTTGCCCACAAAGCTATTGCCGGCGATACTGGTCTTATCCAATATTAATTGCTGGCCGCGAACATCGGCCTCGCCCAGCGTAACAGCGTCAGCTACAAATGCGCCGTCGCCTATTTCCAGCAGCGGGTGTGTCACATTGCTGGCGGTGGAAATTTCTGTGTCCTTGCCGATCTTTGCCCCCAAAGCCCTGAAAAAATCTGAAACGAAGATAGTGGCATAGATCGGGTGCAATACGATCAGGTTCAGCGAAAGCAGCTGGTCGGAAAACCATTTGCGCACATAAAACAGGCTATAGATAGGGTATTTGCCGGGCTTCACTTTCCAGAGGAAGATGCGACAAAGGATAATAGTCTCCAGCGTGAAGAGCACGATATATAACAACGCCAGCGTCGGGGCGTGTATCATATAACTGAAATCATAATCGCCCGCGGCGTTATCCAGGCTGTTGATGGTCATGATAGTGGGCAGCAGCGGCAGCAGGATGACGATCGGGAAGATCAAAATGAACAGGCTGAATAACAACTTATATTTTGCACGTTTCGCCTTAGTTACCGGCAAAGGTTGCGGCAGATCGGCAATGTCTTTTGTCTCTTTCAATTGTGCCGGGCTGCCCTGCCATACTTCGCCTGATTTAATTCTTTGCCCCTGCTGCAAATGACCCAGATCCTGCAGTTCGCCCCAGTCTTCGATCACCGTATCACCAGAGATCATGGCGGCGCTGCCGATATAGGCATGGTCGCCGATAGTGATGCGGCGCAGTTTCAGCATACCGCCTTCCACCCAGGCATTGCTCAGCCGGGTTTGTGAACTTAGACTGGCGTCGCTGCCGATGGTTATCAGGTCTTCGGCATCGAATGCAAAATCGCTGATTTGGGCATCCGGCGAGATTTTCATACCCATCAGGCGGAGGTAGGTTGGATACAGCGGCGTGCCATTGAGGAATTGCGCGGGCAGCAAGCGCTGCATAGTTTTTACGAACCACCACCTGAAATAATAGCTTCCCCAAAGCGGGTAATCTCCCTCCTTGAAACGACCTATAACCAACCATTTCGCAGCGACACACAGAATGGTGAAGATAGGCGCTATAAGTGCAAAAAGCCCGAGCGAGGTAAGGATGGCGTAAAGCGTATGCGATGGCAGATCGATAGTTTCCTGGTCAACATAATAATAGCCGAGGTACGGGATGAATACCTGGAAGGCGAACAATCCGTATATCAGCAGTAACGATACCGATTGGGCCAGCCAGCAGGTGAGATAGCACCATAACGGCGGTTTTTTGTAAACGTTTTCTTTGGTTTTGTGTTCCTGCGGTTGGTTGTCCCACGCTTCAACTAAAGCACTCAATGGCCGGTGGATATAAACATCTTTTAGCGAAGCATGAGGCAAACCGGCGTCGCGGCGCAATTGCGATACAAAGCCGGCCGCCAGCAGCGAATGCCCGCCCAGATCGTCAAAGAAATCCATTGCTGGTTCAATCGTCTTGCCGGGGAAGGTTTTATGCAGAACCGCCATTACCCTGTCCCGTACAGGCGCGTTCAGATCTAAAGTTTCGGCTGAACTCTCCAGGCTTTCGGCGAAAGATTCGGGAGTCGGCAGCGCTTTTCGGTTGATCTTGCCACTGGGCATGCGCGGCATTTCGGGCAGCGTCATTATGGTCCCGGGCACCATGTAAGATGGCAGGGTTTTACCCAACTCGATGCGGAAAAGATTTTCCTCGATGCAGACATTGTCGTCCATTACCACGTAACCCACCAACTGATCCTGACCTGTACTGTCCTTCCGTACTGCTACCGCAGCGGAAAGCACCCCGGTGATGGCGTTCAGTTTGCTTTCTATTTCGCCAAGTTCGATGCGGTATCCGCGCAGTTTGATCTGGTCGTCAAAACGGCCCTGTACGTCCACGCTGCCATCTTTATTGATGATGGCGGCATCACCTGTACAGTAAACCCGGTCGCCCGGCAGCATGGAAAGCGATGCCGGCTTAGGCAGGAACTTTTGCTGCGTGAGCTGGGGCAGTTTAACGTAACCGGACGCCACTCCCGGCCCGGTGATCACCAGTTCGCCCGCCTCGCCCACGGGCAGCAGATTCATCTTATCGTCAACCACGGCGAGGTTATAATTGGGCAACGGGTCGCCGATCACGATAGGATCCCCGGGTTTCAATTGGGCCATAGTCGCGGTTACGGTCGTTTCCGTCGGGCCATAACTATTATAGAACCGGATACCATCCTTCGACCATTTATTCAATACCTGCGGCGTACAAGCCTCACCGCCGGCATTGACGATGCGTAATGACGGGATACTATCGTCCATCACGGCCAGCAGACTCGGCACGGCATGCAACACCGTAATATTTTCGCGGGAAAGCGTTCCGCTCAACTCATCTATGGCTTTTGAAGTGGTATTGTCAGCCACCCAAAGCGTAGCACCGGCAAAATAGCTGATCCAGGTTTCCTCGCACCACATATCAAACGACACGGAAAAGCCCTGGTAAACTTTATCTTCCGCTTTAATGCCCAGTACGCTCTGCTCCGAGCGCACCAGGTGACATATCTGTTTATGGCTTATCGGGATGCCTTTGGGTTTGCCGGTACTGCCGGAAGTATAAAGGACATAAGCACAGGCCCTACCGCCCCCTGAAAGGGGAGTGATGTGCCTCGATTTTTCGCCCTTTAGCGGGTTAAGGGGAACTTGCAACGTCTTACAACTCAGGTTCAATTGCTGCTCGCTGAAGCAGGCCCTGGCGCCAACTTCTTCCATAATAACCTCTACCCTTTCAGCGGGTATCTCGCGGTCAACCGGTACATAAGCCGCGCCTGATTTAACGATGCCCAGGATAGCGGCGTGCAACTCCAGCCCACGTTTCCACCAAACGCCGACAAAATCTCCGCTGCCAATGCCTTCCTTCGCCAGGTAGGCGGCTATCGCGTCGCTCCAGCAGTCAAGTTCGGCATAGGTTAACTGTTCGTGGTGAAATATAAGGGCTGGCTTATCGCCGTATTTTTTGGCCGAAGCCGCAAAAAGATCAGCGAGTGTTTCGTCCCTGATCAGATCGGGGCGCTGCTCGCCGATGACGATACTGAGGTCATTCATAAAACAAAAATGCTATACTGTATTTTCGGTTTATAGGACTAAAAAGCCAGCCCGGGGTTTATGCGGCAATACTAAATATTGTTTATCAATGTTGTTACATTATACGTATTTCTATCTTATAAATTACATATTATTGAACCATGATAATTTGCTGCCATAGCGATATCACCAGGCAATGGGATGAGCAGGAACTGATTGCCACGCTCAGTTTACTTCCACCGGCATTGCGGGAGGCAGCGCTGCGCAAACGGCGGGCTATCGACAGACAAATACATATAGCCGGGAAATTCCTGATGTTTGAAGTGCTAAGGAAGCTCACCGACGACGATCATACCTTGTATGAACTGAAATACAATGCGCACAAAAGACCCTATTTTGATAACGGGGCCGATTTTAATATATCACACTCGGGCGATCGCGTGGTTTGTTGCGGGACAACAAGTGGCATGGTCGGCGTAGATATCGAACAGGTCAAAGCCATCAATTTGGACGAGTACCCGGATTATTTCACTCAAAACGAATGGGAGTACATCCATGGCCATGCCGACGAATTCGAGGGTTTTTATAACCTGTGGACACGAAAAGAAGCCGTCCTTAAAGCTATCGGAACCGGTTTCCATACGCCATTAAATTCGGTTGATGTGGTTAACGATATTGTCAAATATGATGGGATAACCTATTATATCCAGCCCGTTGAAATTGCTGTGGGATACCCCTGCCATATTGCCTCGACGATAAAAGATGAAGTAAAACTCATTCCCGTCGAACTTTAGTAAATCTTATCTTTATGCCGATATGAAAAAGCTGGCCCTGGTTATCTTACTCATCTTTTCAACTGCATTCGCTTATGCTGGTGCCGTCACGATCAATCATTTCCAGGTGAAGAACAACCCTTTCGCCGAAAATGAGATCGCCATCGTCGCGACCGACACGGCTGATCACATCCTGGAAAATATGAACGGTCATTTTGCTTTCTCCATCAATGGCTTTGATGAAAATCTGAAGTTCGACAAAGGCACAGCATTTTATCATCACAAATTTCCGAAATCGGGTTTTCTCTATGTAAAACACGAAAACGATAATGGTACGCATGCTACGCTTTACTATGTTTACAAAATGAGCGACAAACTGATCCCGATACATATCAGCTGGATCGTGTTGCTTATCATTCCGGTTACGCTGGTCGTGGTGGCTTACATGTTCCGCAAGCTCATCATTGTGACTATTATCATACTGATCGTCTATATCTGGTTCAATTACCACAACGGGCTGGGTGTGGGAACCTTTTTTGAAAGCATTTTTGATGGGCTGAAAAGTTTATTCAATAAGGTGTGAATAGCACCGGTATAAACCAGGATCAGAACGGCATCCCAACGCCGAAGTTAAGCTGCATGAAGTTGTAGCTTTCGCCGTTGGTATTGTAATAAGCTTGCTTAAAGGGGCCGGTATGGAACAGTTCGCCAAAGTGGTTGACCAGCACCCATTGGTCGGATCCACTGAACTGCGGGTCTTTGAATTTAAATGCCGCATCGAGGCGGAATACGAAAAAGGAAAGATCGAAACGAAGCCCGGTACCGATGCCTATGGCCGTTGAAGGCCAGATGTTATCCAGCCTGATCTCTTCATTGGGAAATTGCGGCTGCTGCCTGTGCAAACGCCAAACGTTACCCGCATCCATAAAAAAAGCTCCTTTCAGCGGTGCGCCAAAGAAATTATCGGTAATGCCGTACCGGTATTCGGCATTCATTACAAATTTCACTTCACCGAACTGGTCGAGATATTTCAACTCGTCCCGCGTCGTTTTTGCAGCTGCGCCTACCCCATATTCAGCCCTGTTGAACTGGCCGGGACCCAGCGTACGCGGCAGCCAGGCGCGAATGTCGTTCGCACCGCCGGCGTAGAAGTTCTTTTCAAAAATCAGCTGGGTACTGTTGCCATAGGGGATCCCCAATCCCGGATTAAGTCTTAAAATAAATTGCTGCTCACCGCCAAGAGTGCCATAAAATCTCAGATCGACTTCGGCTTTGGAATACTGAGCAAAAGTATAGCCAAAGAATGTGCGATAACCTGAGGTGTCCCTCGGCGTATTGAATATATTACTCAGCAAGGCCAGCGTATTACCACCCACATCCAATGAACCGCGGAAATACATGAAATTCTTGTAGGTATTTAATTTATTGGCGTTCAGCTGGTAGGTGTATTGCGAGCCGGACGTGAAAATGGTGCGGCCGATAAGATAGACATAGGAATAATAGCCGCTGTCGATCAGGCTTTTCCTGGCGCCTGCGTCAATATTACCTTTGGAGAACTCGATATTGATAGGTGTTACCGTATGGGTTTTATCGGGTGTTTCTGTAAACTGGTAAGTTATGGCGTTGTCAAAGCTCTGGCGCTCAACGAGCCCTTTCTGAAAAAACAGGGAATAGTTGCTTGAAAAGATGGTATGCGGCACGCCATACTTGCCAAGAATGGGCAAATTGAAGGGGAAAAGTATTTGCGGATAAGAAACGCTGGCGCCTATCTTAAATTCCTGGTTTTCTACGGCGCCGTTTACTGTCGAATTACGGCCGTTATCAAATAAGGTGTTGTATTCCAGTTTAAGCTGGAACGTAGTGGCGGTTTTGAATATATTCCTGTCGGTAAATGTATTACCGATATCAAACCCATACCGCCCGCCGTTGAACAGGAATTCGCCTTCAACCCTGTCGGACATCTGCTTCAGCGGCACCATATCGAGCCTGACATCCAGCCGGTGCGTGCTGTCGGGAAGCTTGATGTAGTTGGGGTTGGGCACATTTCTGAAAACGTTGAGCTCGGCAAGCCTTGATGTAGTTAGGGTTTGCCGGTCAATATTGTAAATGTCTCCCTTCCGCTGAAAATCATAGATCGTAATGATATGCGGCCTGAACCGATGAGAATAATCTACAAATTTAAACTGCGAATCGACCTTCAGCGTGTCAACGCGACCTGTCGTCCGGCCGCTGCTGTTTGTGATCGTAATCAGGGTATTATTGATCTTGTACACGTCATGCCCGGCTTTGCCCGCGGGGTTGGCCACTATCATTTTTACATCGGCAACACCGTGACCAAAGGTGGTATCGGCATCAAACGTGATATACTGCCTGAGGAAATCAAAATAGCCGTGGCGTTTCATCAGCAGGAACACCTCGTCGCGCTGGGTTGATACGCTATCAGAATCGTAACGCTGGGCGGTTCTGATATGCAAAATATTCGACTTGTACTGATGGTACAGATCGCGCACTTTTTTATCGGCAATGCTATCTGTAAAGGTCCTGAACCTGAACATCGGCCCCTCAACAGCCACAAAGGTCAGTTCCGCCTTTTTGTCTTTCACCTTGATGGTGTCGGTGACGGTAGCCTTCAGGTACCCTTTACTTTGCAGGAACTTTTGTATTTGCGAACGTGAAAACTCAACAAGCGGGGTATCCAGGATATTCGGCGGTTCGCCTATATCACGCTTGCCATTGCCGCTGAACTTATAGTAAAGCTGCAGGTTGAACCAGTTATTACGGCGCTGGTCTTTATCGACATAATTGGCAGCGGCCTCGGCAAATTCTTTGTCAACGCCCTTTATGCTTACTTTTCGCACCAGCGCCTGGCCGGGTTTGAGCCGGTGAGTGAGGCTACAGCCCGAAATGAGAAAGCCGAGAAGAATACTTAATATTGTAAGGCGGTAACTTTTTATATTATGATATGCTTTCAAAATCCAGGGTTAGTTTATTAAAGTCACTACAACAAAAAAAGTTTCGCCGCGAACACGGTTTTTTCCTGGTTGAGGGGCCAAAATCCATTGCAGAATTTGTCGGATCGCCCTATCACATCGAGGCTGTTTATCACACTTCCGAGTTCAGTCCAAAAGTGCTGAAATTATCGCAAAAAATAAACTTGTGTGAAATTTCCGTTACAGAGCTGGAGAAGATCAGCAGCCTGAGAACGCCGCAGGAAGCTATAGCGCAGATCGGGATACCTGAATGGCCGTCAATGGATCATGATGAATTGAAGGGTAGGTTCTCGCTGGTGCTCGATGGCATACAGGACCCCGGCAATATGGGCACCATCATCCGCATTGCCGATTGGTTCGGGATCGGCCATATTATTTGCTCCGAAGATACCGTCGATGCTTATAATCCAAAGGTGGTGCAAGCGTGCATGGGTTCGCTGGCCAGGGTGAAGGTGCATTATACTGATCTGAATGAACTTTTGGGTAAGGTAAAACTACCGGTATTCGGCGCCTTACTTGACGGGGCTAATATTTACCAAACTGACTTCGGTAATCAAGGGGTGATAATAATGGGTAACGAGGGCAATGGTATTCGGCCCGAAATTCAGCAGAAAGTTACCCAAGCCATAACGATACCCCGGATCGGCAAAGCGGAATCACTCAATGTGGCAATAGCAACGGCAATATTTTGCTCGGAGATCAGCAGGAAAACCGCAAAATAAAATTGCCAGCCAAATAATATTTACTATTTTTGCACTCCTTTAAAAAAGGTCGGATGGCCGAGTGGCTAGGCAGAGGTCTGCAAAACCTCGTACAGCGGTTCGAATCCGCTTCCGACCTCGGGGTTTACACATTAAAAGACAATATCATGGGCGTTACACGTTTAAAAAGAAAAGACAGAAGGAATAAAACCGTATCTCGCTTAGAGGTTCAGGGCCTGAAACTGGCTACTAACATTGAGCTGGGCGACCGCTCAAAAGAGCCGAAACACAGCCAGATCGACAAGAATAACGAAGCTATAAACAAGGCTTTAGGTAAATAATTACACAAGACGCAAAATTGCGCGTCTATACAAAAGATCTTATAAATCCTGTTTGCTTTGCGCCGACAGGATTTTTTTATTGATACCGCTGATCAAACCGGGCCCTTCATAAATAAAACCGGTATATAACTGCACCAGGCAGGCGCCAGCTTTCAATTTATCCATTGCGTCCTGCGCTGAATGGATACCACCTACTCCAATAATGGGGAACGCACCTTTTGACTTTTTGGAAAGATAGCTGATAACCTCGGTAGCGCGTTTGGTCAATGGCTTACCGCTCAGGCCTCCGAGTTCGCCGCTTACCTTGTCGGTTTTCAGCCCTTCGCGCACAACTGTGGTGTTGGTAGCGATAAGCCCGGCTATCCCGGTTTCGAGGACGATCTCAACAATATCGTCCAATTGCTCGTTGGTGAGGTCCGGAGCAATTTTGAGTAATATAGGCCGGCTGATGCCATTCTTAGAATTCCGTTGCTGCAGCGTATTAAGGATTTTCATTAATGGCTCTTTCTCCTGCAAGGCGCGAAGGCCGGGCGTATTGGGCGAACTGACATTCACCACGAAATAATCCACTACGTCAAACAGGCGGTCGAAACATTTGACATAGTCGCTCGCAGCTTCCTCATTCGGGGTCGCTTTATTTTTGCCGATATTGCCGCCAATGATCAAGCCTTTCTGCCATGGTTTTGCGTTTCGGCGGTAGGCGGCGATGTTTTCGGCAACCACGTCCATTCCCTTGTTGTTGAATCCCATCCGGTTGATGAGTCCACCATCGGCAGGCAGACGGAACATGCGGGGTTTGATGTTTCCCGGCTGCGGCAATGGCGTAACGGTGCCTACCTCGATAAAGCCGAAACCCAGGTCGGCCATTTCGCTTATGAATTCTGCATTTTTGTCAAAGCCTGCAGCCAACCCAACCGGGTTTTTGAATTTCAGGCCGAAGACCTCTTTTTCCAGGCGGGAATCCTGTAAATCCCATAACATTCGTCCGAAAGCGCGGCCGCCGGGAATACGGTTGAAGCGTTTCAGGTTACGGGTAACGAAGTAATGGACATTTTCAGGGTCGAACTGAAACAGGATGGGCTTGATCAGCTGATACATGCCGCGAAGTTAGGTTTTTGAGCTGAAAGCTAAAAGACCAAAGCAGAAAGCCCGGATACCCTTGCTTTGGACTTTCCGCTTTAAGCTTTCAGCTTTAAACGGTATCTTTGCGGCGAAATGATCGCTATAAATAATCTGACGTTCGAGATAGGTGCACGGGCCTTATATGATGAAGCCAACTGGCATATTAAACCCGGTGAAAAGATCGGCTTGATCGGGGCCAATGGTACCGGTAAAACTACCCTGCTGAAAATGATCGTGGGTGACCTTACGCCTACATCGGGCACCATATCCATGTCGAAAGACTTGACTATGGGCTACCTGAACCAGGACCTGCTCTCCTATTCATCAGATAAAAATATACTGCATGTGGCTATGGAGGCTTTTTCACGCCAGAACCAGTTGCATGACGAAATAGAAAATCTATTAAAAAAGCTCGAGACAGATTATAGCGAGGAACTGCTTCACAAGCTGAGCGATAAGCAGCACGAGTTTGAACTGCTGGATGGTTATAATATTGAATACAAAGCACACGAAATATTAGCGGGCTTAGGCTTTAGCGAACCAGACACTCACCGTAAACTGAGTGAGTTCTCGGGTGGGTGGCGCATGCGCGTGATGCTGGCCAAAATACTATTGCAGGCCCCTGATATACTGTTGCTCGACGAGCCCACCAACCACCTTGATTTACCGTCTATCCAATGGCTTGAAGAGTATTTGCGTGCTTTTGAAGGCGCCGTAGTTATCGTCTCGCACGACCGCTGGTTTTTGGACCGCGTGATCAACCGTACGGTTGAATCAAGAAAAGGCAAATTGACGGTTTATGCCGGAAACTACTCCTTCTACCTGGAGGAAAAGGCCTTGCGGGAAGAAATACAACGCGGTGAGTTTAAGAACCAGCAGGCTAAGATCAAACAGGAGGAACGATTGATAGAACGTTTCCGGGCGAAAGCATCTAAAGCAAAAATGGCGCAATCGCGCATCAAGGCCCTGGACAGGTTGGAGCGCGTTGACGATGTGGATGACGATAATCCAACAGTAAACTTCAAGTTCAAATTTTCGAGGCAGTCAGGCCGGCATGTGGTCAATATCGAGGACCTGGGCAAAAGCTACCCGGGCATCAATATACTGGAACACGCCAATGCCGTTATTGAGAAAGGCGATAAGATCGCGCTGATCGGGGCCAACGGTCGCGGTAAATCAACCTTATTGCGCATCATAGCCGGAACCGACAAAAATTTTACCGGTAAATGCGAGACCGGCTATAACGTCACCAAGACTTTCTTTGCGCAGCACCAGTTGGAATCGCTGCACCTGGATAATGAGATATTGCAGGAGTTGGTTTCCTTCGCGCCAAAACATACTGAAACTGAATTACGGTCTATCTTAGGTTGCTTCCTTTTTACCGGGGATGACGTTTTTAAGAAAATAAAGGTGCTTTCGGGTGGTGAAAAGTCGCGCGTTGCATTGGCGAAGGCACTTACTGCCGATGCCAACTTCCTGATCCTTGACGAGCCGACCAACCACCTTGACATGCAGTCGGTAAATATCCTGATACAGGCCTTGCAGCAATTTGAGGGGACCTTGATCATCGTATCGCACGACCGGTTTTTCTTAGACGCTATTGCCAACAAGATATGGTTTATCGAAAACCATGAGATCAAAGAATATCCAGGCACTTATGCTGAATATGAGCCGTGGTATGCCAAGCGCAAGCTGCAGCTTAAGGAGGAACCTGTATCGGTCGCTGAACGGCCAAAGCAGGTGAAAGAAACTCCGCAAACCGATGACAAGGCGAAACAGATCAAAAAGCTAAACCAGGAATTAACCAAAATGGAAGAAGAGATCGGTGTGCTGGAAAAAGAAGTAAAAGACCTGGAAACGCAGCTGGCTGATGATAAGTTATACGCTGATACCGCCAAGGCCACTGAAGTAAACGAAGCTTACCAGTTAAAAAAATTGGAACTGCAGGAAACGCAGGCCAGGTGGGAGTCGGTGGCGGAGCAGATTTTGGAATTGGAATCGTAAGTTAGTGATTGGTCAATTTGTGACTGGTGATTAGGGGATATATGTCACTCGACTTAATTAGAAAACTATGAGCAAAGTCCTGTTTACCTGCATTTTTTTAATCACGTCCTTAAGCTCGTTCGCTCAAAAACCTCAATACGACAACCAGGTGTTCATGCCGGGGATCAAAACCGTCGAGCTTTACAATAGTAAAAAGGAGCAATCATTCCCATTGATCGAATTGGGTTCAACAAACCAACTGCTTTTAGCTTTCGATGATCTGAACGGCGGCAGCCGCAATTTCTATTATACTATCGAGCATTGCGATGAGAATTGGAACTCGTCTAACCTGCCGTCAACCGAATACCTGACCGGCTTTAACGAAGACCAGATACGCGATTATAACTATTCAACTTCTACTATTCAGAAATACACGCACTATGAACTGAAATTTCCGAATGAGTACATCAGCCCCAAAATACCAGGCAATTATGTGCTGAAAGTTTACGAGGATGGCGATCAAAACAAAATGGTGCTGACGGAACGCTTTTATGTATTATCATCCAAAGTTTCACTGATGGGCGAGATCGTTCCTTCCAACGATCTTTCATTGAAACAAACTAACCAGAAGATCAACTTTGAGCTCAACTACGGCAACTTGCTTGTGCAAAACCCCAACTATGACCTGAAGGCAATAATTACGCAGAACCGTCGAAACGAGACCATACAAATAAGTACGCAGCCATCAAGCATCCAGGGTACCCGGATGATCTATAATGACATCGGCACATTTGACTTCCATGGGTTGAATGAATTCCGCCATTTTGATACCCGCAGCCTTAAAATAAATTCGGATCGCATCGCTCATATCTATCGCGACACGGCAAATACTGTCGTGCTGCTGCCCGATCCAACCAATGACCGGCCGAACTACGCCTTCTATTACGACAACAACGGCAAGTTTTTCCCAGGCAATACTGATTATAACGGCGATGCAAGAATAGATGGCGATTACGCGCATATTTATTTTACGCTGGCGTCAGCAAAAAGCACGAATGAAGGCTCAGTCTATATTGTCGGACAATTCAATAATTATAGATTGGACGATGCCAATAAACTCTATTACGACCCGGCAGACAGGCACTACCACATCCAGCTTTTCCTGAAACAGGGTGTGTACGATTATGAATATGTCTGGTTGCCGAACGGGGCACAGAAACCTGATGATGCCGCTTTCTGTGGTTCGCACTATGAAACCGAAAATGAATACCAAATCTTTGTTTATTACCACCCGGCCGGCGCCCGCTGGACTGAATTGGTTGGTTACCGGCCATTGAATACGGTAAGAAGGTAGGATTATTTATATTTGCCGCAAATTACCGCCCCATGACATCCAGGA
Organism: Bacteroidota bacterium; assembly: GCA_018266935.1. GTDB lineage: Bacteria > Bacteroidota > Bacteroidia > Sphingobacteriales > Sphingobacteriaceae > Mucilaginibacter. The sequence goes on along the minus strand of JAFDZL010000483.1, from coordinate 22,729 downwards.
CGCCCAAAGAATCGCTGACCATCATGAATGAACTGGTATTGCCTAACGATACCAATACGCTGCACAACCTGATGGGCGGCCGCCTACTGCACTGGATGGATATTGCCGCTGCTATATCCGCGCAGAAGCATTGTAACCGCATCGTGGTCACTGCCTCAGTTGATAATGTTTCGTTCAAACATGCCATCAAGCTGGGCGACGTAGTTACCATTGAAGCGAAAGTTACAAGGGCATTCACCACTTCAGTTGAGGTAAGGCTTGATGTTTGGGCGCAAAATGTACCGTCGGGAACTAAAGTAAAGAGCAACGAAGCTTATTATACTTTCGTAGCTGTGGATCAGAGCGGCCGAACCATCCCTGTTCCCTCTATCCGCCCAGAGACGGAGGAAGATAAGGCAATATATGACGGGGCGCTTCGCCGCCGGCAATTGCGCCTGATACTGGGCGGAAAGATGAAGCCCGATGACGCCACTGAACTGAAAGCATTGTTTATTACCGAAGAGAAATAAAAATTGCCATGTTATGGAATTAGCTAAAGATTTTCATCTTTAACTAAAAACCTTATTGACATGAAAAGATCATTTGCAGCGGTCCTGGTTGCCCTGTCACTGTTTGCAGCTTCCTGCGCAAGCCACAAAAACGTGATAACTACTGAGACCTCAGCTCAATCGGCCGACCGTGACGGTTCCTCACTCGACAAAGCCATCATCATTAATGAAACGCATGAGCAGCCCGGCGTTGATGCCGAATACGCCTGGCTGAGACAAAAATATCCGGGATACAGATCACAGGGCCAGGCGTTGTTGTTCAAAGACGATAAACCGTTCGACCTGATACACGTGCTTACAGCCGATGGCAAAAAAATCGACGTGTATTTCGATATTTCAAAATTTTACGGTAATTTTTAGCAAGATCAGGAGCCCAGGGCGAGTACTTTATCGAACTCCTCCTTAGTCACAGCTGAAACGGATAATCTCCCCAGTCTTGCCAACTGCATATCCTTCAGCAACGCATCGGCTTTGACCTGTTCTAAAGTGACCGACTTTTTGAGGCTTTCTACAGGCGACAAGTCAACTACGACCCAGTTGGTATCGTCAGTTGTCGGATCCTGGTAGTGTTCTTTAACCACTTTGGCTATGCCGACGATATCTTTTCCTTCGTTGCTATGGTAGTAAAGCACCAGGTCGCCGGTTTTCATTGCTTTCAGGTTGTTGCGAGCAGCAAAATTGCGCACACCGTCCCACATGGTACGGCCATCTTTTTTGAATTTTTCCCAGCTGTATTTCTCAGGTTCTGATTTGACAAGCCAATAGTTCATGATCAAATTATTTTTCGGTGTAAATATGATAAAATGATGTGATAATCAAAATCAGCCATTACAACAAAACTTCGTGCCGTCGAAAGTCAGCGCCACGCTCATTACTTCGATTGTTGAACTCATGTAATTATGAACATTTTTAAAATTGAAGTTTCAACATTAATTTTTGCGGCACTCATAAACGCCTGGCTTACAGGCATTGTAATTTAAAATATTTTCCACATTATAAAATTATTTTCAACAAAGAAAATATAAATATAACTAATGGTTAATAACCCTCGTATTAGCCCTCACTAATTAATTTAAAGAACACCCAAAACAAAATGAAAGAAACAACCCAAAGGGTATGGCGCAGCTTTGCCGTACTCGGACTGATGCTGATATTTTTCAGCGCGTGCAAGAGAGATGCTAACATTGAGCCGATGACAACACAAACGGCATTATCCCATTCAGGCAATCGTCCTGATTTTAAAACCTCTGCTTTGGCGGTGACATTTGTAACCTCCGCTCCGATCACATTAAACAATCAAAGCAATTTAACCATAAGTGGTATTTCAACTCCAAGTATTACGCTTAACAACTGCTCGAATATCATGATCACAAACTGCCGGATCGGGCCGAATGCAGGCGTAGGTGTCACTATTTACAAATGTACGAATGTGAGGGTGTCAGGAACCTACATCTACAATGTATCAACCGGTGTTTATGCCATACAAAGCCAGGGCATTAACGTTTCCGGCAATTATGCATTAAACATGCAGGGGCCTTTCCCGCGCGGGCAGTTCGTCCAGTTTAATAATGTATATGGGACTGGCAACCGGATCAACAGCAATAAATTTCAAAACATCCTGGGGCAAAGTTACCCCGAAGACGCTATCAATATTTATCAAAGCAACGGAACTGCAGCCGACCCGATCCAGGTAAACCTGAACCAGATCCGTGGCGGTGGCCCAAGCAGCACCGGCGGCGGCATTATGCTCGGCGATGGCGGCGGTTCAAATGTAGTTGCTAAATGGAATACGCTGGTGGACCCCGGTCAATACGGAATGGCGGTAGCCGGTGGTACTAACATGACCATTTATCAGAATAATATTTATTCGAAACAGCAGAGTTTCTCGAATGTTGGCGTATATTATTGGAACCAATCGGGCCAGGCAAGCTCCGGTATTACCATCGGCAGCAATGCTGTCAATTTCACCATGTACGATGGTGAGCTTAATAATACCTATTTGCAATGGGGCGCAGCTATGCCAACCGGATGGAGCACAAATTATTACAACAAATCGCTCGGTGAACTCACTTTACCGGATACACTGGTTACCATACCCTAACAGTCAAAAAACCTCTTTTTCAAAACCGCTCTATAATCACGTTTATAGGGCGGTTTTGCTTACGGAAACAGTGAGAGCCCTCTCAGTGGTTTTATGTCCTTTAGTCTGTTGCACGCTAAAAAATTTCGAACGCTTTACTCCACAATGCATCCGGCTTTATTGAATTTTTTTAAGAACATTTTTCCTGGTTCTCATTTAAAAGCCAACGCTTTATTCTTAGCGAATCTCTTGGCCACAGCTAAAGAAAATAAGCGCTTTTATTAAACCTAAACCGGTTACATAGACCCCATTTGCAAAATTTCCCTTTCGGGTAAATTTATGATCGCTATCATTCTAATTACAGACTACTATCATTTTTATTATATGCACTTATAAGTAGCTTCAAATCACGGTTATATACTGATCATTTAAACTACGCAAAACCATGAAAGCAGCTGCTTATAGGATGTGGCATATACCCGCCATTATTGGACTGATCGTCTTGAGCTTTGACGCATGCAAGAAAGAGACGACCGTTCAGTCTGCGCCTGCGGGAACTGCAGACACAAGCTTTAAAATTTCCACGCCAATTGTCTTTTATAATAAAAGTAATATTACGATCAGCGGAATTTCAACGACAAGTATAATGCTGGTAAATTGTTCAAACATTTCTATCGTCAACTGCAAGGTTGGCAATAGTGCAAATGCAGGCATAACGATTAACGGCTGCAGCAGTGTAACTGTGCGCGGCACTTATCTTTATAATTTGACCACTGGTGTTTACGCGGTTGATAGCCAGGCTGTCAATGTCTCCGGCAACTTTGGCCTGAACATGAGGGGCCCCTTCCCCAGCGGTCAGTTTGTTCAGTTTGATAATGTTACCGGGCCAGGGAACCATATTGACAGCAATAAATTTCAGAATATACCTGGACAAAGCAATGGCGAAGATGCGATCAGTATTTACCAAAGCAGCGGGACACCTGACGATCCGCTCCACGTAAATCACAATGAGATACGCGGCGGAGGGCCAAGCAATACCGGCAGCGGTATTATGGTTGGTGACGGAGGCGGGTCATACATAACCGCAAACCGGAATATACTGGTTGATCCGGGGCAGTGCGGTATTGGAATAGCGGGTGGCACAAATATCACTGTCAGCGAAAACAAAATTTATGGCAAAAAACAGACCTTTACAAACGTTGGTTTATATTACTGGAACCAATCGGGCAAACCAAGCTCAGTAGTTACGATTAGCAATAATGCGATCAATTTCACAGCGAGCAACGGCCAGCTTAATAATGCTTTTCTGGCCACCGGAGACGCCATACCAACTGGATGGAATACTAATTATCTCGATCTCACATTGAGTGAATCGACATTACCGGCAACCTTGTTTACTCTCCCGTGATCAAGCAACTGTTTTATGTGAAATGCAAGTAGCCTTTCGGAAATCTCCGCAAAAGGGCCAAATGTAATTTCAAGCTAAATCAAAAAAAATTTAATGTTTAATTGACTAAAAACAAATGCGTTAAATATGGCTGATATTTTCTTTTATATAAAATTATTTTCTCAAAACTTGTATTTCAGAAACCTATAAGTAATTTTGTAGCAGAAATTAACGCTGGTTAATTAAACTACCCAAAACAAATGAAAGTAACAGCCCTAAAGACATGGCAAGCCTTTGCCATGCTCGGACTTGCTCTGTCGAGCTTTAGTGCGTGCAAAAAAGAGGCAAATCTCGAACCGGCAACGACGGATACAACCGCTCAGTTAACCAACCGGCCAAATTTTAAGTCCAATGCATTGTCAGTAACATTCAGAGCTTCCGCGCCAATTTATTACTATGGCCGGAGCAACATCACTATCTATGGCATCTCGACGACAAGTATTACCCTGGTCAATTGTTCGAATATATTGATCAGCAGTTGTAAGGTAGGTAACGGTTCTGGTGTTGGTATCACTATCAGCAACTGCAAGAACGTTAGGGTCAGTGGCACTTATCTTTACAACGTCGCGACAGGAGTCTATGCAGTTGGCAGCCAGGGTATCAACGTATCAGGTAACTTTGGCCTGAATATGAAAGGTCCTTTCCCGAGGGGCCAATTTGTTCAATTTGACAACGTTACCGGTACCGGAAACCGAATTAACAGCAACAAGTTTCAGAATATCCAGGGCCAAAGCAATCCGGAAGATGCGATCAGCGTTTATCAAAGCAGCGGAACAGCAACCGACCCGATCCAGGTGAATTCAAACCAAATACGCGGTGGTGGTCCAAGCAGCACCGGCAGCGGTATCATGCTTGGCGACGGAGGCGGCGCATACGTAACCGCGAACTGGAATACCCTGGTTGACCCGGGCCAATGTGGCATGGCAATATCAGGCGGCACCAACATGACCATCTACGAGAACAGGATTTATGCCAAACAACAGAGCTTTACCAACGTAGGCTTGTACTATTGGAACCAGTCGGGCAAAGCGAGCTCGGCCATCAAAATAAGCACTAACAATGTGAATTTTATCAAGTCTGATGGAGAATTGAACGACACCTATCTCCCTTACGGAAGCCTGGTGCCAACCGGATGGAGCACGAACTACTATAACAAGTCGCTCAGTGAAACGACCTTGCCGGCTACCCTGGTTACCATACCGTAAACATGGCTATGGAGCCAGCGTATCGTACAATGGCTCCTTCTTTTCCGGGTCTTTCTTCTTCCGGTCGAACCAGAAAATATTGGCGGTTTTCATGTAGGCTACCTGCTTCTCGGGTTTCCGGTAAGTATATAACCACCACAGCCCGTATTTGAGGCAGAAATTGTAGATGAATACCGGTAGTATAACGCCCGACGTCCAAACGATGAGCACCAATGCCGGAACATTGTACAGATGGAACACATTCATACAAAGGATGCGGGCGACAGACATCATGATGATCTGCATGCAGTATATGAACAACGAATGATAACCAACGATCCTTATAAAGGTTAGCACCTTATATTTCTGCAGCAGGAACGAAAAACTGACGGAAGTAACGCAGCCCAATAACGCTTCTGCCATAAAAAGGAAGGGGTGCATATTTTCTATATAAGCCACACCATATATGGTCGGCTTGATATTATCTTTTGTAAAATAATATTGAACGGCCACGAAAAGGATGATCAGCGGTACGAATATTTTCCATGACGAAAAGCGATCGATGTTTCCTTCGGCAAGCATGATCTTTGAAACGACATCGCCAAGTGCGAAGAAGAAATAGTACTCGCAAATGTCATTGAACAAGCCAAAATCGAGGCTGTTGAGCCTGATGTAAGCGTTGATTGAATATAATCCAAAACCAAGCGCCAACTGCGCTAAAGGCGGGATTTTGAGTTTCGATTTTAGAATCGCATAAATACTTCCAATGAAGAACAAGGCATTCAGGTACCAGAAATGGCCGTCCTCGCGCGGCCTGATGATCAGGTCGAGGTAGTTCATTGCCGTAACATGATTATGCGTGATACTTGCAGCAAAAAGCTCCATCGTCACCTGGATGATCCCCCACACAAATAAAGGGTACAGGATATTGTTGGTACGGTCGCTTATATAACCTTTAACGCCTTTTTTGTTCAGGCTTTTCCCAACAAGCAGTCCGGATACAATGAAAAACAAGGGCATCCGGAAACCATAGAGGAAAGTATTGATGTAATTGATGAAAGGATATCGCTCAAAAGGCAAATTGTGACCGTTGAGTATCATGCAACAGTGGCCAAACCCAACCAGCATAATGCTTATGCCCTTGTCGTAGTCGATCCAAAGCCATCGCTTTTCCTGTAAAATATAGCGGGAGTTAAAAAGATCCATCCTTGAGAATTGTGATTCGAGTAGTTTCTAAACGCCTGTGCAATCTGTTCAACACCCCACGGAGCTTGCCAGTCATCGGCCAGGTTATTCGATTTTGCAATTTTAAACGAATGAGAGCAAATAATGTTCCAGTTTACTTTTTTAAATAATAATTTAAAACCAAATGATCTTTAGCCTGTTCAATTAAAGCTGCTAAATCCCTGATTCCCCGTTAACTAAAATACAATTATTTCTTTTAATTTTAAATTTTGTTTATTAGTTAAAATAATTTATTTTTACAACTCCATTATTACTAAATGCATATCGTTTGACCTATGAATGTACTCGCTGGTCTTAGTGTTGGGAACCTTTATCAAAATATAGCTTTCTATACATTGTTGTTTCTTTTGTTCAGTTTAAACTTCATGCTGATCATTCATCCTGCAAGGCAGAAGAAAGCCGGGGCGCACACTCGCCATAAGTGAGCATCTTTTACCCCACTAGTGCAGTATCTTAAACATCAGTTCCTTTATCAGTTCCCCCGGGCCTTCATTTGAATCGACGCCTTTGCTCATCAGGTCATATTCGCGCAGCAGGCTTATGATCTGCATCGTTTTACCGTAATTATAGCTTCGTGCGGCCTGCTCGTAATCCTTCACAAAAAAAGGTTTCACGCCCAGTTCGACAGCCAGGTTCTGTGGCGACCTGTCTTTTATATAGTGATACAATAGAACCTTACTGAAGAAATTATTCAGGTTTGCCATTACCAGCACAAGGGGGTTGGCTTTTGGGTTGGCTTCGAAGTAATTGATGATCTGGTTCACCTTGAAGGGATCTCTTTTGCCCAGCGCCGATTGCAGCTCGAAAACATTGTACTCCTTACTGATGCCAATATTATCCTGCACATGTTTTACTGTGATCGTTTGTCCCACAGCAACATTCAGCATCAGTTTATCAAGTTCATTTGCAATTTTAGACAGGTCGTTGCCCAGGTATTCGGCCATCATCGCCGAGGCGTGCGGATCGGTTTTGTAGCCCCTTTCATTGGCAAAATCTTCTATCCACTCGGGTATTTTGTTATCATACAGGGATACCGACTCAAATACGACTCCATTTTTTTCAATCGCTTTGTAGGTTTTTTTTCGTTTATCGAACTTGCCGTATTTATAGCAAAACATCAGCACTGTCCCCGGCAAAGGATTTTCCAGGTAGCTTAGCAACGGGTCCATGCCTTTTTTGTCGTCATCTTCTTTGCCCCGCTTCATATCCTGCGCTTCTTTCACCAGCACCAGTTGATAGTCGGCCATCATCGGGTAACGTTTGGCCGCGCCCAGTACCGTCATAATATCGGTGTCTTTGCCGTAAAGGACGGTCTGGTTAAAGCTTTTCTCGGCATCCGACAGCAGGTTTTGTTCGGTGAAATTGCTTACCAGGTCGATAAAATAAGGCTCCTCGCCATGAAGGAGGTAGAGCGGTTTCAGGCGGCGTTTTTTTATATCGTTGATGATGTCTGATGCGGTCATGAGATGAAGTCAAAAATAAAAATTCAAAAGTCAAAAAGGGTCGCTTTTGAATTTTTACTTTTTACTTTTGAATTTATGCTCGAGCCTCTCCAACTCCCTCCCTATCCGTTCAGGATCATCGATGAAGGCGGTAAGCTTATGCTTTTTGACGAAATAAGAAAAAAGCATATTATCATCACCCCGGAAGAATGGGTGCGGCAGCATTTTGTTCAATATCTGATCAATCAGAAAGGATATCCGCGGTCGCTGATCAAACTCGAAGGCGGTCTGAAATTGCACGGTAAAGCCCGCCGGTCAGACATCGTAGTTTTCAACACACAAGGCGAAAGAATGTTGCTGATAGAGTGCAAAGCTCCTTCGGTAAAGATCGATCAGAAGGTATTTGACCAGGTCGCCCGGTACAATATGGTACACAAGGTATCTTTACTGGCGGTAAGCAACGGGTTAGAACATTATTATTGCCGTATCAATTTTAATGAGGAAAGCTACCGGTTTATAGAAGAATTGCCGGGTTACGCAGAGGCGATCCTTTAACTGATCGTCGCTACCAGGCTAAGCATCTTTTCCCGCAACTCCTCTGGTTTGAACGGTTTGGAAACATAGTCATTCATACCCGAACTGAATACCCGCTCCTTGATGTCGAACAAGGCAGAAGCTGTTAGCGCGATGATGGGGATATTGGCCTTCTTCGGGTCACGCATTTTGCGTATCTCGGTAGCAGCGTCAAAACCGTTCAGAATAGGCATCTGAAGGTCCATAAGGATAATGTCGAAATTTCCGTACTGTACCATCTCAATGGCCCGCTCGCCATTTTCGGCTACTGTAGGCGTTACACCCCACTTTGAAAGCAGCTTTTTCATCAGCATCACGTTCACCATATTATCCTCGGCTATCAATACGCGTAAGCTCCCCATGCCATCGCTCACCCCAATCGGCTTATCGGGCTTTTCTTCGTGAATGATCACGTGCTCGGTTGATACCGGGAATTCCATGCTGAATGAGAATTCAGAACCTTTGCCGGGCTCGCTTACAACCGTCATCTGCAAGCCTTGCAGCTCCAGCAGGCGCTTCACGATAGCCAGGCCCAGTCCTGTACCGCCGTATTGCCTGGTCGTTGTTATGGATTCTTGTATGAAAGGCTCGAATATGGCCTCCAGGTTTTGTTTTTCGATACCAATACCGGTGTCCTTGACGGAGAAATTAACGCCAACAATGTTATGGCGGTCCTCTACGCACTTTACCCTTACCCAAACAGTGCCGGTATTGGTAAATTTAATGGCGTTACTTACCAGGTTGAATATGATCTGTGTCAACCGTGTCGGGTCGCCTATGACGATCTTATCACGAAGCACGGGGTCGATGCTGACTTTAAAATCAAGTTCTTTCTCCTGGGCCTTAAGCATCTGGCCGCCACATACATTCTGCAACAGGTCGGGTATGTTAAATTTAATATTCTCAAAAACCACTTTACCCGCCTCTATCTTGTTAAAATCGAGTACATCGTTAACCAGCGCCAGCAGGTTGTTGGCCGAAAACTTCAATATCTCCAGGTTATCTTTCTGGTCGGGCCGGGGGTTACCCATCATCAGCAGGTTACCCATTCCTATCACCGCGTTTAACGGAGTCCGTATCTCATGTGACATGATGGAAAGAAACTCGGATTTGGCCTGGGCCGATTTTTCCGCTTTTTCGATCACTTTTTCCAGTTCAACGTTAAGTTCGCCGCGTTCTTCAGCGGTTGCTTTCAACTGCACCATACTTTTTATAAACGCCGTATAAAAGTGGCTGTGCATGAAAATAATGAGTATGAAATTTGCGCAAACAGCTATGATTACCGTTGACTGATCGAGTACCAGCGGCTTGATGCTGATCACATAGCTACTGTCATACTCCAACACCAGGAACATGAGTACGGGAATAAGATTCATGAGGGAATAAAACATTCCGCTCACCTGGCCCAACATATAAAAGCTAAAAATGATGATCAGCAGCACCACCTGGGCGGTGATAATATCGACGGTCTGGAGTGTGATAAACACGTTGCTCAGGTTCAGCATCGTGGCGAGAACCAGCAGGATATGTGAGATTATCGTCCAGCGTGGCCTGAACGTAAGGTATTTGAAGAGCATCATCAGGCTCACGAGCAATACCGTTGTTGTTGATGCCAGCAGGTATTGATGGCCAAGATAAAGATCGACCACCAGGGCTAACACTCCAATAATGGCCAGCCATAGCCCATAATATAGCAAACGAATCCGGGCCTGGTTAAGGATGGTTTGATCCTTAGTCAGTATCTTTTGGATAGAAAAATTAAAAAAACTTACTTCTTTATTCATTACGGGGCATAGGCGTAATTGATTAAATTAATAATTAAAAATACAATGCCTTAACGACACCATTTACACCAACTTATCAAGTATTCCCCGGTTTATCAACAATTAGCCTGCCAATCCTGCCAAACTGTGATCGATTATTTGCAATTTATTGAGCGCATCGGCCTTTTTCTTTTGCTCCATCTCTACCACTTCGGGTTTGGCATTGGCCACGAATCGTTCGTTGCCAAGTTTCGCTTCAACAGATCTCAGGAAGCCAAGCAGGTATTCCTTTTCTTTTTCAAGCCGTTCTTTTTCAGCTGCCCTGTCAACATTTTCAGCCAGCGGAATGTATAATTCATCGTTTGCAACACGAAAACTCGCTGCGTCGTTCACCTTTTCATTTACGATCCGGAGGTCGGAGATATTAGCAGTCCTCGCAATAATACCTCTGAACCGGTCATAATTAATACCCGAATTGGCTTTAATATATAATTCCAGCGGTTGTTTGGGCGATAATTGATTTGCCTGCCTGGTGTTGCGCACACCGGCAATAACGTCTTTCACCAATTCGATATCTTTGAGCAATTGGGTATCTATCGCCCCGATTTCCGGCATTTTGGCTACAATACAGCAATCCAGATCGGCACGTGTTCCGAATATTTCTTCATCATGCCACAACTCTTCGGTAATGAAAGGCATGAACGGATGAAGTATCGCCAGGATGTCCTCAAAAAAAGCAACCGTCGTATCGTAAGTTTCCCTGTCGATAGGCTTTTGGTAATCTGGCTTGATCATTTCCAGGTACCATGCGCAGAAATCGTCCCAAACCAGTTTATAGGTTGAGATCAAAGCCTCGGAAACACGATATTGGGCAAAATTGCTTTCAATCTCGGCCAAAGCCTCGCTTAAACGACTGGCGAACCATTCGATGGCCGTCTCATTTGTGTTTGGCAATGAGTCGTTCACCTGCCATCCCTTAACTAACCGGAAGGCGTTCCAAATTTTGTTGGCAAAGTTTCTTCCCTGTTCGCAATGTTTTTCATCGAACATCAGGTCGTTGCCCGCAGGTGACGAAAATAACATGCCAACCCGCACTCCGTCAGCACCATAGTTTGCTATAAGGTCCAGGGGATCGGGCGAGTTGCCCAACGACTTGGACATCTTCCTGCCGATTTTATCCCGAACGATTCCGGTGAGGTAAACATTGCTGAACGGTTTTTGTCCCCTAAACTCGTGCCCGGCCATTATCATCCTGGCCACCCAGAAAAACAATATCTCAGGGGCGGTCACCAGGTCGTTTGTTGGATAATAGTAGTTTATATCCTCATTGTTAGGGTCCTTAAAGCCATCGAAAACCGATATCGGCCACAACCATGAAGAGAACCAGGTATCGACCACATCTTCTTCCTGTGTTAAATTGCTAAATTCTAAACCCGAAATTCTAAATTGTTCTTCAGCTTCTTCTTTGGTTTTTGCCACCACCCATTGACCCTTTTCGTTGTACCACGCCGGTATCTGCTGCCCCCACCATAACTGGCGGCTGATGCACCAATCCTTCACATTCTCCATCCAGTACCGATAGGTATTGATGAATTTATCGGGGATCAGTTTGATATCGCCTTTCAGCACATCATCCAGCGCAGGCGTGGCCATCTCCGCCATTTTGCAGAACCATTGCATCGAAAGCTTTGGCTCGATAACAGCATCCGTCCGTTCGCTGAAACCGATCTGCGATTTATAATCCTCAACCTTTTCCAGCGCACCGGCCTCTTCCAGCAGCGGAACAATCTTCTTTCGTGCCGCAAAACGATCCTCGCCGACTAAAATCTGCGCTTTTTCGTTCAGGGTACCATCGTCATTCAGAATATCGACAACCGGCAGGTTATGTTTCAGTCCAAGCTCGTAGTCATTCAGGTCGTGCGCGGGGGTTACTTTCAGGCAACCCGTACCGAATTCCATATCCACATATTCATCCAGTATGATCGGAATTTCCTTGTTGATCAACGGGATAGTAGCTTTTTTACCATGCAGGTGCTTATATCGTTCATCGTTCGGGTTGATACATATCGCTGTATCCGCCATGATGGTTTCCGGGCGGGTAGTCGCGATGATTAGGAAGTCAGATGTCTGAAGTCCGACGTCAGACTTTTCTGACCTCCGACTTCCGCCCTCCGACATCGAAGAAACGCCGTATCGTATGTAGTATAATTTCTGATTTACCTCTTTCCTGATAACTTCCTCGTCCGAGACAGCAGTTTTTCCCTGCGGGTCCCAGTTCACCATCCGCACTCCGCGGTATATCCATCCTTTTTTGTACAGGTGAATGAAAGTATCTATCACAGCATCTGACAAGTCTTCGTCCATGGTAAACCGTGTTCGGTCCCAGTCGCAGGACGCGCCTAATTTTTTCAGCTGCTCCAGGATAATACCGCCGTATTTATTCTTCCATTCCCACGCGTATTCTAAAAACTTTTCACGACCGATATCTTTCTTGTTGATCCCCCGCTCCTTCAGCATGGCAACAACTTTTGCCTCGGTAGCTATACTGGCATGGTCGGTACCCGGCACCCAACAGGCATTTTTGCCTTTCATACGGGCGCGGCGTATCAGCACATCCTGGATGGTATTATTCAGCATGTGGCCCATGTGCAGCACGCCGGTAACGTTCGGCGGCGGAATAACTATAGTATATGGCTCACGTTCGTCGGGCACCGATCTGAAAAATTTGTGCTCCATCCAATAGCTATACCATTTGTCTTCTGCTTGCCCGGGCTGATACTTTGTAGAAATAGTCATAATGTCGCAAAATTAACACGATTTTCATGATTTTAAGGATTTACAGGATACTGATTAATAGTTTGCTGCGAAATCCTAACGATCCCGGCCTTCCTAAAATCGCGTTCTCCCATCACAATATTGTTACAAACGCATTTTTAGCATTTTCTAAGGCAACCTAACAGCTTTTGAAACAGTTTAGAAATTGGTATCATCATCATCCCTGTACGGTTTTGCATGTTTGAATCGGAATTATTTAAATTCAACCCTTTCTCAAATAATTAATATGAAAATCAAATTATCACACCTGTTGCTCGGCGCAACAGTATTAGTAACCGCCGCGGCGTTTGCTCCTGATGGCGGCAAAAACGGGGCAAGCGGCCCTCCGACAAAATTTATCGACGCGGCGAATATGGATCTGTCCATAAAGCCGGGCGACAACTTTTTTGAGTACGCTAACGGTAACTGGATCAAACAAAATGAGATTCCTGCTAAGGAGACCCGATGGGGAAGCTTTAATATCCTTCACCAGGAGAATACGGATAAGCTGCTTGCCCTGCTGAACCAGGTGAGCAAAACTTCTGCATCACAGCCGAAAGGGAGCCTGAAACAACGCGTGGGCGACTTATACGCCAGCGGTATGGACAGCCTTGCAATAGAAAAGAAGGGCTTCGATCCGATCAAACCAGATCTGCAGCGCATAGCGGCAATCAGCGACCTGAACGGCGTAATCCACGAAATGATCATTGACCGTGTGAACGGCGACGGAAGCCCGCTCTTTGGCTCGGGTGTTGGCGCTGACTCTAAACATCCCAAAGTAAACATCGTTGAATTGAGGCAAGGAGGCACCAGCCTTCCGGACCGTGATTATTATCTGAAGGATAATCCCCGCAACCAGCGGATCAAAAACGCGTACATCAAATACGTCACCACCCTGTTCACACTGACGGGAACAAGCCCCGACGAAGCCGCAAAAAACGCAGCCACTGTGTGGACCATCGAAAGTGCGCTGGCCAAAGCACAGCTAAGCCGTGTCGAAATGCGCGATCCGAACAAGACCTATAATAAGTTCGCCGTGGCTGATGTTGACAAAATGACGCCGCGTTTGAACTGGAGCCAGTTACTCCCGGAAATGAAACTGAACAAAGTGGATACCATGATCGTGGCGCAGCCGGATTTCCTGAAGACGGCGGATAATATGCTGGCCACCACTCCCGTCGCCGACTGGAAGGTTTACCTGGCGTGGAACATGCTCAAAGGTTCAGCATCTGCTTTAAGCTCGCAGTTTGTAAAAGCCAATTTTGAGTTTAGCAGTGCTTTAAGTGGCCAGAAGGTTCAAACGCCGCGTAACGAACGGATGTCGGGATTAGTTGATGGCTCCCTCGGTGAATTATTGGGACAATTATATGTAGAAAAATATTTTACACCGGCCGCTAAAGCGTACATGGTGAACCTCGTAAATAATCTTAAAGGCGTGCTGGGCGACCGCATCAAGCGGCTCGACTGGATGAGTGACGCCACCAAGCAACGCGCGCTGGCTAAACTTAATGCTTTCACGGTTAAGATTGGCTATCCTGACAAATGGCAGGAGTATGCCGGCTTGCAAATAGATCGCCATAACTATTATGGTAACCTTAAAAACATCTCAAAATGGAGATATGACTATAATATTTCTCAGTTGGGTAAACCGGTCGATAAGAAACGGTGGGGCATGACTCCGCCTACTGTTAACGCTTACTACAACCCGGTGAATAATGAGATCGTTTTCCCTGCGGGCATATTGCAGTTTCCGTTCTTTGATTTCAAAGCCGACGATGCTGTAAACTACGGCGGTATCGGCGCCGTGATCGGCCACGAAATGACGCATGGTTTTGACGACCAGGGGCGTCAGTATGATGCCGACGGTACGCTGCGCGACTGGTGGACCAAAGACGACGCCAGCAAATTCAAATCGCGGGCCGACCAGGTAGTTGCGCAATATAATGCCTTTACTGTAGTGGATACATTACACGTTAACGGCAAACTGACTTTGGGCGAAAACCTTGCCGACCTTGGCGGATTGAACATCGCTTACGAAGCTTTCAAACGCACGAAGGAAGGACAATCAAAAACCAAGATCGATGGCTTCACGCCCGATCAGCGGTTCTTCCTGTCGTGGGCGCAGGTATGGCGCGGTTCACAACGCCCTGAAGCAGCTGCGCAGCGTATCCTGACCGACCCACACTCGCCCGAGCAGTATCGCTGCAACGCGCCGATCAGCAATATGGATGCCTGGTATGCGGCATTCAATGTACAACCCGGTGATAAATATTATAAAAAACCTGAAGACAGGATACATGTTTGGTAAGTCTTGAGTCATAAGTTCTTAGTCTTAAGTGGAAGCCCGGTTAATAGCCGGGCTTTGCTGTTTTATTACTTATCTTTGCCTGATCTATGATTATCCATCAGTTTTACGATAAAGGATTAGCACACGCTTCTTACGCCATTGTCCGGCTGGGAAAAATGGTCGTGATCGACCCGGCGCGCGACCCTCTGCCCTATTATGATTTTGCATCTTTCCATGATGCTGACATTATCGGTGTGATCGAGACGCATCCGCATGCCGATTTCGTCAGTTCGCACCTGGAGATACATCAAAAAACCGGCGCCACCATTTATGTGAGCAAATTGCTCGGCGCCGAATACCCGCACGAGACTTTTGATGATGGCGATGTGATCCATTTGGCTGACGTTCAGTTGAAGGCCATTAACACACCCGGGCATTCGCCTGATTCAATATGTGTGCTGCTGCAGGATGAAGATGGTAACGACAAGGCGATCTTTACGGGGGATACCTTGTTTGCTGGCGACGTTGGCCGGCCCGACTTGCGCGAGAACGTGGGCAATATTACCGCCGCAAAGGAAGACCTGGCCCGTCAGATGTATCATTCGACACGCGACAAGCTTATGCATCTCCCGCATCACACAGTCGTTTACCCGGCACATGGCCCCGGATCGTTGTGCGGCAAAAGCATTAGTCCCGACCTGGAAAGTACCATCGGCAAAGAACTGCGTGAAAACTATGCTTTGCAGTTGATGGATGAACTGACCTTTGTCGATATGCTTACCGCCGATCAACCCTTCATGCCGAAATATTTCGGCTATGATGTAGAATTGAATAAGAAAGGCGCGTTACCTATCGAAGTCAGCATAGCATCGGTTCCGCGCCTTGACAGAAACGCTGCGCTGGAAAAAGGTGTGCCTGTGATAGATGCCCGCCCGCAGCCAGAATTCAGCAAAGGCCACCTGCCATGCGCAATGAATATACAGGATGGCGAAAGGTTTGAAACCTGGCTGGGATCGATCATTGGCCCGGACGAGCCTTTTTACCTCATAGGGGCTGATGAAGAAAGCTTAGACACGCTGATCAGAAAGGCTGCGAAGATAGGCTATGAGAAGAACATCAAAGGCGCCTTGCAGAATCCCGATCATACGAATGAGGCCATTCCGCAGCTCGATGTATCCGATTATAAATTTCATCCTGACCATTATACGATCGTGGATGTTCGTAATTGGGGCGAGATCAGCCACGGCAAAATATTCGACCAATCCATTTCATTGCCCCTGCCGGAGCTACGCGAACGCATTAAGGAGATACCGACCGACAAACCGATCATCGTGCACTGCGCTGCGGGCTACAGGTCGGCAGCGGCAACGAGCATTATTGCCTGCGAGATCAAAACGGTCCCGGTTTATGACCTCGGAGAAGCTATTGCAGGCGTTAGAAGCAAGCAGCCGGAGGCTTGAACATGCTTGAATTTGTCACCACCGGTGATGGGTCTAAAACCATCTTTAACAGCGAGATTGGTGAAAACTATCATTCCCGGCACGGCGCACTCCAGGAAAGCCGGCATGTGTTTCTGAAGTCGGGGCTTGAATATTTTCTTGCGAATAAAACCCTGACAGAATTAGCAGTGCTCGAGGTGGGATTCGGCACCGGGTTAAATTTCTTGTTGAGTTTCGAATATTGTGCAGGCAGACGCATCCGCTTAAATTATACTGGCATTGAAGCTTATCCGCTAAGTCATGAAATGATCGGCCAAACCGGCTATGACCAATTTATCGTGCCGTCGGTCTGGCAAAATTTCATACGGAACTACAACGCAGCATTAACTAATACCATCCGAACCGATCAACTTTGCCAACTGCAAATTGCCCACTGCAAACTTTCGGATTTTACAAGCGAAGACCAATACGATGTGATCTATTTCGATGCCTTCGCGTCGGCACGCCAACCTGAAATGTGGACCGAAAGTGCAATTGCGCATACCGTAAGTTTTTTGAAACCGGGCGGTGTTTTCGTCACCTACGCCATTACCGGCGATCTTAAACGTGCCCTGAAACGCCTCGGCTTAAAAGTCGAAAAAGCCCCGGGAGCGCCGGGCAAACGAGAGATGTTACGCGCCACAATGCCGTGACAGGATTTCATTAGACGGTGTAAAATCCGCACATTTGCACATCTGCATATTCGCACATTAAAAATGCCATTAACCACCCCTACTACCGGCAATACGCCATCTGCTGCTTTTGAGCGCCTGCTGACCATTATGGACGACCTGCGCCTCAATTGCCCCTGGGATAAAAAGCAAACGCTTGAAAGTTTGAGACATTTGACGATTGAAGAGGTATATGAGCTTTCGGACTCGATATTATCGCACGATATGCCCGAAATAAAAAAGGAACTGGGTGATATTATGCTTCACCTGGTTTTTTATGCCAGGATAACGTCTGAAACAAATGACTTCACGATAACCGATGTGCTAAACGGTATTTGCGATAAGCTGATCAACCGTCACCCGCATATTTACGGCGATGTGGAAGTGAAAGATGAAGGGGATGTGAAACGCAATTGGGAGCAGATCAAACTTAAAGAAGGAAATAAGTCGGTTTTGGGCGGGGTGCCGGCTTCGTTACCAGCCCTGGTAAAGGCATCACGTATCCAGGAAAAAGCGCGTGGTGTCGGCTTCGACTGGGAGGAAAAAGGACAGGTGTGGGCCAAAGTGGAGGAAGAAATGAGAGAATTCAGGAACGAATTTAATGTGGAGGATGAAAGTAAGATCGACCATGAAAGAGCTGAAAATGAATTTGGGGACCTGCTCTTCTCTTTAATAAACTACGCCCGCTTCATCAATATCAACCCGGAGGATGCACTTGAGAAAACAAATCGTAAATTTATTAAGCGGTTTCAGTACCTCGAGGCTAAGGCAAAAGAACGTGGGAGACAATTGCACGATATGACCCTGGCCGAAATGGACGTATTTTGGGACGAAGCCAAAAAATTGTAAAATAAGAGAAGGTGTGTAGCGTTTTATATACCAATCGACGTAATTCCAAACTAAGAAACAAATGAAACATAGAATACTTTATCTCGTACCGTTTATCGCAGTATTTTTAGCGGGATGTTTAGGAAGCACCAACACTCCTGCTCCTGTAGTATCCGGTACTTTTTCAGGACAGTTCAGGCTTTTTCACCGGCATACAACCACCAGCCCGTTTGATACGCTGAAAGCGAACATCACGCTTACTTTGGCGCCGGCGCCAACTAATACTTTTTCGGTTACAGGGGATACTTCGACGGTGATCGCAGGGAGCAAAGGCACTTACCAACTTGCATCCAACGGCAACTTTATACTTTTTATCGATAGCACCATACCCACAACAGGCACGTCTAGTAAAGCGCATTTGAATGGCGAATATATTTATAGTTATGATGGCAATTCACTTCAAATGGTAGCCAACAGCCTCGACACGCTGCAGGTGCAATATGATTTAAAGAAGAATTAGTAATATTTTCATTTTTGTTGTTTTGGTAAGAAGCTCTGCGAAATTGCGGGGCTTCTTTTGTCTAAAACGAGAATAAATGAAGTATTTGTAGCGATATTGGGTTTTATATCGTATAGCAAATAAATAGATCAAATTATTGGCTGAATAAGAACATTTAATGCGTCCACCTACCCGCATTGCTGAGGATGAGTTGATAAAGCAATGCAAATCAGGCAGCTTGAAGCACCAGGAACTGTTATATAAGCAGTTCTACGGCTATGCCATGGGGGTGGGCCTGCGCTATTGCATCGAAAGAGATGATGCATTGGAAGTGGTGAATGATGCTTTTATTAAAGTGTTCAACTCCATGAAAAGTTATAACGAGGACAGGCCATTCAAAGCCTGGCTGCGTACTATTATTATAAACACGGCTATAGACAGGCGGCGCAAGGATATGAAGCTGCGGCTAAATACCGAACTGGACGGGGCTGAATATCTGCCCTCCCAGATGACTGTGGCGGACAACCTGAATGTACAGGATATTCTAAACCTGATGCAGGAGCTGCCTGCCATCCAATTAGCTATTTTTAACTTATATGAGATCGACGGATACAATCATGATGAAATTGGGGTGATGCTCCAAATCCCTGCCAGTTCGTCGAGGGTATATCTGAGCAGGGCAAAGGAGAAATTGAGAAAATTGATCAAAACCGAAACACAAAGTCATGGATGACCAGTTTGAAAAAGATTTGAGAAAGCGCATCTCGCAAGTGTTCGATAATTATGAGGACACGGCGGCGGATGAAGGCTGGCAGCGGCTCAGGGAAAAATTCCCTGAAAAAACAAATAAAAGGCCTATAGCCTGGTTATGGTGGAGTTCTGCGGCAGCGGTGGTGTTAGTGCTGATAGGAATACTTTGGCTGAAGCAAACGCCCGTGAAGCAACAGCAATACACTGTGTTAAAAAACCATGGAAATACGGCGCAACCCCAAACACCGGCAATCGCCAATACGCAAAAACGCAGCGACAGTACTATTGCGGTAAAGCCAGACCAGATGTCCGCAGGCGTGGCCGGCGACAATTCGGTAGCACGGAAAACAAATAGTGCATCCGCTTTAACACGGATCATAAGAAAAGGCAATAAACCCGGAACACTCTCAACAAACGTCGATCAGCGACAATCGATTACTAATGGCGTTCCCGTTGCGTCGAATCAAAACAGCAAAGCAAATCAAACCACCAGTAACCCCGCGAGTACTCTTACGACCAGTGCGGTGAAACCTGCGGATAATACAAATGCGAATTCGGCAAGTGCAAATACCATAGCGGCAGCCAAACCAGATTCTTCGGCGAACAAGGCGCCTGATTCCGATATTATCGCATCGTCAGGGACCGATCTTCAGAAGAACAGCAAACCGGATAATGGGCTGCTGGCGTACAATAGCGTCCCTTCAAAACAAAGAAATCTTCCCGGCGACAGGCGTGTACGCTTTGGCGTATATGCAGCTACATTTTTCAATTATGCCAAAGGCAGTAACAGCCAGTTCAATATCGGCGCCGGCCTTACTTCGGATATTAGAATAACCAGGAAGTTAAAACTCTCTACAGGCATTGCTATTTCGCAAAATTCGCTGAGTTATGGCGGACAACCTTTGACACCGGTCCCGCAGGGCATCAATCTCGCACCGCTGGCACTTTATTCGGCCAATACGCTGCAATATTCCATGTCTGAGCCTTCGTTTAAAAGCTATAACGCCAACCTCGTAGGAATCGAGATACCTATAGACCTGAAGTACACCTTTGATCCCGGCAAAACCGAAACTTACGTGCTGGCGGGTTTAAGTTCAGGAACATTCCTCAACGAGACTTACACCTACAACTTTAACGGAGCATTGCCGCAAAACCAACTTACCCGAAGGGGTTCCGGGGGTTTTTATTTAGGCAGGACACTTAACCTTGCAATCGGTACGGGGTACCGTGTCGGTAACAATCGCCTGATCATCGAGCCATTTTTGAAATACCCGCTTGACGGCATGGGCGCGCAGCAGATACGTTTCGGTTCGGGGGGCGTCAACCTACGGTTCAATATTCCTTCTATAAAGAGGTAAAATAATTGGTTATTTGAAGCGAATGGCCTTCACGGGTGAAATCCGTGTCACCAGCATTGAGGGAATGATCAGCACCAGCACGCAAATAACAAGTGTGCCGACGTTCAGGAGTATCATATCCAGGAAATTCACCTGTATCGGGACGAATTTCATATAGTACGATTCTTCGTCGAGCTTAAAGAAATGGGTTTGTGATTGAAAAAGGCTTATGCCCAGTCCAAAAATGTTTCCCAATATCAATCCAATCCCGATGAGATAGGTCGCATTATACAGGAATATTTTCTGTATCGTCCAGTTATCAGCGCCCATGGCTTTAAAAATGCCGATCATGGAGGTGCGTTCCAGAATGATGATCAGCAAAGCTGATATCATGTTGATCGTGGCTACGATAAGCATCAAGACCAGCATCACCTGGGCATTGACATCGAGCAACTTAAGCCACTCAAATATGGTCGGATAGGTATCAGTTACCAGGTAAGATTTAAGCTTCAAAGGCATCTTATCGCTCAGGAAATCATCCGCGGCGTGCAACTGATCGAAGTCCTTTATCCTCAATTCATAGCCGCCAACCTCGTCAGGATCCCAATTATTGAGTTTCCGGACGAGTGAAAGATCGCCTATGACAAAAGTCTTGTCGATATCTTCGACACCGGTATCGTAAATACCAGCGATATAAAACCGCCTCGTTCTCAGCGGTTCCTGCACAAAATACATCAGGAATTTATCGCCCACTTTCAGCTTGAGCCTGCTTGCCGTATAGCTGGAGATAAGCAATTGCTTTTGCGCCTCAACAGAATCACTAAAATCGATGACCTTGCCTGCTACGAGCGTGCTTTTAAAGAACGACCAGTTATAATTCTTATTTACGCCTTTTAGCACAACTCCCTCTATTTCCGTTTTGGTTTTAATGATACCCGGTTTGGTTGCTGTCGGCGCTATCCCTGCAAACATTGGGTTGGCCTGTACCGCTTTCACGAAGGCTTTGTCGTAAGGTACAGCAGTGTTTTGATACGAATAATTATTATCAAAATTCTGTACCTGGATATCGCCCGAAAAACCCCTGATCTTTTGCCTGATCTCCAGCTTGAACCCCCTGATGATGGCGATGGACAGGATCATCACACCCAAACCCAGCATAATGCCCACAATAGCTATGCGCACGATCAATTTGGAGTAAGTACGGTTCGACTTAAAGGAAATGCGGGAAGATATGAATGAGGCGAAACTCAATGCCGGTGATTTTTGTACCTTCGCAAATATGCAGATTTCAGCCGAATGATGCCTGAATAAAACTGCCTGCTATGAAAAAGTCGCTTTTTATTTTCCTTTTTTCAATATCCCTGCTTAGCCTGGCTGATGCACAGCAGCCGGCGCATAAAAAATTACGCCGCCTGCCCGGCCCTTTACATATTTCCGTGCCTTTGCCCGGAGCAGATCAAACCGGACTTTATGTAAATTATCTGAAAGGTAAAAACGTCGGCATGGTGATCAATCAGACCTCGGTGATTGGTCCGAATCATACCCCGAGCCTTGATACCTTGTTAAAGCTGGGCGTACATATTGTGAAAATATTCGGCCCGGAGCATGGTTTCAGAGGAACTGCCAGCAATGGCGCGGTGGTAAATGACACGGTTGATCCGAAAACAGGTATCCCGGCTATCTCCTTATATGGTAAACATTACAAGCCGACAGCGGAAGACCTGAAGGGGCTTGACCTGGTGATATTTGATATCCAGGATGTTGGCACGAGGTTTTACACCTA